>JANOUH010000029.1:0-34601 GCA_031416795.1 Cytophagales bacterium | reverse complement strand
TGGTTTGTGCGACATTACCTGGCTTATGGTGAGCATATCAAAAACGGCTTCATCAGCGTCTTCCTCTCCGTCAAACATATTGCTGAAGGTGAGTCGGTTCAGGTCGGTCTTGCTGATAATTCCCACTAATTGTTTGTCATGAATAACCGGAACGTGGCGCACTCCGTATTTGCGAACCAGTTCAAGTGCATCGGTTAGTTTATCTTCCATCTGCACCTTATGAATCATCCTGGTCATTATCGTGCTTACGGGCTCTTTCTTTTTCATAGTAGTAGTATTTAAATGCCACAGCGAATGCCTTGAGATTCGTGATGAAGAGTCATCAAAAGCACTCAACCTTTTTTAATTAAAGGTATGTTCTAATGAATCACATGCTATGAGATACGTCAAGGTGAGAAATGACTTATGTCACTCCCACACCACTACACCAGGCTGTGTATGATACCACGTTGAATATTTGGGTATATGAATTTTTTCTACCTCGTTGCGCTTTACCTTCAGCGTAGGAGTTATCAAACCATTTTCAATGGTCCACTCACCTTTCATGATTACGGCTTTTTCAAGTTTCTCGTACGATTCCAGATTAGGGTTAACCTGGCTGATAGAGTTTGCCAGGCTTAACGAGATATCTTCTTTTGATTTCGCCTTTCCGGCAGCGGAAAGCACCACCAAAGCAATTGGTTGCGGTATGCCCATGCCCACTACACATGCCTGTTCAATATCCTGGTTGGCAGTCAACATCATTTCAATTGGCGCAGGTGAAACATATTTTCCTTTGTCTGTTTTGAATTGATCTTTCACTCTTCCCACAATGGAGACATAACCATCTTTATCCATCTCTGCTTTGTCGCCCGTTTTTAAAAATCCTTGCTCGTCAAATGCAGCAGCGGTGAGTTCAGGCTCTTTATAATAGCCCTTCATCAAGCTGGGAGTTTTTATCCTCATCTCACCATCGTCAGCAATTTTAAATTGCAAGCCGGAAAGTGCCTTACCTACGGTTCCAAAACGATTAGCTCCTGCTTTATTAAAATGTGAGTAGATACAATCTTCTGTCATACCAATAGCCTGATAAATGGTAACACCAATTTTGTCGAACCATTCCAGCATATCAACCGAAATGGGAGCGGCACCAGAATAAATATGAGTGGCTTTGGAAAGGCCTAATTTTTTCTTGATGCTTTTACGAATCACATTGTTGATAATAGGAATGGAGAGCAGTGTGTTTAATTTTTTTGGAGGTAGTTTTTCCGAAATCTTCTCCCGGAATTTTGCCCAAATGCGTGGCACGGCAAAGAATACATCAGGTTGCGTGTCGGAAAGATTTTTAGGAAAAGTCTCCAAAGACTCTGCAAAGGAGAACGTTCCTCCAAGATAAATTCCAGCCATCTCTACGCCCATGCGCTCAGCAATGTGACTTATTGGTAAATATGAAAATAGCCTTGGTCTTTTTGGAAGTAATAAATCTGAAATAGCAACATTCAGTACAGCATCGAAATTACCAGCGGAGTGCATCACCCCTTTGGGTTTACCCGTTGTGCCGGAAGTGTACATGATGGTAAGCAACTCATCATAATCCCATGGAGCAACTTCAGAAGTTGGTTTTTCGGCAGCTAGCATTTTCTCCCAGGAGTGTGATTCTTGTATTCCATATAGTTCCATACCGATGCGAATCGTGCTGGCAGGAATTCCTTCTTGTTGTGCCTGGTAGTTATCGAGCTTGCCAATGATAATTGCTTTCGATTCACTGTGTTCTAGAATCTGTTGAATGGAATGTGCGGTGAGTGTTGCATAGAGCGGCACAGAAATATGTCCGGCCATCATGACAGCCAGATCGGCCATGATCCAGTGGGCACAGTTTTTTGAAAGCAGTGCAATGTTACTCCGGTTGGGAAGATTTAATCGTTTTAAACCAGCTGCAATTTTTCTGGCTTCTTCCCCCGCTTGTTGAAATGACCAGTTGCGCCATTCACCTTCAAAGGGCTGACGGAGAAACAAGTCGTTGGGTACTTCTTTTTCCCATTTGAGAAACTGAAGGAGGGGGCTACTTTGGCTCATAACAAACGATTTAGAAGTCCTATTTAGCCATAAAAAATCAAAAAGAAAAGTGTGACGACATTAAATGAATTATGAGAATTAATAGAATTTACCTCGGTTAAAATAAATTATTGTTTCCTTGGTTTCCCTCACGAGGGATGATGCATATATGATCAAAATTCACAACACACACATGTAACAGATCATTTAGGTTGCAAAATCAAAGACGCTTCGTCACATTCAGTTTTCTCACACTTAATTCTCACACTCTTATGATTAGATTAGCACTTGCGGTCGGATTTCTGGCCGTATTCGGTATTGTCGCATACGTAATTGTATTGCTGCTCACCAACTATTTTTCAAATAAAAACAACCCCAACAAAAATCAAAACCCTTAACCCTATGAACTCAATCAATCCCAACAATCCTATGATTACAAAAAAAACAATCGCTGCTGGTGTATTAGCCATTCTTGGATTAATCCTGTTTCTTATTGTTAATCCTTTCTCGTGGAACGATGCCGGTAATCGCACAGTAGTAGAGCGAACCAATGGTGAGCAGATTGTTCAGTTTGCTCCCGGAATATTTTATGCGGGCTTCTTTGCCAAAGAAAAAGAATGGCCTAACCAGATCTCAGTTACGTATCAGGATGCTGTGCCCAAGCTGGAGATTGAAGACAACGGCATTGAAGTCGGTCAGATCATGATTCGCTTTAGCGATGCGACTACTGCCGATGTGCGCGGCATCACTCAATTTATTTTACCATCGGATGAAAAAGAAATGATTCTCATTCACAACACACACAGAACACCACAGTCACTGGTGGTGAAGAGACTTGCTCCTTACACAAAAGAGTGTTTGCAATCATCGGCTCAGTTAATGAGCAGTGAGAAGCACTATGGTGGTGGTCGCGCGCAAATGGCCCAGGATTTTTTAGATCAGCTGAAAGAAGGTGTTTATTTACTGGTGACGGAAGAGAACGTAGTGTACGATTCTTTGGAGATGGAAAAGAAGAGAGTGTATCAAACCGAAATTCAGTACGATAAAAAAACAGCAGCACCCAAGCGTAAACTATCTTCTATCAAAGAATACGGTATCACCGTGGCCGATGCTGCGATCACGGATGTAGACTATGAAAACAAAGTGGATGAAAAACTAGTGAAAATCATTGACGCAGTCACCAAGTCTTCGATTTCAAAACAGGAATTGATGACGGCCCAACAACAAACCCTTACCGCGAAAGCAAAAGGTGAACAAGCCCTGGTGGAAATTGAATATCAGCAAAAGCAAGAGCAAACCAAGCAAGTTGTTGAGGCGCAAACTAAAGTGAAGGTTGCTGAACAAGATAAGATGCAACAGAAAATTGCGTATGAAGGATCTATCCTTGAAGCCAAGAAAATTAAAGAGTTGGCCGATGCTAACGCTTATGCAAGACAACGCATCATGCAGGCCGATGGAGCTCTTGAAATGAAACTAAAGGCCCAGGTAGAAGTACAAAAAGTATGGGCGGAAGCTTTTAGTAAATACACCGGTGCTGTTGTGCCACAGATTCAAACCGGAGGCGGACCAGTAACCAACGGAGCGCTTAGCTTTATGGATATCATGACGGCCAAAACTGCCAAAGACTTTGCTCTGGATTTAAAAAATAAAAATTAAGAATATCAGCAATCATTATGGGATAGAAGAGCGGAAGAATTTTCCGCTCTTTTACTTTTTTTAGGAATAGAGTGTTTAGCCTGATTTTCCTGTTTAAACTTCTATCCCTTCTTTCTACCTTCGCCCCATGGCCTCCGACAAAAAACTCTTTCTTCTTGATGCATATGCGCTCATTTACCGCGCGCACTTTGCGTTCACAAAAAATCCACGAATCAATTCCAAAGGAATTAATACATCAGTACCGTTTGGTTTTACCAACACATTGCTGGAAGTAATCCAAAAACAGAGACCTACGCACATAGCCGTGGCATTCGATACTTCTGCCAAGACATTTCGTGATGAGATTTTTCCAGAATACAAAGCCAACCGTCAGGAGTCTCCTGAAGACATTCGAAGCGGTGTGCCTAAGGTGAAAGAAATATTGCGAGGCTTTAACATTCCGATTTTGGAATTAGATGGCTATGAAGCAGATGATATCATTGGCACCATCGCCAAACGTGCAGAAAAGGAAGGCTTCGAAGTTTTTATGATGACGCCCGATAAAGATTTTGGGCAACTTGTGACTGAAAAGATTCTTCTCTATAAGCCCGCCTATATGGGTAATGCGGTGGACATACTAGGCCCTAAAGAAGTTTGTGAAAAGTGGGATATCGAAAATGTTTCTCAGGTGATTGATATTCTGGGTTTGCAGGGAGATACGTCCGATAATATTCCGGGCATTCCAGGCATTGGGCCTAAGACTGCGGCTGAACTTTTAAAGCAGTATAAGACTGTAGAAAATATAATAGCTCATGCCAGTGAGTTGAAGGGTAAACAAAAAGAACGCGTTGAGCAATTTGGTGAACAGGCGATTTTATCAAAAAAGTTAGCCACCATTATTATTGATGTGCCCGTGCCCTGGGATGAAGAAGATTTGGTTTACACCGGGCCGGATGTTGAAAAATTGAAGCCCATCATTGAGGAGCTCGAATTCAAAACGATGGCGCCTCGCATCTATGGACTTCTATCGGGGGCACCGGTTGTTGCTGCTTCTGCGCCAAAGCCTTCGCAGCTTAGTATGTTTGGCTTGGAGCAATCTGAAGAATCAACGCCAGCGCCCGGTGTTGAAAAGAAATTGCTGGATAAAACAAATGTTTCCTATCGTCAGGTTGAAACGGCAGAAAGCAGACGGGAGTTGATTCTAAAATTAAAAGATCAAAAGCAGTTTTCATTTGAGGTGCACACCGATGAAGCCGTTAACTTTGATTTTGTTGCCACTAGTTTTGCTTGCTCTTACTCGCCCGGTGAAAGTTTTTATGTTCCACTTGGAAGTGACGCGCAACATATTCTCAACGAATTCTCAGAAATCTTCGCAGAGGATCGCATTGGAAAAGTGGGTCACAACATTAAGTCCTCCATTCTGGTATTGAAAAAATATGGCATTTATGTGAAGGGCAATTTGTTTGACACGATGCTTGCTCATTACTTAATTGAACCAGAAGCATCGCATAATTTTTCCATTTTATGCGGTCAGTACCTGGATTATTACCTGGATGAGGAGACGGAAAGTTTTGAGTCCGCCTGTGAGCGTGCAGATCTCACGCTGCAGATAAAATCTAAGATTGAGATAGAACTTCAAGAAAAAGGACAATGGAGACTCTTGCGTGAAGTTGAGATGCCGCTGGTATCAGTGCTCGCGCACATGGAGTTTGAAGGCGTAAACATCGATGAGGAAACACTGAAGTGGATGTCGGAAGCATTGAAGAAAGACAGTGCTATTGTTCAGAAAGAAATTTTTGAGATTGCAGGAACAGAGTTCAACATCGCCTCCCCTAAACAGTTAGGAGAAATTTTGTTTGACAAGATGAAGCTACTCGACAAAGCAAAGAAAACAAAGACGGGACAGTATGCCACCGGTGAAGATGTGTTGCAGAAGCTAGCCGGTGAACACGAGATCGCGAAAAAAATTCTTGACTTCCGCGAATATGAAAAGCTTCGTTCCACTTACGTGGATGCATTGCCAAGGATGGTGAGCAAACTTGATCATCGTATTCACACCGACTATCGACAAGCAGTAGCTGCTACGGGAAGATTGAGTTCCAACAATCCCAATCTTCAGAACATACCCATCCGCACAGAGAAAGGAAGACAAATACGCGGAGCTTTTGTTCCTCGCGGTGAAGATTTCCTGTTCATGTCTGCCGATTATTCGCAGATTGAATTGCGCATTGCAGCATCCTTCGCCAAGGATGAAACGATGATCGAAGCCTTCCGTAACAAGCGCGACATTCACGCGACCACGGCAGCAAAAGTTTTTAAGGTGACCCTGGATAAAGTGACGCCTGACATGAGACGGAAAGCCAAGGAAGTAAACTTTGGAATTTTATACGGCAGCACTGCCTTTGGTCTTTCACAAAATCTTGGAATATCAAGAACGGAAGCAGCCGAAATCATTGAATCCTATTTCAAAGAATTTTCGGCAATCAAACGCTACATGGATGACTCCATCAACTTTGCACGTGAGAAGGAATACGTAGAAACCATTTTAGGAAGAAGACGCTACCTGCGTGACATCAATTCGCGCAACATCACCACGAGAGGGTTTGCCGAGCGTAACGCCATTAACGCACCCATTCAAGGAAGCGCTGCGGATATCATTAAGATTGCCATGATTCAAATTCACAAATGGCTTGAGCGCGAAAAGCTAAAAACAAAAATGATCATGCAAGTACATGATGAATTGGTGTTTGACCTTCATCACAAAGAGCAAGAAATTGTAAAGCCCAAAGTGATCGAGCTCATGCGCTCAGCTGTGATACTCGATGTGCCGATGGAAGTAGAAGTAGGCATAGGCAAAAACTGGCTGGAGGCGCATTAGATTAGCGATTAAAGGACCTGGGACAATTTTTTGTAAATTCGAATCGTGAAGCAAAGAGTATATATTGACACATCAGTATTTGGCGGTTACTTTGACGAAGAGTTTACTGAGCATACAATTCCTCTATTTAATCGACTTAAAAGCAATGAATTCACTTTACTATTTTCGACAGTAACTCAGGACGAGCTTGAAAATGCTCCGGAAAAAGTAAAGGAATTAGTGAAAAGTCTTAAAATCGAGTCAACTGAGTTCCTTGAAGCTACAGACGAAGCTGTTGACCTCGCGACAGAATATATAACGGAAAAAGTAGTTGGCCACACCAGTTTTGCTGATTGTTTACATATTGCTTTAGCGACAATAAATCGAGCTGACTTTCTAATAAGCTGGAATTTCAAACATATTGTAAATGTTCAACGAATACGTGGTTACAACTCGATCAACATAAAGAATGGGTACAGACAAATTGAGATACGTTCACCAAGAGAATTTGAAAAATATGAAGACGATTGAAAAACAATTTGATGCAGTTAAATTCATGAGACAGCAACGCGATAAATTGAGCGATAAGTTATCAAAGATGACCAAGGCTGAAATCATTGAGTATTTCAAGAGACGTAAAGGAGAGACGACAATAAAGCCCTGTTCATAACAAACGTTACACGGTTGACTCCATCAACTTTGCACGAGAGAAGGAATAGGTAGAAACCATCTTAGGACGAAGACGCTACCTGCGCGACATCAACTCCCGCAACATCACTACAAGAGGTTTTGCCGAGCGTAACGCGATTAATGCACCCATTCAAGGAAGCGCTGCGGATATCATTAAGATAGCCATGATTCAAATTCACAAATGGCTGGAGCGCGAAAAGCTAAAAACAAAAATGATCATGCAGGTACATGACGAATTAGTGTTTGACCTTCATCACGAAGAACAAGAAATTGTAAAACCCAAAGTAATAGAACTCATGAGGTCGGCCGTGATACTTGACGTGCCCATGGAAGTAGAAGTGGGAATAGGCAAGAACTGGCTGGAGGCACATTAGAATTTAAAATAAAGGAAAGGTTACATATCAATATTGCTGAGATTTCGATGTTGGTAGCAATGTGCCGCACAAAAATTCAGTTTTAAAAAACGGTTGACAATTTTATAACAAAGATTTCCCGCAGGGACAAGTGAACAGCTTCGGAACAACTTGGACTTTAAAAATTTAAACCGTAGGACAGACTAAAAGATTATATAGTCACCCTTCGCATTTTTAAGAATATTCTGCTTCGACTTGCCCCATGCATTTGGCACACACCATAGCCACGCAAACCCAACCGCGACACCCAAGCTATGGCAAGAGCCAAATCCCCACCCGTCAACTGACGGAATTAAGGGCCTAAAAACCTATATTTGGACAAACACGATAGTAAACTCATGAACGGTGAATCGCTGAATATCAAAGACGACAATCTAAAAAAGTTAAAGTCTGTTTTGCCTGAAGTATTCAGCGAAGACCAACTCGATTGGGAGAAGCTAAAGGCGCACTTTGGCGACAACATTGCTATTGCCAATGAACGATATACCCTGAATTGGGCTGGCAAATCTGATGCGTTTAAAGCGTTGCAGCAACCAACCACCGCCACAATTAAACCAGCCCCAGAAGAATCCATCAATTTTGACACAACCGGAAATGTATTTATTGAAGGCGAGAACCTGGAGGTTCTTAAAGTATTACAAAAATCCTACTACGGAAAAGTAAAGTGCATTATTATAGACCCGCCTTACAATACGGGCAACGACAGTTTTATTTACCCCGACAGTTTTAAAGAGAACAGGGCTGACTACGATAAGCGAATTGGCGTCAAAGACGAAGAAGGCTACCTGATGAAGGAAGGCTACTTTAGGAAAAATAGTAAAGACAGCGGACACTTTCACAGCAATTGGCTCAGCATGATGTACCCGAGATTGTTCTTAGCTAAAAACCTGATGCGCGATGATGGAGTAATCTTTATTCACATTGACGACAATGAAGTTCATAATCTCCGATTGGTAATGAATGAGATTTTTGGGGAGGAGAATTTTGTCGCGCAAATTGTTTGGCAAAAGAAATATGCTGTAGCAAATGATGATGATGGAATTAGCGCAACGCACGACTATATTTTAGTATTTCAAAAATCATCGGAGTTTGAAAGGAAATTATTACCAAGAACGGCTAAGCAATTAAATCGCTATCAAAACCCTGACAATGATGCTAGAGGCGATTGGTCATCAAGCGAGTATGTAAGCAGTAAATCCAAGACCGAACGTCCCACTCTGTGGTATCCCATCAAACATCCAAAAACTAATGAGGATGTTTGGCCAGACGAAAATGCTGTGTGGAGATACAGCAAGGAAAAGCATGAAAAGATGGTTTCCGAAAACCGATTGTATTGGGGACCAGACCAATCCTACAAAAAGCCTCGATTAAAAAGATTCTTATCTGAAATTCAGGATGGTGTTGTGCCTAGCACATGGTGGCCGTTTGAAGAAGTTGGACACAACGATGAAGGCCAGAAAGAAACCGCTGAACTGATGGGCAAGAAAATCTTTAGTACACCCAAACCCGTTCGGCTTATAAAGAAAATAGTTTCCATTGCTACTGAAAAAGATTCAGATGACTTGATACTGGATTTCTTTTCGGGTTCAGGCACAACAGCCCATGCTGTTATGGAGCTTAACAAGGAAGAGGATGGAAATAGAAGATTTATTCTAGCTCAATTACCCGAGATTTGTGACGAAACAAGCGAAGCTTATCAGTCAGGATTTAAAACCATCGCAGACATTTCAAAAGAAAGAATCCGAAGGGTAATTCAAAAAATTCAAAAAGAGAAATCTGAAAAGCCTGACTTGTTCGAAAACAACAACCTTGATTTAGGTTTTAAAGTATTCAAACTTGGATCTTCCAATTTCAAAATTTGGAGGGGAATCACATTTAGAAAGAAGGGAGAAAACTTGAATTTGGCAGCGGAGCCTGAAGGAAATTATAATTCCGAAACAGAACAAGAAAATGATCTTATTGAACAGCTCGAAATGTTTACCAACCCGGTAAAAGAGGGCAGCGAAAAAGACAACATGTTTTATGAACTTCTGTTAAAGGCGGGGTATCAGTTGACTGATAAAATTGCCCTTCGACAGGCTCAGGGCGCTTCAGTAAAATTCTACTCAGTAAAAGATAACGAACTGATTATAGCCCTAGATGAGATGACTCCCGATGTGGTGGAAATTATTACTAAGTCGCTTCCCAAGCCAAAAAAGGTAATCACCCTCGACATCCTGTTTGCCAATAACGATCAGCTAAAGACCAACACAGTGTTGCAGATGAAAGATGCGGGCATTGACTTTAAAACTGTGTAGTGATGAAGAAGGAAGAGATACTCCAGTTGTTCGAAAAATTTGAATCCGCAGCTTCATCGGTTGAGGGGATTGAGTGCTGGAGTGCCCGTGAGCTTCAACTTTTGCTGGGCTACAGCAAATGGGAGAATTTTCAAAAGGTAATTGACAAGGCAAAAGAATCGTGCGCCCAGGCAGGCGAACAGGTGGCCGATCATTTTCCTGACGTCAGGAAGATGATCGCATTGGGAAAAGGTGCAGAAAAGGAAATTGAGGATATTCTCTTGACACGATATGCCTGCTATCTAATTGCTCAAAATGGAGATAGTCGAAAAGAAGAAATAGCTTTTGCGCAGAATTATTTTGCTGTGCAGACAAGAAGAGCGGAATTGGTTGAGCAAAGACTGCTTCAGTATGAGCGCGTTAAAGCGCGGGAAAAACTTAGTCAAACGGAGAAACAACTATCCGGTATTCTGTTTGAACGCGGGGTAGATAACCAGGGCTTTGCCATGATTCGCTCTAAAGGCGATCAAGCTCTGTTCAGGCTCTCTACACAACAGTTGAAGAAAAAACTGGGAGTACCCGAAAGCAGGCCCGTAGCAGATTTCTTACCCACCATCAGCATAAAGGCGAAAGATTTAGCTGCTGAAATGACCAGCCTGAACGTGCAGACCAAGGATTTGAAAGGACAAAATCCAATAGAAAAAGAACATGTCGACAACAGTCAGGCTGTGCGCGCCATGCTTACCAAAAGAGGTATTGTGCCAGAAAGCCTGCCACCAGCCGAAGATGTAAAAAAAGTACAACGCAGACTGGCAGGCGAAGAAAAGAAAGTACTGAAAAAAGTAAAGAAGAAAGGTAAATAGGCATTCATGGAAGGCGAAATTAAAAAATCAAAACAGGTTGGCTTGAAAAGTTACCTCACTGGTTTTACAAAAGAGCAATTGATTGGCCAAATATTGGAATTGAATAAAAAATATAAAGATGTAAAGTCTTATTACGATTTTTATTTGAACCCAAACTCCTCTAAAAAAAGTGAAAAAGTTAAGACGGTCATACTTCATTGCTTTTATCCTACACGTGGTTACAAGCTCCGGTTAAAAGATGCACGTAAAGCGGTTACTGATTTTAAAAAGCTATCGCCCGATGAGACGACTCTTTTAGATGTTATGCTCTACTACGTTGAATGCGGTATAAATTTCACCAATGACTTTGGAGATATTGACGAGCCATTTTATAATAGTGTGGCGAGTATGTTCAGGCAGGCAGGTACCTTGTATGTACGCATGACGAAGGATAAAGACTTTCACGACAGGGCAGAAAAAATAATGAACGACACCAGCGGCATTGGTTGGGGATTTCATGATGAACTGGCGGACATTTATTTCAACTATTTCAAGTAGCCACATTGCATGAAACTGCACTTCGACAGCAATCAGGAATATCAGTTAGAGGCCATCAAATCGGTAACAGATTTGTTTGAAGGTCAGCCTTTGAACGGTGGCGATTTCGAATTTACAATGACTCAATCCGGGCAACTGTTAACCGAGAACGGATTCGGTAATCATTTAAAGCTTACGGAAGACCAACTTCTGGCCAATGTAAAAACAATTCAGGAGCGAAACGAAATAAAAGACCGAGTAACTGAATTGCAGGGTGTAAATTTTTCCATTGAAATGGAAACCGGTACGGGAAAGACTTATGTGTACCTGCGAACCATTTATGAATTGAATAAGCTTTATGGATTTAAGAAATTTCTGATTGTTGTTCCTTCGGTGGCCATCCGCGAAGGCGTAATCAAGAATCTTAAAATCACTCACGACCATTTTCAATCGCTCTACGACAATACTGCGATAACATTTAATGTGTACGACAGCAAGCGAGTTTCTAACCTGAGAACCTATGCAAATAGCAATGCTGTTCAAATTCTGGTAATCAATATTGATTCGTTTGCCAAAGACGAAAACATTATCAATAAAATAAACGAGACAGGCAAAAAGCCTATTGAGTTCATTCAAAGCACAAACCCGATTGTGATTGTGGATGAACCTCAAAACATGGAAACCGAAATTCGGAAAAAAGCTATTTTAAATCTTAATCCACTTTGTACACTTCGTTATTCGGCAACGCACACCAATGTTTACAATCTTGTCTATTCGCTGAATCCGGTTAAAGCCTACGATTTGGGTTTGGTTAAACAAATTGAAGTAGATTCTGTGGTAAGTGAAAACGCCATGAATGAAGCGTTTATTCAGGTCGAAAAGATAATTGCAACCAAAACCAAAATTACGGCCAAGATTAAAATTGATTGCAACACCAATAAGGGTGTGACTAAAAAGTCGGTGTCCATAAAAGTTGGGGACGATATTTTTAAACTTAGCAACAACCGGGAGATTTACAAAGACGGTTTTATTATTGACGAAGTTGATGCGGGTAACCAAAGCATTACCATGACAAATGGTTTATTGCTTTCGGTAGGCGAATCGCAAGGCGGAATGAATGATGAAGTGATGAAATTCATGATTCGCAAGGCCATTGAAGAACACCTAAAGAAAGAACGGAGCTTTAAAGGCAAAGGCATTAAAGTACTTTCCTTGTTCTTCATTGACAAAGTAAAAAACTACCGCGAATACGATGCGAACGGAAATCCGGTAAAAGGAAAATTTGCAGAATGGTTTGAGGAAATCTATAAGGAAGAAATAAAGAAGCCAGCCTATTCAGAGTTAATCTCATTTGAAGTCGAGCAGCTTCATAACGGCTATTTTTCGCAAGACAACAAAGGCCGCGTAAAAGATACAGGCGGAGAAACACAAGCTGATGATGATACCTACCAACTCATCATGCAGGAAAAAGAAAAACTACTGGATATTGAAACTCCTTTACGTTTCATTTTTAGTCACTCTGCTTTGCGTGAAGGTTGGGACAACCCAAACGTATTTCAGATTTGCACTCTCAATGAAACGAAATCAGAAATCAAAAAACGTCAGGAAATTGGTAGAGGGTTAAGACTTTGTGTTGACCAAAACGGCCAACGGATTTTCGGACAGAATATCAATCGCCTTACTGTTATTGCCAATGAACGGTATGAAGATTTCGCAAAGGCACTTCAAAAAGAAATTGAAGAAGATTGTGGAGTTGATTTTTCTGGTCGCACGAAAAATAAAAGAGACAGACAAGCAGCCAACCTTCGAAAGGGATTTGAGGCCGACCCTAAGTTTTTGCAAATCTGGGAGAAGATTAAGTTTCACACCAAGTACAGCGTTTCGTATAAAACCGATGAACTGGTTTTGCTTGCATCCAAGGCCGTAAAGGATATTCCTGAAATTAAAAAGCCATCCGTAAAATCAACTAAGAAAGGGTTGTTGTTTACGGCTAAAGGAATTGAGAGTCTACTTTTAAGTGACAGTTCAACCGACAGCTATGAAGCAAAGTTTGAAATTCCTGACCTCTTAACATACATTCAAAGCAAAACTGAGTTAACAAGAAGCACTATTCTTGAGATTCTTAAAAAGTCGGAAAGGCTTAACGAATATATTCTAAATCCACAATTGTTCATGGACTATGCTGTAACTGCGATACGGACACAGCTCTATGAATTAATGATTGACGGAATCAAGTACGAAAAGATTGGCGATAAGTGGTATGAAATGACTTTGTTTAAGGATGATGAACTTGAATTCTTCGTGAACCAATTCACATTTGAAATCTCGAAGCCTGAAAGAACTATCTACGAAAATTATATTCCATTGCAATCGGGTATTGAAAGCCAATTTGCGAAAGACTGCGAGAGTAGCGACAATATTGAGTTCTTCTTCAAACTTCCTTTCTGGTTTAAAATAAATACGCCTATTGGCACATACAATCCAGATTGGGCAGTAGTGTTTAAAGGTGAAAAAAAAATCTATTTTGTTGCTGAGACAAAAGGCCGAGGTCAGGAATTGAGAGGAAGCGAAAAACTAAAAATAAAATGTGGTGAAGCTCATTTCGCCAAGTTTGAAGAAATCATTTACAAAAGAGTTTCATCCGTATCGGAATTGAATAGTTAGAAATTATGGCTGAAAATCAAAACATGGAATACAAATCTTCCTGGCATGACGACCATTTGAAATGGGTATGCGGTTTTGCAAATGCGGCAGGTGGTACAATTTTTCTTGGTAAGAATGATAAAGGTGAAGTAATAGGAATTTCTGATCACAAGAAGTTGATGGATGATATTCCCAATAAGATCAAAAATTATTTAGGAATAATTTCTGAAGTAAATCTTCACAACGAAAATCAAAAATACTTTATTGAGATCATAACCCCATCGTACACCGTAGCAGTTTCATTAAGAGGTCGCTATTACCAGCGAAGCGGAAGCACTAATACTGAATTGATAGGAAGTGCGTTGACTGAATTTCTGTTAAGGAAATCCGGTCAGACGTGGGATGAAATCATTGAGTCGCGTGCTACCATTCAGGACATTGATCAAAAGTCAGTTGATCTTTTCTTAGAAGCTGCTGAAAAATCAGGACGGATGCCTGATGTGAAGGGGTTAATTCTGATGGAATTATTAGAGAAATTACGTGTGGCTGATGGCGGTAAACTAAAACGTGCCGCACTCATTCTATTCGGCAAAGACCCCGGAAGGTTTTATCCCAACCTAACAGTAAAGATGGGTAGGTTTGGCAAGACGGATGATGATTTGAAATTTCAGGAAACAGAAGAAGGTAATTTGATACAACTTCTTCAGGAAGTTCCTAAACAACTCGGACATAAGTTCCTGATTAAAAACATAAGCTTTGAAGGATTATTGAGAATCGAAAAAGGTGAATATCCGGCAGCTGCCTTGCGTGAAATGCTATTGAATGCTTTGGTTCACCGGAATTATATGGGAGCCATGATCCAGATAAGAATCTATGAGAATAAATTGAGCATCTGGAATGAAGGTGTATTACCTGCGGGAATCACCTTTGCAGATTTAAGAGAAAATCATCCCTCAAAACCGCGAAATCCGATTATTGCAGATGTCTGTTTCAAGGGCGGTTACATTGATGCTTGGGGACGCGGAACTTTAAAAATTATAACAGCGTGCAGAGAGGCCGAACTTCCCGAACCGGAAATGAAGGAAGAATTTGGAGGAGTGATGATAACGCTTTTCAAAGACCGGTTTACAGAGGAGCAGTTAAGGAAAATGGGGTTGAATGAAAGACAGGTAAAAGCAGTTTTGTATGTAGTTGAAAATGGAAATATTACGAATACTAAGTATCAAGAACTATTTTCAGTTTCAAAACCAACAGCAACTCGGGATTTAAGTGAATTATCCGATGAAAAGTTTAGAGTGTTTGAAAAAAGGGGAGTTACTGGAGCAGGAACTGCCTACTTTTTAATGGGCTCATAATGGGCTCAATGGGCTCATGATCGGCTCATAATGGGCTCATAACTTAGAAGTTAATTGGCGGATTGGCCAGGAATAGACTGCTAATGGTCGAATCAATCGTTCTGCAAAAAATGGAAACAGCTCAAGTCAACTATGATCTCACCTTCATTACCTGAACAGATTCAGCTATTCAAATCGGTTTTTAAAGGCCGTGATGATGTATTTGCTGTCCGCTGGGAAAAAGGTAATAAAAGCGGCTACATACCTGCCCACTCATTCGATCCCTATTTTTATCGGGCACATAAAGCAAAAGGAGGAACATTTCAGAATTATAAAGACAAAACCTACTTAGCGCTTACCGATGCTCAAATTGAGAAGCACCTGAAAGGAGATCAACTTGTTGGCATATATCCTTTACTTACAGATAACACCTCATGGTTTATTGCCGCTGACTTTGATGAAGAGAAATGGGAGGAGGAATGTCGGGCTTTCGTAAGTGCATGTAAAGAAAAAGGAATTACTGCTTACCTTGAGCGGTCACGCTCTGGCAAAGGTGGGCACGTCTGGATATTCTTTGAACAGCATTATCAGGCACTGCGTAGCAGGAAAATATTCATCTCTATTCTTGAAGAAGGAAAAATCTTCTCACCATTCGATAAAGGGTCATTTGATAGGCTATTCCCTAATCAGGATTTTCATTCAGGAAAAGGTCTGGGCAATCTGATAGCCTTACCATTACATAAGTCATCGTGGGAACAGGGTAATAGTTGCTTCATCAATCCGAATACATTAGAGCCTATACAAGACCAATGGGATTTATTAAGGAATGTCATTCGAGTACCCAAATCGAAATTGGAGGATTTATATAATGAAATAGCTGAAACAAAAACCGTTCAAGTTTTTACTGGTAAACTACAAATCAACTTATCGAATTCAATTCATATCAATCGCACTGGTCTGACTTTGAAGTTGACAAATTTTTTAAAAGATGAGTTGAACTTTACAAATGCAGAATTTTTCATTAAGCAGAAGTCGGGAAGAAATACCTATGGCACCAAACGATACTTCAAGTTTATCGAAGAGAAAGAACACGAATTAATAATTCCAAAGGGATTCATTGGAAAACTGGTGCGATACTGTAAAGAGCAAACTTTGGATTATGAATTTGTTGATAATCGGAGGAGAGTTAATCCGGTAGTATTTTCATTTCACGCACAATTGAAACCGTATCAGGTATCGGTAATCAATACTGTATCAAAAAAAGACATTGGAGTTATTGTTGCTCCACCGGGCTCTGGTAAAACAGTTATTGCACTTAAAGTAATTGCAGACAGACAGCAACCGACATTGATTATTGTCCACCGCAAACAACTGGCTGAACAGTGGCTAGAGAGAATTGAGACATTTTTAGGAATACCTAAACATCAAATCGGTAAAATTGGACAAGGCAAGAATAAGTCAGGCGAACAAATAACCGTTGCAACTATACAAAGCCTTACTAAAGAATTGGAGAAGCCTGAAAACCGGGAACTTGTAAATTCATTTGGAACCATAATTCTTGACGAATGTCATCACATTCCCGCTGAAACATTCAGAACAACTTTGTCAAAATTTAACTCTTATTATCTGTATGGATTAACAGCAACACCATTCAGAAAATATAATGATGGTAAAATTATTTTTATACACTTGGGCGAAATCATTTCAGAAATTAAGCTTGCTGATATTCCTGATGCAAAACAACCAAAAGTGATTATTCAAAACACGGAACTTGATGTACCCTTTAACTCAAAAACTGACAGATTTGAAACATTGTCAAAAATTCTTGCTCACGACTCATCCAGAAACAAGTTAGTATTAAAGGATATAAAAAAGGAGCTTGATTCCGGAAATAAGGCGGTAATTATCACAGAGCGGAAGGAACATATTGATACGCTCAATCAATACCTGAAACAGTTCTATGAAACAATTACCCTAAGTGGTGAGGATTCAGAAAGCAACAGAAAATTAAAATGGAAGACTGTTAAAGAAGGTAACTTCCAAGCGCTTATCACTACTGGGCAGTTCTTTGGAGAAGGAACAGACATACAAGACGTCCATTGCCTGTTTTTGGTGTACCCCTTCTCTTTCGAAGGAAAGCTAATTCAATATATAGGACGAGTACAGCGATCAGAAATTGCTCCAACAATTTATGACTACCGGGACATAAAGATTGATTACCTGAACAGGTTGTTTTTAAAACGAAACACGTATTACAGGAAGATTGAACAGCTTCCCACCTTGTTTGATGATCCGGTGGAAATAGAAGTGGTTAAACCACCAGACATAATCAAAATAGACCAGCAGATAAGAATATCCATTGAAAAGCTGGAATTTCAGTACGGAAATGTCACATTCAAATATAGAATTGAAGAAATACAGACGGATCTTGATTTCGATATTGAGAACGTTGACATAAGACCAGAGTTTGAAGTTCTGAAATCATACTTTGCTAAAGCTCTCAAATCCAAAAATGTCAAGATTCACATTCATGCCGAATTTGAGAACAGGAAGATTGTATCACAACTTGCGACATCTACGGATATTTCGAAAATCTCAAGAGAGATTATTGAGGGAGTTAAATTCAGATTTATCACAAAGCACTTTCTTGAGAAACCAAAATCTGAAGGCTCAACGGAGCTAATAGACATAAATCAATTGCAAGTTGATAAGGAAAGCCTGTACAATTCCGGTGAGGAACTGTTAAATGACATTCTAAGCAATAAAAATTATAGACATAAAAGGAATCTTCAATATTTGGCAGATTTACATGAGAAAACGATTTTAAAACTAAGGTTTGTATTAAGTCCCTTTTCTTTTGTGTTTCTGCTCAAAGGGAAAATAAATTATCATATCATTTTGGAAACGCTTGACACCGAAGAAGCAACTTATATGTGGTATTTTGATGCTGACAAAAGAGGACTACCTGTTATGCTAAAATTAATAGACGAAGATTTGAATAGGATAAGAAATAAAGGTCGACAATCTTTTCTCGAAAATGCCCCAGTTAATTTCAGTCGGGTGCATCATGACTATTCAGATGATAGAAAGGGATTTGTTATCTGGAAAGATTCATTAGAAGAGAGATTGAGATGAGAGTAGTAAACATTTCCCAACTAAATCGCACACACATTGCCTGGCCGCGCCTGCAACCCACATCCAAAGCCAGTCAAAGAGTGTGCTCGGTGTAGTGCAAGTGGAGAAAGTAGTCAATAAAAAATGCCCCACCGCACGACTGACTAATGAAGAGTTGTGTAAAATAACGGGGGACGAAAGACACGGCTGACGAATAAAGATTCGTACCATATCTCTCCCACCGCACTGCAACCGTGGAGAGATTCTCGCCCACGCTTTTGGCACATGCCATTGCCGCTCATGCCACCGCGACACCAAAGCAATGGCAAGAGCCAAACCCACCCGCCAAAAAACCGAGTAATTTCATTAAATTCACAGTTTTAATATCAATCCTGATTTATAGTAATGGCAAAGAAAGAAGCAAAGGAAAAACCCATTGAAGTAACCCTTTGGGATGCAGCGAATAAACTGAGAGGTAGCAGTTTGGCTATCCACCCGTGGAGCGAGATGAAGTGTACGTAGAGATTTTTGAGCAAGCTGAGAATTTTAAAAAGTATAAGAAAGAATAGACCTAACCGACAGTGACGCCAGCGCAACGGCACACATGCTAAAGCCGCGCAAACCCAGCACACAACCAAAGCTTTAGCAAGAGTGCCGTCCCCCGCACCAAACTGGACAGATTAGTTAGGGTTTAGTGTAAACCGAAAGAGTGGTGTAACGGTTGCCCAACGCACGACAAGAGTTTCACAAGACAATTCGGTGGCCATATTGACAATAAAACGTTTGACATTTAACTAATGTATTTGAAGGAAGACACTTGAGATGCCAGGAACCCCATTCCCTGGAAAAGATTTTTTCCGCCCGGTTAAAACTCAATTCGATAACTCAATATGGGCAGCAGTGGAAGCATATACCATTTCTTAATCTCCCCACTTTGAGCATCATAATATTGACCTCCCAGGTTCTTTCGATTTGTTACATTCTGAAAATCCAGAGAAAGTGTTGTTGTGGTGTGTACGCGATTGCGTTTCAGACTAACCCGAAAATCAGTTCGGAAATAATCAGGTAATTTTTCGGTATACGCCAGGCTTTCAATGTATCGTGTCTCTCCTAACTCTATGGATTTTTCAACATCAATAGGAGTGGTCCAGAATCCTCCGGTGTAGATCGTGCGAAGGTTTAATCCGAACACCCGGTTTTTCTTCCAGTTGTAATCTTTGCCAGCAGTGAAACTGAGCGCATGCTTACCATTGAAACGCGTGTTGCGCCACACACCATCCAGTGCTTTGTACTCTGAATTATATAGGGAAGCCGATAACAGGAAATATAAATTGTTGTGGAGGAATTGCTCAAGTGTTAACTCAAGACCATAGTTTCTGCCAAGACCTTTATTCACCATTGGGTCAGTAACAAAGCCTTCTTCAACAACTAACGTTGAAAGTGGACTGGCAGGATCATTCTCCACCGCGATGTTGAACAAGTGCTGGTAATAGCTTTCTGCTTTTATACGCAGATACTTTGTCAATGAGCGGTCATATCCAATCACAAAATGATGCGCCTTGTTGAAGCCAAGATTTTCATTGGGTTTAATCCAACTTCCGTCAGGCTGTTGAATTTGGGCTTCATATACACCACTTGGTTGCATCTGGCTATGCAATCCATAACCAAAGTTTAATGATTGCTGATCGTTGAGATCATACTTCATAGAAACGCGTGGTTCTAAAGCATAGGTATTATTGTCTTTGAGATAAAGAATATGAACTCCTGTGTTTAACGTAAAGTTTTGTGTAGGCCGGTAATTCCATTGAGAGAATAGCTGAATGGTGCCTGCATATCCTGTTGAGTTTAAAGGTTCTTCAATCCGATTGGTTTCGGAGTCCAGATTGCGTTGGCGCAAATTATAATAATATCGATTCAGATAAGCTCCCGAGCGTAAACTGTTCTTTGCGTTAAACTTGTGATTAAGTACAGAACTGATGGTTAGCTTTTTGGTAATATAGTTTTCTTTATAGCTGAACCGGGGAATGTAATCATCATCAAGCCGGGCATTTTGAAAACCATGATCGTTGCCGGATAACACGATTGTTGATTGCAGAAATGTATTTGCGTTTAAGGTAATGGCATGTTTAAATCCTGCAGCCCCGGTGTTTGAAAAATAATTTGAGTTGTAGCGCTGATATTCTTCGTCCCATTGTGTAGAATCTTTCTCTGCATTTTGATTCTGATCGCTCAACCCACCAAAGCCGAACAATGAAAAATTTCCAAACTTATTTGTTGGCAAAAAGATGTTATAGGATAGGTCCTGAAAATTAGTGACGGCATCCCCAACGGGTACACCGATTTTTGAGAGTACGCTAAGTGTTGAATACCGATAGTTGATTAAGTATGAGCCGCGATAATTTTTTGAGAAAGGACCCTCTGCGGCTATATCCACCCCAAGAAAACCGGCTTGCACCGTGTACTCTCTTTTTTCGTTGTTTCCTTTGCGCAGATTCAAATCGAATACCCCCGCCAATGCATTTCCATATTCTGCCGGAAAAGCACCCGTAGAAAAATCAGAGTTGGCAAGTAATTGTGAACTGAGAATGGAAATGCCGCCACCAGAGGAACCAATATCCGCAAAGTGATTTGGGTTAGGAATGTCAACGCCTTCCATGCGCCACAATAACCCAAAGGGTGAGTTACCGCGAATGGAAATAGAATTACTTCCATCGTCAGCCGAAACAACACCGGCAAATGAAACGGCTGCACGTGCGGGATCATTTACGGCAGCGGCAAACTTGCGTGTTTCCTCCACAGAGAAAGTCCTTGTGCTCACAGTGGCCATGTCGTTGATCGGTTTATTTTTTTCAAGGTCAGGCCTCACGATAATTTCATCAAGTTGAGTAACATCTTCTTCAATTGGAATCGTTAGCACTACTTCTTTTCCAGAGTTAACGATAATGTTGGGAATCGTAATTTCTTTATAACCCACAAATGAAATATGAAGCGCATGGGTGCCAATAGGTATTAGATTAAGCTTAAAATTTCCATCCGGATCAGTAGTGGTGCCAATGAGTGGATTTGAATTGACCAGCATGATCGATGCACCAGGCAATGTAGTTTTTGATACTTTGTCAACTACAGTGCCGCGAATAGTTTGAGTAAGCGTTTGCGCATGCGATGTGAAGCTTAAGAGCAGGAAAGTAAAAATTGAAAAGTATTTTTTGGAGTAAGTCATACAATCGTTTATTACACGTGTATGACAAGTTAATTTTCACTAACCCCTATTCAACGTTGAAATAATTTATGCCACTGATTTTATAAAAATCGTAACGCCACTTTGGCTCCCCACCACATCTTCAGGTTGATATCGTGGTTTAGATTTTCATCGTAGATTATTCTCGGGGTATAATCGGTAAAGAGCTCAGGATATTCAGAATATGTGGTTCGGGTCAAAAAACCGTTCAACGTAATGCCTGTAGCAATGGAGAATTTTTTTGCTACTTGAAAATCAAGACATACGTAAGCTTTGTTTAATAGACTTAGTGCATTCGTAAAACTTCCTTTGTTTACATGTTGAGATGAAAGATCGAGATCGAGATATAACCAACGTGTTAATTTTCGTGCAGTGCCCAGTCCATAACCAAATGTCCACACGGAAGTATCAGAAGGATTTAATGATTGTTGAGGTTTAAACCCGGCCATCAACATCGTATGAAATTTTCTCACGCCTGAGCGAAAAGCAAGATTGGTGTAAAAGACTTCATCTGCAGAAAGTTCGATTTTGTGATAACCTGATTTGACAATACTTAAAAGCCCGATCGGAACACCTCCCAACGTATCAGCGTAATTGATCAATCCGATTTGTGTTCCCTGCACACGCCTGCCATGATTGAATAATACAGAAATCTGCGATCCAGAAATTTTTTCTGTAGCAATGTTGGTTAGTCCTGCTATCTGCGATCCACGATAATCACCTACCTGCACATTGCTCAATCCCGCGATCTGCGCACCTCTGGAATTTCCAATGGTAACATTGCTGAATCCTGCTACTTGCACACCGTTCATACTCTTAAGATTCGTATTAGCAAAGCCGGCCACCTGCACTCCGCGACTTTCTCCTAAATTGGTATTGGCAAAGCCTGCTAATTGAACCGCTTTTGTTTCACCGCCATTCACGTTGGCAAAACCCGCTGCCTGAATTCCATATACATTTCTACCGACTAAATTTCCAAAGCCTGCAACTTGGAGCCAGCTCACATCGCCCCGATCCATATTGACGAAGAAACCCAATTCAATCTGACGTGTGCCCAGGGAGTAGCCACCAAAAAGATTAAGGGAATAATCATTGATCACATTTCCGCTCAGGCGTTCGTTGGTGCCTATGAATGGAAGGATAGAAACCTGCACTAATTGATAAAGCGTATCGTGAATGTTCTGAACGTTTGGCTCATCTTCATAAGGGAAGACGAGGTCATTTGAATCAACAATGGTTGTGTCAATCGTTTCGGTTTGCTCTATATCGACCACAGAATCTATTACCGCAAGCATGGATATTTTAAAATATTGATTGTCGGAGGCGGTAATGCTCACCAATGTATCGCGATAATTTTTCTTGCTTACGGATATCGTAACAGAATCGGATTTTTTATCAAGCTTCAAATTGAAGTGACCATACTGATCGGTGATGGTGGATGTTAAAGAACTTTTCTCATATACGCTTGCATCCGCAATTTTCTCCCCTGTCTTTCCATCTTCCACATAACCATTGAGAACGACTACTACGATGTTGTTTTTACTGAGTGGTGCAGTCGCCTTGGTAATGATGAGATAATTACCCTTCTCTTTGAAATTCATGTTGTCTTTGAATATTTCATTGAGCACTTCCCGAATGGATTTGTTGGTTATATTCAAGGAAACAGATTCCTCTTGCGATATGATGGCGCTGTTATAGGAGAAAGAAAACCCGCCAAGCTGCCCAATACGATTGAGTATTGATGAAATTTTTTCATTGGTAGCCGTGATGGAAATCTTTCTTTCCAGGATAGGAACATGTGTTTGCCCAAGAACAGAGTTAAAAAGTATGAGACTGATTAAAACAATGTATAGATGCTTCATACATGAATTTTAATTTTCACATCCCTTACCGCTCAGGATAAGTTGATCATCTTTTTTGGTGAGTTCGAGCCCCATGGTTTCAGCAATGACTTCAACAATGATTTCAGGATTATCTTCTTTGAAGTTGGCAGTCAACCGGCAGGAGTAAAGCGATTCGTTGGCCAGGCTTATCTTAGAATTATATACTTCATTGAGTAGCGAAACTACCGATCGAAGATCCGTATTGTTGAAACTAAATACTTTTGTTTTGTAGGAAAGTGTATTGGTGTCTGGTTTTTCGATGCGATAAAATTCTTTGGTGCGCTTGCTGTAGATCGCTTTTTCTCCAGCCTTCAGATTAAGTCCTGGGTCTTGCTTAGTATAAAATTGCACTTCACCATGGGTGACAATAATTTCGATGGTGTCTTTATCTGGATAAGCCTTTAAATTAAATTCAGTGCCGATGTCGCGCACCAGTATTTCATCCGCTTCGATGATAAAAGGTTTTTCTTCTTCATGCTTCACAGCGAAGTAGGCTTCGCCTTTCAATTTTACCCTTCGGGTTTTTTCCCTTGGATTGTATTCGAATTCAAGCTCAGTCTTTTTGTTTAAGAAGGCGGTACTTCCATCGGGTAACGTATCTTGTCGTGTTTCTTTTTCAGAAACTACGGCAAGTGTTTGCACAGGTGGGGCTGTCTTCAGGTATATCACCATACTAATGGCAACCAATAAAAATATAGTGGCGGCCACGCGAAGAGGTGAGAAGTAAGGAGTTCTGGAAATAGGAATGACTTTACCCTCGCTTTTACCGAGCTGACTCTTCACTTTATTCCAGGCTTCATCGGCATCGAATTCAACCTGCACGTTGGTGGCACCGGCTTTTTCAAAAATAGTTTTGAGTTGATTGAAGTACTTCTCGTTAGCCTCGCTTTGCTTTCTCCAAAGCATAACAGTTTCCTGCTCCTGGGCAGTTGCTTCACCGGCTAATACTTTGCCGATCAAATCATCCATATCGTTCAACACGTGATCCACCTTATTAAATAAAGTCTTTCATAAATAGTAAAAACAATGGCAAATATTCTTTTAACTGTTCTCTCATGATCTTCAATGCTTTGCCCATATGATTCTCTACTGTCTTCACGGAGATTTTAAGTTGATCGGCAATCTCCTGGTACTTCAATTCTTCAAATCGACTTAACTGAAACACCAGGCGACATTGTTCTGGCAGCACCTTCATCGCTTCAGAGATTTTTAATTCCAATTCTGTGGCATACACTTTTTGAGAAACAGACTCATAAGACACTTCAGAAACTGCCATTTCATGGGCAGCATGTTGCTTTTTTACTTTTTCATGCTTGATCACATTGAGGCACCCGTTGCGCACCATGCGATATAAGTATGACTTTAGTGAAGTTTGAATATCAATGCTCTTTCGCTTTTCCCAAACAGTAATGAAGGAGGATTGCACTACTTCTTCTGCCTCTTCCCTGTCTTCAAGAAAAGAATATGCGTAACGACACAGCGGTTGGTAATAGGCTTTAAATATCATCTCAAAAGCACTTTCGTTGCCCGATTGGATTGTTTGCAAAACCTGTTTTTCCGATAAATCCACCGCTTTTGATAGTATTCAGTGCAATTTACGGTTTTAAGGCTTCGAGGTTAGGACAACCCACACAACTTTTACCCCTATCTGAAATATTAATTATAAAAAAGGTCACCCTCTAAACAAGATGACCTTCAACCCTAACCCTAATGAAATCAGTTAAACTTTTTTTATCTTTTCAAACTTATACACATCGGGCATCTCAGAATCGTCATGCATGGTTACTTTCAGATCTTTGATCAAGCCATTGCTCACATCGTACACCCAGCCGTGCACATATGGGCTACCGCGTTTTTGCCATGCGTTTTGAATGATAGATGTTTTGCCAAGGCCATAAACCTGCTCAATCACATTCAGTTCAGTAAGTCTATCCTGACGGACTTTCATATCTTCAATGGCTTCCAGTTCATCCTGATGCATACGATAAACATCTTTGATGTGCCGTATCCAATTATCAATCAATCCGATTTGTTTGTTGATCATGGCGGCTTTGATACCACCACAGCCATAATGACCACAAACAATAACATGTTTTACCTCCAGCACATTTACTGCGTAGTCCAGCACACTAAGCATGTTCATATCGCTGTGCACGACCATGTTTGCTATGTTGCGATGCACGAATATCTCACCTGGATTCGTGCCGGTGATTTCATTGGCAGGTACACGACTATCGGCACAACCGATCCAAAGAAATTCGGGTGTTTGAACATTCGCCAAACGATTAAAGAAGTCTTTATCTTCCTGCATTTTTTGCTCAACCCAGGCGCGGTTTTGCAAGAGGAGTTGTTCGTATTTTTTCATAGAATAATTATTTCTCAGGTTAAAGTGCTTTTGCTTTTATTTTGATTCCGGTTATTTCAACCTCAATATTTTTAATCTTGGCCATTTCAATAAAGTCCTCAATGGTTTCAACAATGTCTTCATCCATGAAATGTGATTTTGTTCCATCAATGAGTAAGCGTGTATCATTAGGAACCCTTGCCAACGCGTTGCGAAGCGAGGCCTTGTGCATAAAAGATACATCCTTTGAAAATTTAATTAAGTAGTTGTCTTCTGAATGAACGGCAATGACTGCGCGTTGGAAATTTGTTTTCAAAATGAAAAACAAGGCAACAGCAATTCCTAAAAATACGCCTTGCAAAAGATTCGTAAACAAGATAGCAAGAACGGTGATGAGGAAAGGATAAAATTGACTGGTGCCCTTGGCATACATTTCTTTATACAATGAAATTTTGGTGAGCTTATAACCAACTAAAAGCAGGATGGCCGCCAAACAGGACAGCGGAATCAAATTAAGAAATCCGGGAATAGCCAACAACGCAATCAATAGAATAAGTCCATGTGAAATGGTAGACGCCTTGGTTCTTGCGCCCGCATTAATGTTGGCAGAACTTCTTACGATCACAGAGGTTACAGGCAGACCTCCTAGCAGGCCAGAAACAAAATTTCCAACGCCCTGCGCTTTAAGTTCTCGGTTAAGTGGTGTGATGTGATGGTATGGATCCATTTTATCGCACGCCTCAATACTTAACAACGTTTCCAGGCTGGCAACGGTAGCAATGGTGATAGCGGCTATATAAATTTTAGGATTGGCCCAAAGTGAAAAATCGGGGAAAATAAAAAATGAACTTGCTTCGGATGACCCGAGCAATGCTGGCATCGAAACCAAATGCTTCTGATCAATTGCAAGGCCAGGAAAGAAGGAATTGAAAAGTATGTTGAGTAAAATACCCACGGCAACAGCACCTAGAGGAGCAGGCACTAATCTGAAAAAGCGAAAACGCTGAAGCATATTTTTACTCCACACGATAAGAATAAGTAAACTGATAGTGCTAATGACAATTGCTCCGGGGCTTATGTAATCAACCGAGGCAAGAATTTCTGAAAACGTATTTCTTCCATCTGACTGAAAAAAGCTTTCGTCACCTTCAAAGTCTTCATCAAATCCCACGGCATGGGGAATCTGTTTCAGTATGAGTATGAGACCGATGGCGGCCAGCATTCCTTTAATAACAGATGAAGGAATAAAATGCCCTATAGTGCCGGCTTTGGCAAAGCCTAATCCGATTTGAATTATGCCAGCTAACACAACGCTCAATAAAAATGCTTGAAACGATCCAAGATCTAAAATAGAAGCGGCCACAATGGTTGTGAGACCCGCAGCGGGACCGCTAACACTCACTGAAGATCCGCTTAAAGCACCCACCACGATACCACCAATAATACCAGCGATGAGGCCGGAAAATAAGGGAGCGCCAGAGGCAAGGGCAATTCCTAAACAAAGCGGCAATGCCACTAAAAACACTACTACAGAGGCCGGAAAATCTGAAGGCCAGAAACTTCTTAAGTTCATAAATGAATTGAGATGAGAAAGAGAAAATAAAACATGAGCAAGCTCTGAGAAGCTCGCATTAGCGATGTTTTAAACCTGAGGAGGTGGAGAAACTATTTCTGGATAGAACCCTGACATGCCGAATGAATAGTTTTGATTTTTTGAATCGGAAAGAGAATTTTCAATAGAAAGAATGATCGTCTTATTAAGATCGAAAGAATCTTCATCCTGATCTATTTCGCGGGCATTCTCTTCCGATGAAGTTTTTTCAATAGGTTCTTCTGCATCACCATTATTATCGGTAAGGACAAAAGAGTGATTTTGCCTCGTAATAATTTTGTGAAAAACCTGTGTATAAGCCACTGTCACGAAAAGCAAGCTTGAAACAAACATGATATAGATTCGGTTTTTCATTAAGCCCGTAAAGATAATAAATAGACCGGGGGAATAAGTTAAAATTTAGTTAAAGAAAATTTATATGATGTAAAGACAATGACTGATTTAAAATCAGCCATTGCTTGTTAGAAGTCACAAAAGTAGTTTACTCCACTTCTACAATGATTTCAATTTCTGTTGCAATATTTCCTGGAAGAGAATTCATTCCAACGGCTGAGCGTGCATGCTTTCCCTTTTCGCCAAACACGGCAACCATCAGGTCAGAAAAGCCATTGATTACTTTCGGCTGATCAGCAAACGTATCGGTGCAATTCACCATGCCCAAAACTTTCACAACTCGTTTTACTTTATTCAAATCTCCTAACTCAGCTTTAAGTGTAGAAAGTATAGATATGCCAGTTTGTTTTGCAGACTCATAGCCTTGTGCTATAGACAAATCTAAACCTACTTTTCCGGTGATTTTTGATCCATCTGCCCGGTCGGGCCCATGTCCTGATAAGTAAAGAAGATTGCCAACGCGAACTGCTTTTACATAATTAGCAATGGGCTTAGTAGGAGTATACAATTCAATACCGAGCTCTTTCAATTTTTTATCGAAATCAATTTTTTGAGCAATAGAAATGTTGGCAACCAATGCAAACACAAAGAGGACAAGTAGTTTTTTCATAATGATTTATTTAAAGCAATTTAGTTTTACGAAACTTTTAATCCAAACAAGTAGATGCCATACTTTTGACAAGCCGTCACTCTATCTCCACGATAACTTCAATCTCAACGGAAGTATTCATGGGTAACGAAGTCATTCCAACAGCGGAGCGAGCGTGCTTTCCCTTTTCACCAAATACGGCTACCATCAAATCAGAAAATCCATTGATTACTTTTGGTTGATCGGTAAAGGTGCTGGGGCAATTGACCATGCCCAATACTTTTACGATGCGTTTTACTTTGTTCAGATCACCTAATTCTGCCTTTAGTGTAGAGAGAATTGAAATGCCTGTGAGCCTTGCAGCTTCATAACCCTGTTCAATAGTAAGATCAACGCCTACCTTTCCTGTGATGTATGATCCTTCCACACGTGCTGGTCCATCACCCGACAGGTAAAGTAAATTTCCGGTGCGCACAACTTTTACAAAGTTGGCGAAGGGTTTTGCTGGAGTAATCAATTCAATGCCCAACTCCTTTAACTTTTTGTCGTAGTCAATTTTTTGAGCCATTACACTATTTGTCATCAAAACAAATAGAAACAGGACAATAAGTTTCTTCATGATGAATGGGTTTACAGCAAGTTACAAGACTGATTATCCAAACAAAAAGAAATTGTTATAGGAGGTGTTTAAAACAACCTTCCTTCACCTTCTTTCAACACGAGAAATTTTTCATCTGCGAGCTTCGCTTCTTTCATGGCTTGGATCAATTCGGTGGTTGGCTCATCTTCACCATCATCGGCAAGCGGAAAAGTGCCAAAGTGCGTGGCAATACTTTGCGAAGCATTCACATCAAAATGAATTTGCACGGCCTGGGCTGGCGAGCAATGAATCGGAGACATGAACCAGGCAGGTTTAAATGCCCCGATAGGAATGAGTGCAACAGAAATGGAGGCACAACGCTTTCCGATTTCTTTAAAGGTGAATTCGTTATAGCCCGTGTCTCCGGCAAAATAAATATTTCCCTGATGGTTCTTAATGACATAGCCGCACCACAGCGTAGCATCGCGATCACTAATACCCCGGCCTGAAAAATGTTGCGCGGGTACAGATTGAATGGAAAGGGAATCTGAAAGAGAAACTTCTTGCCACCAATCCAGATCGGTAGCTGATGTAATTTGATTGTTATCCAAAAATATTTTTACTCCCAATGGAGTAATGATCTTGGGCTGATGCGTTTTATATATTTTTTTTAATGTGTTGATGTCGAGGTGATCGTAGTGATTATGACTGAGGATAACATAATCAATTTTTGGTAAATCCTCGAAGCGAATGCCGGGTTGCCTCATTCGTTTCGGGCCGGCAAACTCAAACGGACTGGTGCGCTCACTCCAAACGGGATCGGTAAGAATATTCTTTCCATCGATCTGAATTAAAAAAGTAGAATGATTTACAAAGGTGACTTTAACTCCATGAGTGATCACTGCTTGAGGTTTTTCACCGTAAGCAGATTCTTTCTTTTCAGTCCACGGTCCTTGTTTTCGTTGCATCATCCATTGGAGCACATCGGTTAATCCTTTCGCTTGCGCATTGCCGGGATTGATAAATTTCTTTCCATCAAAATGATCCGTTACAGAACCGTTATGCGCGGGAGCGGATATCAACATACCAATGATCAGGAATGACGCTGCCGCGATTAGGGCAGAGCCGAGAATTATAAGCATGAGCAGTTTCAAGATATATTAAAATTAAAAAGGAGCCCCTCAGGCTCCTTAGTCGACATTTCGTCATCATTTATTGTGCCATCTGAACAATCTTCGACAGCGCAATCGTGTTGGCAGCAGCTGTGATTTCACCTTCGTTGGTGTCATCGATCTTCAGCGTCACCAAGGTATTGGTCATCGGTATCTGCAACTCATAATTCGTTTTGCCTGTTTCAGAGTTCACCTGCTTGTTGAGAATCGATTTGTATCCCTGAATTTTTACCATCTTTTGATTTTCATCCCGCATCATGCCGCCAATCACCGGCATGGAAAGAATCGCATTCAGTGAATTAATCATCGGAGAGTTGTTAATGATCTCGATAGAGCCTCTTTTAGGATCAGCACCATAATGACGATTGACGTATAAGCCGACATAACTTCCTGAACCCGTAACATTATCCTCTTTTTCAACAGCGGTCAGGGATCCTAGTTTGGCAGGCAGAACCTTTAAAATTTCCTTTCCGATAGCCATGTCAAGATCACGAAGCGCTTGTTCCATCGCAAAGCGTGAATCCTGCAGATTGCCAGAGGCATAAGTAGATTTTGCCGTGGCAACATTTTTATCAAAATCCTGGGCAAGGGTTATTAAACCAATTGCCAGAAATAATAGTATCAAACTGAATTTTTTCATAAGTGAATTTTTATTGCTCTCCTAATTCTTTTTTGATTGCATCAATGTTAATGACTTCTGCAGACTTCATCATTTCTTGCTCTGACGCAAAATTGATTCCTTCGTAAACGATGATGGATGATTGACCAATCGGCACACTCAATGTATAGCCACTTCCTTCGCTATACTCGATTACAGCGCGATATCCTTTTACTTTTGTTTGCTTCCAGTTTTGCTCACCATTGGTTTGCTGCGCATAGCCTCCCGATAGGTAGGCATTCACTCCTGCCATCAGGATAGAGTTATTCGATATAGTAACGCCAAACTGTTTATCATTTTTATCAGAATACTCCCGATGTATAGTGAGCCCTGCCCATCCCCAACCGGTGCTGGTTACTTGATCTGATTCGGCTTCCTTATTAAGGCCGACAACGGATTCGGGCAACGATTTTATGATTTTGTTGCCGATTTCCAACTCCACACCCAACATAGCTTGTTGCACCGAATAGCGTGCTTCGCCATAACTGTTCTTTTTATAGGCAGCCTCGGCATCAATCAGGTTTTGATTCACATCCGGAGGAGTAGATATCAAACCACCACCTCCTTTATTCGAAGGGTCACTGCCACCGCCTCCACTTCCACCTTGTCCGCCTTGTTGTCCACCGGTTCCGCTTTGCCCACCCTGTCCAGTTTGATCACTGGTTTGATTTTTCTTTCCGCCAAAGAGCTTGTCTATTTCCTGACCCGCCTTTTGTTCGGTCTTGTTTTCTACTTTCTGCTTCAGTCTGTTCAAGACTTGTGCTTCAGTGCCAACGGAAACGAGGCATAAGCATGTCCCGAAGGCTAATACATGATGAAATTTCATAATGATTGATTTGTCTTTAGTTAAAGGTACAAAATTCAGAAGCCTTTTATACGCCAAAGTAAAGACGAAGATAAAAAACAGAAAAGAATTTTGTATTCGCCTCTAATTCTCACCGTGGTGACTTTTAAAAAACGTAATTCAGTTTAATTCCAAAAAGACCTTTCTTAAAGTTATCGGTCAGGTAAAACTCTGGTACCAGATTTAATTTCGAGCTGCCAATATCGGTCTGAAAATAAAACTTAGCGGTATTGCCTTGATAGATATCTCCAGTTTGCTTTATCAGAAGCCCTGCACCGAGGGTTGTCCATCGTTGCCTCTGATTAGCCTTTGAAAAATTCCTTCCATAGGATAATGATAGGAATGTATTCCTATCGGTAGATAGTTTGTCATCGCTGTTTGTGGATGTAAAAAGAAGACTTTGAAGATCAACTCCTATTTTTTGCCGTATCTGGTTGAAGTGATTCCCACGATACACCGCAACAGAGAGGCTGAGTTCAGGATAAAATTTATTTTGTAAGTACCCAAACCCGGCACCAAAGTGAATGCCGAGAAAGTCGGACGGCATTTGAAATTTCACATCGCTGAAAATGGTTTCATTATTTTTTATGATTGAATGTGCAACCATTCTTTTTCTGCCAACAAAAGATTGCTGTGCTTCTGCCCTTAATTTGGAAGCCAGGCTAACAAAATCAACCTGTGAAACGGATTTCAGTTGAGTTAAGTCATGAATGTAAAGATGAATAGTGGATTGTGGTGTATTCCACACAATTTCCCATCCAGGTGGGAGTAATTCCTGGATTTCATTATCCTTTATCCTTAATTGGGTTTTTTCCCGTTCGGTTTGCGTGATGGTTATGGCCTGTTCAAGGGATTTATTTTCTGTAATCAATACATAATGAGGGATTGAAACATCAGCGATGCTATTGGTTATGTAGGTGTGTATATTTTTGATTCTATCCGAAAAACTCTCTATGTCTAACGTATTTTCTTTTACATTTTTTATCTCGAACAAAATGATAGTACGCTGATCAGGCAGCTCAACTCTCACAGAATCGGGAAATTCGTTCACGGTCTTCATCGATTTAGGAAGCACGGATGGATGCTGAGCGCAGAGCATAAAACCTATAAAAAGGAAAATAGTTGTCAACAGTGATATTAGATATTTCATAAGTTGTAATTGATTTATTGGTGGATTTTCGCCAGTAGCATTTGCCGCTCTTCCAATGAAGATGGTAACTCGGAGCCCTCCTTTTTAGTAAGATGAATTCTTACGGTTCGTTCCTTTCTTGTTACCTCAAGGCTGCTCATAGGTATTTTTCCTATAATGGGCATAATAGTCCTTATCTGAGGCTTCTCTACAATCGAAACAACCGATTCAAAATTTGGTGCAGAGGTAATCAGTGAGTCAGTGATTGTTATTTGATCTTGGATAGTCACGGGCTGCCCCTCAGCTAAAATTGAATTTTTAGTTTTGGTTAATGACGAAGCCCGAGGGGTCGGTTTATTTTTTTCGGGCACACAGATTTCCTGTTCACTATTGGGATCGCTAACTATTTTGTTCCGCTCTGACTCGATCTGTTTTTCAAGAAAACTTATGCGCTTAGTAGTTGATTCCCAAATACGCTGTTGATAGAGGAGGATTAAATATCCGATTATGCCTGTCAACACAAGAGCGGCAGCATATCGCCATCGTAATGTAGATGGCCGGATGGAGGTCTTATTTGAAACTTGTTGCCACACAAATTCTTTTTGCCATACGACAGACTGGCCTTCAAGTGTATTGATTTTTTCCCGAAGTTTTTTTAATTGATCAGGTTCCATAATTGAATCCTTCTATTGTTAAACGTCTTTTTAAATGTGCTTTCGCCTTGAATAGCTGAGTACGTGAAGTGCTAACAGAAATTTTTAATAGGGCTGCAATCTCCTGATGACTATACCCTTCAATAACAGAAAGGTTGAAAACTGTTCTGTACCCTTCTGGTAATTCACCAATCATGCGATAAATGTCTTCGGCTTCCAGTTCGCTGATGATTGAAATATCCGGTTCCTCGTCTTGCGCGTTCCATGATTCGGTTAAATGAAAATTATGACGCCTTCGCAACCACATGAGCGCTTCGTTCACCACAATTTGTCGTACCCATGCTTCGAGAGAACCTTCACCTCGCCAGTCAAACTCTTTAATTTTTTCCAATACTTTGGTGAATGCCAGTATCAGAATATCTTCAGCGTCTTCCTGGTTTCTGATATATCGATAGCAAAGCCGATACATGCGGTCAGCATAACGTGCATAGATAGCCTCTTGAGCTTTTCTATTTCCTGTTTTCGCCACGCTTACTAAGCTGAGTTCTTCCAAAATGAATTACTGGAGTTTGTTGTTAAAATGCAGAATGATGACCGCGCGTTGCCTGATGAGTTGATTTTTTTTTCATTGGCCCTGCACAAAGTCATTCTATTCTTTAACTTGATGAATATTAGTACAGGATAGTTTAAAATCGAAAACCTTTTATGAATAACATAAATCATTTTAACCTTGAGGGCAAAGTGGCCATTGTAACAGGCGCCAGCAAAGGTATCGGTGAGGCGATCGCAGAAATCTTTGGAGCCGCTGGTGCTCGTGTGGTGGTGTCAAGTCGCAAGTTGGATGCGGTGAATCAGGTTGCTGAGTCCATTATAAAAAAAGGAGGACAGGCAAAAGCAATAGCGTGTCACATGGGCGATGTCGCTGATATCGCTCGTTTGGTAGACGAAACGATTGCTGCCTATGGCACGATCGATATTGTGGTAAACAATGCTGCGGCCAATCCGATATTTGGTCCGATCGCTGATGCGGATGGAAGTGCCTTCGATAAAATCATGAACGTGAATGTGAAAGGCCCTTTCGAGTTGGCGAAGAAGTGCTATCCATTCATGAAAGAAAAAAAATCAGGATCG
>JANOUH010000028.1:0-2835 GCA_031416795.1 Cytophagales bacterium | reverse complement strand
CACTGCTTGGATCGCTCCAAACCAGCTTGCAGCTTGCTATGCGCTTTTAGGATTCGCACATCAGGGACTTGCACCCTTTGGATAATCAAACTACATTCCCGTCTGGAAAGCAGTCGTGCCATGCTGGGCACACACAAAATGCTTCTGCAATAGCGCGGTGACGTGTAAGCTATAAGTGTTATCTTCGTTCCACGTTTGGTGTCGGGGACAGGACGCGGCTTCGGAAGCGCGCTACTGCAGAAGCACAAACGTTAGCAACAATGCCCTTCCGTGTAACCCGACAAATTCTCCACGACAACAAAATAACGTTCGACAATCCTACCTACTAAGTTTCTCCACGGGGACAAGTAATCGTTCCCTAGACAACGGGGGACTTTAAAAAGAGAAACATAAAGAACTGGGACTCAACTCTGCTAACGAACAAAGACTCGTCTAAAAATCCCCACCGCACGGCAACCTAAAAAGATTCTCGCCCACGCCTTTGGCACTTGCCATTGCCACACATTCCACCACGACACCAAAGCATTGGCAAGAGCCAAACCCACCCGCCCCCTAATTATAAAGTGTCGTTAATTAACGGTTTTTGCCTATTTTTAAGCTTAAAGCTCGTTTTATACATAATTTCAAAAAATCCGATACTAAATAGTCCTTACTTAGAACCTACCCTTCATTACGACACCGACAGCGAGGGAAATTTGGACTATAATAATATCGTTGTAGGCCGTAGAATATTTAAACCAGATTCAGCAGTTATTCCAACACGACAGACAGGTCAGAAAGAAGTATTTGAATGGAATGATGATGCGGCAGAATACGGAACTCATATCATTAACCTTTGCAGAAAGGAAATCGAGAAATGGAGAAGTGAGAAGTATCCCAATACAACAAGGGTAACTGCTTTCTGTCCCTCTGGCATCAAAGAGGTTTTCCTCAGGTTCTTGTGGCTTGAGGTTGCAGTTTCAGAGCTCCCTTTTTAGGGGGCTCTTTTTTTTAAGCAAGGATTACAGGCATAAAAAATAATAACTACTGATGCAAAATAAAACTGTCATTGTTGCCTAAAGACTCAACGCTGCTCATCAAAAATATCCACTCCACCCTCCCACTTCCAGCCACACATCCATCGGGTAGTGTTATTTTAGCGGCAGCAAAAAAACTGGACATTTATTTACCTGACGAAGAGGGCAAGAGTCCTATCCTGTGATCGTCAACTTACACGGAGGTGCTTTTATGGCAGGTGATAATGGCCACACCGAACATTTGCATAGCCTGTTCGGATTGAATGCTGATAGAGTTTGGCCAAAGCCATGCAGTTGATAAAAGGTGAATCTGCTTTCTGGGTGAATAAGCATAGGGTAATCAAGAATAAAATTTGAGTGGGCAGATGAGTACTTTGCTGCTTCTGTGAGTGAATCTGCTCAAAGTGAGAGCTTACATCACCAACCAAGAACAACACCATAAGAAGGTGACATTCACGCAAGAGTATCAGGAATTTATAGATAAGTATAGGTTTGAAGGTCAGGGCTAAAGCCCCTTATATATCCCATTGATAGTAACATTGCGCTGGTGAATCACCGATCTCCTTCACTGATAGCCATAGACAAGTCTATCTTTTATTATCTCCTCTATCCTTCCACCGACCCTGAGCCTTCGTATGAAATTCAATCAATCGTTGTTGTTGTTCATCTGTAAGTATGGGCTTTAGTTGAGACTTTACAGAATCAAGCACAGCACTCATTTGTGAGTTCGATGAAACTTCAATGGCTTCAATCTTTTGCGTAGCCCAATCCGTGATCGGTTTAATTTGCTTCACTTGAGCGCTGTCTGGTTTTACAATTTTATAAATGGTGCTAGCAAACCATTCCTTCTTGCGATCATTGCCCATGTCTCTTCCACTTCGTCCATGCCGTCTTCCTTCATATTTGTGAAAAAAGCCTGGAACCAATAATCCAATTAATACACCCACTAATAAAGTGGCACACAGAATGAGTATCGATTTTCTACGTTCGCTTGTCATAAATTGTTATTTAATATTTCGTTAAAATCAAAAGAAACAATTTCTTCTGCTTGTGGGGTAGTGTCTTCCAATCCAAATAAAGATTGTAAGTTAAGTTGATCGGCAAATACAGCATTGAGTGCCAACAGTGCGATCACCACACCAACAGCGGCCAGTTGATATTTTTTGAAGAAGGCAAGTATCTGCCTGTCTATTTGTATGCCCACGTTCTGAATTTTTGCAATTACTTTTTTTGCAAAGTAAGGCCCAAAAGAGGCAGGCTCTTTTCGCAGCAATATCTCCCGATTAGTTTTGTAGTGAGTTAAGTCCGTTGCTAATCCTGTGGTTGTTTTTAACATTTTTAATAGTTGTTCTTTCTCTTCTTTATTCATGGGCTCATCAAATGACCGAATGTATAAATCTTCAATTTCCTGAGGTGTCATGCTGTATAATGTTTAGCTAATACCAACTTTAATTTTTTCTGTGCCCGTGATAACCGTGATAGCACGGTACCAAGAGGGATTCCTAAAATTTCTGCGGTCTCTTCTGTCGAATATCCTTCCATCATTCTCAAGGTGACCACGGCCTGAAAGTCTGTATCCAACCGACTGATTTCATAGTGAACAATATCTTTCATGTCTGCATGTTCATCGGGCGTCTTCACCCAGCGTCCGTCTTCAATCGGCATGAAGAAAAGGTTCCTTCTTTTTCTTCTTTTGATTTCATTTAGAGAGAGGTTGATGGCAATTCGTATCAGATATGTGCTTACAGCCGACTCTCCTTTAAACTTATCAAGCGCTTCATAAAAACGAATAAATACCTCCTGTCCAACATCTACTCCT
>JANOUH010000027.1:0-8147 GCA_031416795.1 Cytophagales bacterium | reverse complement strand
ACAAAGAAGGGTTTGAGAAATTCTGTGATCAGCCATTTTTGACTGAAGAGGCTTTTCGGGAACAGATGCTGAATATCAATTATGTAAATTCGAAAGAAGAGTTTACGCATAAGGGCAGCGAGACCTATAACAAACTGATTAATAATTTTGAGCAGCGCGTAGAACGTAAGTTCAAAAACCTGAACGTCTACAGATCGGATGAAAAATTGCCACTGGAAACCGATGATATTCGCCTGACCACCAAAATCACCAGCCAGGTGATGGATTATAATGGGCATCCTTTTGTAGGGGCTACTGTGGTTAATACCGGATGCAAAGGACAAATTAACTGGTATCTTGAAATTTACAAAGCTGACCAACTCATAGTGAAAGGAGAGATCCTGTTTGTGGTGGTAAGAAAAAAATATGATGAACCATTGCAGTTGCTTGATCACAATGTGCTGGTGGAAGGCTTGAAGAACGTGGGAGTGAAGTAGCACTTGAGGCATGAGTATGTTTGCAGATACTTTTTAGTATAACATCCTTGACATCAATGAACAGGATTGCTCTTTTGCGTGATCGTGATCTTCGATTAGCTTGGTATTTTGTTGCCTTGCTTCATACTTTAGTTTGACAACCGACTCGCTTAATACCCGTGATAAAGTAATATGATATTTTGAATTCCGGCCTGAATGAGATCATCTACCGGACGTAAAACGTCAAGAAGGGATTGAGAAATTTTGTGATCAGCTGTTTATGACGGAATAGGTTTTCGCAGGGGGATAGGGGGAAATGGATTTAGGCCCTTTCATCAAAGGCTATCTTATCGGCACTGTCTATTCGATTTATAGGTTTTTCAACGGGTAGTGTAAAATAAAATGATGAGCCTTCGCCTTCAATACTTTCTACCCATATTTCACCATCATTTTTTTCTAAAAAGCCTTTTACCAATAATAGTCCAATGCCAGCTCCTTTGTTTTCTTTCCGGGTGGCTGCAAGCGTACTCATTTGAGGTTTGAAAAGTTTTTCTTGTATTGCTTTCGACATTCCAATTCCCGTATCCTTAATCTGGACGATGATTTTATCCTCTTTACGCTTTGCAGTTACCATTATTTTGCCTCCGGGGCGTGTGTGTTTTATCGCATTTGAAACTATGTTTTGGATAACCGAGAGCAACATTTTTTCGTCAGCAAAAACACGCGTATTCTCTTCAATTTCATGATGGAGATTTATGGCATGAATGGAAGCCGTTTCATTCAACGTATCAAAGACCTTTTGAACATACCGGACGAGTTCAATTTTAGAGGGTGAAAATACTTCTGAAGCATATTTTATTCTTGCCCATTCCACTAAGTAATCCAGCATATTTAATTCATCTTTTGATGATTTATACAGAAGCTCTAGCATTTCCTTTACTTCGCTATGCTCCATTTTATCAAAATTTGATTGCAGGTAATTGGCTATACTGATAATACCTGTTAATGGGCTTCTGAGATCGTGTGAGAGTATGGCCAGAACACTTTCTTTATGCGTATTAAGTTCCTCCAACTCTTTTACATATTTTTTTTATAGCATCCTCGGATTTTTTTCTTTCGGTTAAGTCTCTCAAGATCTTAACATACCCCAACATCTCTCCATCAAGGCCAGTCAGCGGAAAAACCAGACCATAGGCATAAAATAGTTCCTTGTCCTTGCTGATGTGCCATCGGTTATCCGTTGCTTTTCCTTCTTTTAATGCTGTTTCAATTTCCTTTTTCGGAATACCTTTTTGTTTATCTTCTTCTGTAAATATGATATCAAAGTGCTCCCCGATAACTTCATCGGCTTCATATCCAAATATTTTTGAAGAACCAGAACTCCAACTATTAATAATAAATTCGTTATTCAACGTAAAAATTGAATAATCCTGTAAACTATCTATGATTTGACCATAAAACTCCGATGTAGGTATATATCTGCTCCTAAGAATTTTTTTATTGCCCTGCTCGTTTTCCATTGAAGTGTTTGTAAGGAATGATTTTGAATGCTTTGTGCGTGTGTTGATGAGGATAATACTATAAAGGTGGCTATTAAATAGGACTAATTACGGTAATGAGCATACTATTCCATAGAAGGTTTCCTTTTACACACCGTTTATTCTTTAAAGCTGTTTTACTGCGATAAATTAAATTTTATTGATGATTGATTTGAAAGGATTCCGTTTCCCAATTAAACCCACTGTGCAGTTGCTAGACCCTAAGCGAACCACGAAACGCCCGGGCAGCATAGTATGATTCTGCACCGTTGTGATATACGAAAATATGGCCGTAGCGGAAATCGCAAAAGATGGCTCCACCGAGTTTTCTGATATCAGCAGGTGTTTTCACCCAGCTCGATGTTTTCATATCGCACTTTCCCTGCCCGGATGACCCTGTCGGACGAGCAAGTTTTTGTAATTCCCGATATTGTTTCACTGTTAAAAGTTCAATGCCCATGTCGGCAGCCATCTGAGTGGCGCTATTGACCGGTTTATTTTCTTTCCTTGACTCTAATGCTTCATGATCGTAACAAAGACTTCTGCGGGCTTTAGGACTTTCCTCTGAGCAATCATAAAAAATGTACTCGCCCGTTTTTTTATCATGCCCTACCACATCGGGTTCACCGCCTGTTCTTTCCATTTCATGGAGCGACCAGAGTTTTTCTTTATTACCTTCCAGCCTCGTTTGCACGTTACCCCATTCAATACCTGTATGGCGATTCATGTTTTTATTAAAACGATCTTCTAATATGATGAGTAGTTCTTCACGACTGCCTGCTGGCAACTCCTTTTTAATTTTCTTGGTCATGATGTGTTAATTTGATTTGATGATCATTTTTGTATCGTGTTGATTTTTACCCGACACTCGCATTAGTCTTCTAATCCTTTTCCTTTGAGAATTTGTGGTACCCATTTTTCAATTCTGGCCTCGCGTGTTTTGGCTTGTTTGGCCGTGGAGAAATGAAGCAGGTATCCTCGTTGCCTGCCTGGCGTTAATTTATAAAACGCAGTTTTCAATTCAGGCATGTCGTCCAGGGCATTCTTAAATTCTTCGGCCATGTTGAATTCGGAAGGTTTTTTTAATGCTACTTTTAATCCTGCTTTTTCTACTTCAATGGCTTGTTTGATATAGGCTTTGATGGTCGGTTTTAACTTCACTATTTCGTTAACACTGGTAAATCTCATTTGCCGTGCCGCTTGCACATTCTCTGTTTGCTGTACGAGAATGCCTTTGACATCCTTTAACAATGCTCCTTTCATAAACAGTAAAGCAGCATATTCTTTAAATCCATGTATTAAAACAATGTTGCTTTTCTGTAAGGTGTAACAGGGGCATCCCCATTTCAATTCTTCGGTAAGCCCACAGTCGAGAACAATCGTTCTCAATGCGTCATACGCTTCTCGCCACGTAGAGGTCTTGGTAAAATAAAAATCAACTTTAGGATTTCTTTTTGACATATAGTTTATAAAATTTTTGAGTGATCAGGATAGTAGTTCAGCGATGTTGGTCCACCAGGATAACATTTCCATCCGGGTCGGTTAACATTAAACTTGCAGGCCCTGAAGTTTTCTCATCCGCTTCAGCCGTTAATTTAATTGCTTTACTCTTCAGTTGCCGTTGTGTTTCTCTGACATCATCAAACTTTTCAATGTTATTGGCATTTTCGTCCCAACCCGGATTGAACGTTAACATAGTACCTTCAAACATTCCCTGAAACAGTCCGATGAGAGAATTCCCATTTTTCATAATAAGATATTTTTTTCCATGCCGCCTGCAAAAACAGTAAAGCCAAGGTTCTCATAAAAGTGTTTTGAAACGGTAAGATCTTTTACACTCAGGCTCACTGAAAATGCTCCTAATTTTAAATTGTTTGCATTAGTTATTTTAATGATATGTCCTGTTTGTTTTATGTCGTAGTAGTTGGTGGGTTGTTTGGCGAAGATCGTGCGGAAGAAGAAACCAAAGCAAAATGATGCTACGAGTGCTGAGATGAGTAAAGCTGTCTTTTTCATTTTTGTTGTGTATTTAAGTTGTGGTGCCTACTTCTCTATTCATACAAATACGGTTCATGGTGATAAGCCAATTGCCTTACATTTTCTAACACTCTCTTCATATACGTTTTCCAGAATGTGTTTGCGAATAGCCAATTTAACGGATAAAGCAACGCCACGGTTGAATGCAATGTATTAGGTGTATTCTACCAAGACTTTATTCTCTTCCATGAGTGTTGTTTGCCATTCTCCTGTAAATCTTGAAAACCCCAGCATCCAGGATTGAAATTCGCTGACTTCAATTTTCCAATATTTATTTTCTATACGTTCTATTACCCAATCCACAGAAGCCCACCCACCTTTTTGAGTAAGGGACCTGGCAACAAATACTTTTTTACTAAAGCCAGGTTGACCCCAGTGTTCATCATCGGTGCAGTGTGTTACTTTCGGCATTATGCCGTAGCCAGTATGAACTTTTGAAACATCACACAGCATGGGTGTCTTAAAAGCCCTTTCCAAAGAGGAGTGGTAGATCGTTGTGTTGGTAACTTTTGTGTTCATAGATAGAGATCAACGTGAACGTTTAACTAAACGGAAGGGCGCACCTCATCGGTTAATTCTGGTGAGGCCGTCTACTCAATTAGCTGCCGATATAACTTTTTTATTGAGCACTATGGTTTTAATTCTTGCATTGTAATTGTGACACCAATTATGGCCTGTAGTAAAAACACAATTGTCCGGAGCCAATTCGTAGAAAGCAGAAGATTTATTTTGCTTTTCGTCATAACCTGTAATTGCCATTTCACCCTAAAGTTTTCTTTGCCATGTGAACGTTGAAATCAAAGAGACAATATTTAATACAAGGAATAAAAAGACTACGGCTTCTGATATGAATTGCGGTCGTTTAAATAGTAAGATAACATTTACAAGTAAAAGTAGCATTGCAGGAATAATGGAAGGAATACGTGCGGATTTGTTGTTGGCTTGCATATACTCTTTAAATGTTTCTCTTCCAACAAAGGAATAAATTCCATACTGCTGACTTTGCAGTGTAGTCATATTTCCTGAGAGAAAGATAGCAATAAGAATGTTCCGAAAAGGATTAATTCTGTCATTTAGTTGCTGTTTAAGTGTTAATGAAATTTATTTTTATCCAATGTTTCAAGCTCGTAAGGTTAGGGTTTTCTTTTTTAAATAGTTCTAAGTCCTTAATAAAAATTGCATTGTTTTCATTCATCCATTTAAACATTTTATAGAGGTCTTTGCCCATCACAAGTCTTACTAAAAGCATTGGAAATTTTTGATAACTGATTTTTTTGTCTAACACTTCCGAAAAAGTTGTTGCTACTTGTTGCATATCCATTTCTTCTGAACCAATTGTAATGGTCTTTCCTAAATACTTGTCTTGGTTCAGAAAAATGTCGGCACTTATTTCTCCAATGTCAACAGCACTTATAAACTGTTGCACCTTATCTTTATTTATAGGAGATGCCAATTTGCCTTTTAGTATTCGACTTCGTACCTGCGGAATTAAAAAATTTTCAAAAAGAGAATTAGGTCTTATGATGGTATATGGCAAACCTAATTGTTTGATATGATTCTCAATTTTGTATTTGCTATCAAAGTGCGGAATGCCTGTATTTAGGTCTGCACCTGCAACAGATGAATACAGAAAATGATTTACCCCATATTCTTTAGCAAGATTTGCTAAATCTATCCCTTGTTTAATTTCCTTGTCGATTCCGTTTTCGAAAGTTTGAACGCTGAATATGCCATCAATATCTTTTAGATAATTTCGGAATGTATTCAAATCGTTTAAGTCCCCCTTTATTAAATCAACATTTTGTTTCTGTAATCGTTGAGCTTTGACCGAATCAGTTTTTCTGGTCAAAACTTTAATCTTAAAACCCTTCTTAATTAAACTGGCGGCTACCGCACCCCCTTGATTTCCTGTCGCCCCTGTTACAAAAATTGTTTTCATCGTAGTTTGTTTGCCTTTTAACTGTTCGTTTCTTGACTGCCGGTTGATGTTCGCACTGCCGCCCACAAATGTGCCTGCGGAGCAATGAACCGGCACTTTTGCCAAACCGGTGTTATGCGATGTTATAATTTCACAATTTCAACTCGTCTGTTTTTAGCTTTTCCGTCTTCTGTTTGGTTATCGTCAATTGGTTTTGTTTGTCCCCATCCTTTTGATGAAAGGCGTAATTTGTCAACACCTTTTGAACCGATCGCATTCATAATTGCTTTCGCCCTGTTTTCCGATAGTGTTTGGTTAGATTGTATATTACCAACATGGTCGGTGTGTCCTTCAATACTAATTTTTAGTGTCGGATTTGATTTTAGCATCTCAACAATCTGGTCAACAATTTTTTGCGATTCAGGTTTAATATCTGACTTGCCTGTTTCAAAGTTTATGTAAAGTGCAATGTGTCCATCTGTATTGAGTGCTGTTAGAATGTCATTTGATGTGATTTCTTGCTTCATAGCTTCAATCTCAAGAATGGTGAGTTCATAAAAATCATTATTGTCGTTGCCCCCAGTTTCTACTTTCACCCAAACCTCTTCATTAGTTTTTATTATTTTAAAAACACCAGTAACCTCTCCAGCATTTAAATAAACTGTTTGACCGCCAATTTTTTTTGCGGCAGATTCATAATTACGCAAAATTTGTAGGGCACTTGGTTTAGGTTGTCCAGATTCAGTATTAAAGTCGTAGCGAATTTTGGTTTTAGTCCCCTCCTTTGTAATTATTTTGGTGCCACCTGGTGCCGTATTAAAATCAACAGCATCAAAATTATTTTGGGACTCAGAAATAAAATAATTTGTCATTCTATTTGGAAACATTGGGTGGTCTTTCATGCCTTCAGCGTCTTGCTGAGCAAAAGTTGAAGTCAATGAAGAAACGATTAATGCTGTAGTGAAAATTATTTTTTTCATGTTTTGTTAATTGGTTTAATGTAAAGTTAGAAATAAGTCGTTTCATCCGTTGAGTGTCTTCATAATATTTGCACCTACAAGAAGTTGGCGATTTTCACCACGCGTGTTAACGCGGAGAACCAATGTTTGATTAACCACAAATGTGTCTGTGGAGCGCTGAACCCCTCCAATTGCAAATGTGCTGTTATAGTTTGTGCTTCTTGTCATTCGGTAAGTGCTTTTTTATTGTCATTTACAAATTGTTCAAATGTTGTCGGTTGTCGATCGGTGATTTTCTCCACCCAGTTAGTTGTGTCAGGTTCTTTTTGAAATCTTGGGAAATAGTGAAGCATGATCATTACGAGAATAAACATCGTTGGTGTTTTTTCTTTTCTTTTTGTCAGGAAGAAACTTACAAGGTTTGGTGATACATATTGAATGACAGTTCCTAAAATGTCGCTTAATATTATTGCCATTTCCAAAAAGGTCAGCTTTTCTTTACAAGTTAATTCATACGATTTATTGATATGCTCCGATATGTTGGTCAGGATAGTCACAGAAACTGCACCAATGTCACGAACGTCTACCAATGTGAATTTTGTGTTACCAGCAGGTAGATAAATTCTTTTTTTATTTATTAAGTCGTTATGCAAGGTTGTCGTAAAGTTTTGCATGAAATAGGCTGGCCGTAAGAACGTGTATGGTATTTTGCTGTCAACAATTAGCTTCTCCATTTTGTGGTGCGGTATTATTTTACTTTTCTCCACGCCCTGAACTGATAAGAATACAATGTGTTTAACTCCGTTTTCTTTACACGTGTCGATGATAGGTTTGAAATATTTTTCTACTTCTGAAATTTGTGGTGGTCGTAATAAAAAAAGGATTTCACAGCCGTCCAAAGCGGTTTTGAATGTCTCAACATCTGTAAAGTCGAAGAGTGAAAAATTTACTTTGTAACCGGATAATTCGATTCTGTCTTCGTTTAAGTTTCTGACTCCAGCATAAATGTCAAGTTGATGGTCAATGTTTTGCAATGACTTTATGACCTCCGTCCCCACATTTCCTGTCGCCCCTGTAATTAAAACTTTGGTCATACTATTTAGGGTCTGCTGAATAAGTCAAAAAGATCAAATTTTGATTTGGGTTATTCTTCCGGTCATTTTCCATCCATGCCCCTATGCTGGTGATTACAGATTTTAATTTTTTTGCATAAGCTGCTGAATAACTCCTGTATCTGAGC
>JANOUH010000026.1:0-14038 GCA_031416795.1 Cytophagales bacterium | reverse complement strand
GGTAATTTCCGCTGCTGAAATGATGCGTGGTATATTGAGATACGATTCTTTGCTGGGTGGTGCACCAATACAAACAGCTTCATCGGCAAAACGAACGTGAAGACTTTCGCGATCTGCAGTAGAATAGACCGCCACAGTTTTGATATCCATTTCCTTACATGTGCGAATCACTCGCAATGCAATTTCTCCACGGTTTGCTATTAATATTTTTTTAAACATAAATTCAATTAAAATTTAATATTCCATATTAAAACATAATCTAAACACGAATGGATTTATTCTGATTTAGATTCTGCCGTTAAGGCAAATGTGTTTTAAATCTTCAATTAATCTGGTTCAACGACAAACAACACTTGGTCATACTCTACCGGTGATGAATTTTCAATCATTGCTCTAACTATTGTTCCTGAAACTTCAGATTCAATTTCGTTGAACAACTTCATAGCTTCAATGATACACACAGTTTGTCCTTTGGTTACCTTTTCACCTACTGAAATAAATGGAGGTGAATCAGGGTTAGCAGTGCGATAGAAGGTACCGATCATCGGTGATTTAATTTCCACCGTAGTTACAGCGGCTGCAGGCTTTTCTGATTTTACCGGAGCTGCATTGGCAGCAGGGGTGGCCAGGGCCGCAGGAGCTATTGCTACGGGTGCAGCCATGACCTGCTGAGCAGAGGACTTTAATACTTTTTGATCAGGTTCACGCTTGACATGAAGCTTAAGTTCTTTTGTTTCAATGTCTACCTCATTCAATCCTGATTGTGCAATAAAATCGATCAGGTCTCTGATTTCAGAAGTTTTCATTTCGGTTTGTTTTTTGGGTTCAGAAGATCCGCTTAGGGTAGTAACGGACTTTCCGTTACCTTTTACAGCGGTTGTTTTTTTAGAAGCCATATTATTATTTTACTCGTTCTACGTATTCGCCTGTGTCTGTTTTGATTTTTATGTTGTCGCCTGTGTTAACGAAAAGCGGCACGCGAATTTCTGCTCCAGTTTCTATGGTCGCAGCTTTTAATGTACGAGTAGCCGTATCGCCCTGCATACCGGGCTCAGTATAGGTAACATTAACAACAACATGAGCAGGAGCTTCTGCTGTGATAGGATTTGTTCCGTTTTCAAATGCGATTAATAGGGTAACTCCTTCTTTGATGTAATTCACTGAGTTGCCGAGTAATACTTTATCGATATAAACTTGTTCAAAGTTTTCATTGTCCATACACACCAGGCTATCTCCATCCTGATAGAGATATTGATATTCTTTTGTTTCCACTCGCAATTGGTCAACAGCATCGCCAGGACGGAAACGGTTTTCTACGATTTTTCCTGTTCTTACACTTCTCATTTTAACCTGATAAAATGCCCTCAGGTTGCCGGGCGTACGATGTTGTAATTCTTCAACTTGTACTATTTCGCCATTGTAGCGAATATAATTTCCCTTACTTAAATCAGAAACGGTAGCCATAATTATCCTTAATTTACAAATGAATTATTTAATTACAATTAATAATGTGATGGTGGGTGATTAGGAATTATAAGCCCATTTTACATACACAGCACCCCATGTAAAGCCTCCTCCAAATGCTGCCAGAATGAGGTTGTCGCCTCTCTTCAATTTCTTTTCGTAATCCCAAAGAAGCAGAGGAATAGTGCCTGCGGTAGTATTGCCATACCGCTCAATATTCATCATCACTTTATCTTCACTGATGCCAACACGATTGGCAGTAGCATCGATAATCCGCTTATTGGCCTGATGAGGAACAAGCCATTGAATGGTTTCTTTTGATAAATGATTTCGCTCTGCAAGTTGAGCCGATACATCGGCCATATTAGTTACAGCAAACTTGAACACTGCAGCACCCTCTTGAAACACGTAATGCTGTCTTGCATCAACACTTTCGTGAGAAGCAGGTATACGACTTCCACCTGCTTTCATGTGTAAATATGATTCACCACTTCCATCACTTCTCAGGATAGCATCCATCACACCTACTTCTTCGGTAGTAGGTTCAAGAAGGACGCACCCTGCGCCATCGCCAAAAATAATACACGTTGTGCGATCAGTATAATCCAGGATGGAAGACATTTTATCACCACCGATCACGATCACTTTTTTATACATTCCGGATTGAATATAGCTTGCTCCGGTAGTTAGCGCGAAAATAAATCCGGAGCACGCGGCACCCATGTCATAGCTAAAGGCATTCGTGGCGCCAACAGCGGTAGCCACAATATTTGCCGTTGCGGGAAAAGTCATATCCGCAGTTACCGTTGCGAAGATGATGCACTCAATTTCTTTTGGATCGGTTTTCGTTTTTGCAAGCAATTCATTTACCGCAGCAATACCCATTACGGATACTCCTTGATTTTCACCTTTGAGGATTCTTCTTTCTTTGATGCCGGTACGGGAGGTTATCCACTCGTCACTGGTTTCCACCATAGATTCCAGTTCTTTGTTGGTTAGTATGTAGTCGGGTACATAACCTCCTACACCGGTAATTGCTGCCCTGATTTTATTCATAATTGGTTTCTTGCAATGAGCATTTTAAAAACAAAATGCCCGATTGAATAAATCAACCGGGCTTGAAATCATTCTTCTATTTGCTCTGCTTGTGTGAACAGGCAGAGCAAGTATAAATATTTTTTTTCTTAGTAAATGAGATCATGGCATATTAAGCCAATACCTCCTTCTCCATTACTACATTACCTTTGTAGAATAATTTGCCTTCGTGCCAGAATGCACGGTGTGGCAAATGATGTTCACCTGTAGTTGGACACACAGCCATTTGCTTAGCAGTAGCCTTATAGTGTGTTCTTCTTTTATCTCTGCGGGTTTTCGAGGTTTTTCGTTTTGGATTTGGCATAACCTTATTTATTTAACGTAACTACTTTTTTAACTTTTTTAACTTTTCCCACCGGGGGTCTATATCTTCTTCTTTTTTTCTTTCTTGTTCATTTTCTGTTGATGTGGAGTAGACGATTCTTACATCTGATTCATCTCCGTCCTCATTTCTTAAGTCAGGGTGTAATTTTTTTATGGGTATAGATAACACGATAAACTCATACATAAACTGACCTAAATCAATACTGTCCTGATCCCGGGTAATAATCACGATCTCATCGCTCACTTCTTTTGGTTCTTCTCCATATTTGAAGATGACCCTTCGGTCAATATTCAAATGGTGATCAAAAGGTTCTAAACTACGGTCACAAATAAGCTCTGCGTGACCCGAAATCTTAAAATCAACTTCAATGAACGTTTCTCTTTTGTCTAAAGAAACTTCAGAATCAAAATCGCCTTTGGAAAAAAGTTCCTTTCCATATCGCTCGAAAAAGTCATCTTCTAATTCAAATTGAAAGAGATGAACCTTGTTACTGAGCCCGATAATATTGACACTAAAGTCCTTCATTTGCTCAACCCAAAGGGTTTTAAAATGAGGGGCAAATTTATTAGTATTTATTGGATTTTAAGACCCTTGGGGAATGAATTTTATGAATCACATGGGAAATATTATCCTGATTATCTAGATGAAATCTTGAAAAACCTTGTTTCTGAGCTCATCTAGCGGCTTTTGAGGGCTATTCTCAATCAAGTAGTCTACCACATTCTTTTTGAACCCAAGCTTTATGGCAATCCCACGGCTAAAAATCAGCTCACTTTCAAAAATCTTCTGATCTACAAATATTAAATCAATGCAGGAGACCAGGTAATCGAACTTTTGATCAATAGATAGGGCCCCAAGGGTATCAATAGGCTCCGGATTTCGGATTAGGGCATTTACCACATCTTCAGGAAACTGACGGTCTTTGGCAATTTTAAAGATCATCTCACGCTCTGATTTGGCAAAATGCTTATCAGCCTCAGCCAGCTGAATCAATATATTGAGTTTTTTCTTGGTTACGATATCCATAGAATTTTAGATAAGGCGAGTATTAGAACTAGGATAAAGGCCGAATGATCGAGTGCTTATTGGCACAACCTCCATCATTTTTCTACGACTTGTGAACTCCTGTTCTTTATAACATCCGCAGCCAAATACAAAGCCTGCCTGAACGAGTTTTCATTTGCCTGATTTTTACCTGCAATGGAATACGCTGTTCCGTGATCAGGAGAGGTTCTCACTAAAGGCAGTCCTGCAGTGAAGTTAACACCAGTTTCAAAGGCAAGAGCTTTAAAAGCAACAAGGCCCTGATCGTGATACATAGCCAACACGCCATCATAGTGCTGATGCATGCCAGCAGCAAAAAAGCCATCTGCCGGAAAGGGTCCAAATACTAATTTTCCTTTCGATTTCAAATCCATAATCACAGGTGAAATGATCTCATTTTCTTCTTTGCCTAACAACCCTGAATCACCAGCATGTGGATTTAATCCTAGCACGGCAATCTTAGGTTTATTGATCAGGAAATCTTTTTTTAATGAGAGTTCCATGAGACGTATTTTTAACTCCACACGCTCTTTGGTAATGAATGTCGGAATTTCCTTCACGGAGATGTGTTCCGTTACCAATCCCACCCTGAGGGCATCACTTACCATCATCATTAAACTTTCACCAGCATTAAATTCTTGAGTGAGATATTCTGTGTGGCCATGAAAAGGAAAATCATTTCCGTGAATCGTGTTCTTATCGATGGGGCCAGTTACAAATCCATCAATGAGACCTTCCTTCACCTCTTCCACGGCTTTTTTCAAACTCAACAAAGCAGCATGCGCGGTTTGACGAGAGGGTTGGCCCGGATGTATTTCAATGACATCTTCCCAGCAACTCACCACGTTAATGGTTTTTGGAAGGAACTGACCTCTCGATTTCACCTGGGTATAATTAAACTCTTCAAGGTTCATTAACTTTCTGTAAAACGAAAGCACCTTAGTGGAGCCATAAACAATCGGGGTCATTAAACTCATCAAGCGAGTATCGGATAAGACTTTGATAATTACTTCGGGGCCAATGCCATTGAGATCTCCTAATGTTATTCCAATGCGTGGTTTGTCTGTATGTGTCATTATGATGGATGAGTTCTTCTGATGGGCAATTTACAGTAATTTTCTTGTTTTGAATTTATACTTTGTAGTTTCGCTGCTCGTATAATAAACCAAGTATAGAATTTACGGATGGTAAGGCCAAAGAAGTTTTTGGGACAACATTTTTTGAAGGACAAGAATATAGCGCTTCGCATTGTCGATTCACTGGTACTTTCAAAAAGTGTAAACCACGTGGTTGAAATTGGACCTGGCACGGGCGTGCTTACACAATATCTTTTGACTAATCCGGACATTGATCTTAAGGTCGTTGAGATAGACCGCGAATCGGTTGCCTACCTGGCCGATCACTATCCTGCCCTTAAAGACCGGATTATTTCTGGTGATTTTTTGGAACTGGAAATTGAAAAGGAGTTTTCTAAAAACCTGATCATTATTGGAAATTTTCCGTACAATATTTCTTCTCAAATCTTCTTCAGGATTTTAGATCATCGCAATCAGGTGTCTCAGGTTGTATGTATGATACAAAAAGAAGTGGCCGATCGAATTGTTGAAAAGGAGGGAAGTAAAACATATGGAATATTGAGTGTGTTACTTCAGACCTTCTATGATATAGAATACCTTTTTAAGGTTCCACCCGGTGTATTTTTTCCTCCACCTAAAGTGATGTCAGCAGTAATCAGGTTAGTGCGTAACATGCGTGAAAAACTCGATTGTGATGAAGTGCTTTATCGAAAGGTAGTGAAGCAGGCTTTTCAAACGAGGCGCAAGACCTTGCGCAACGCATTGAAAAGTCTAAATTTGCCTGCTTCAATTTATATGCTCGATATGATGGATAAGAGAGCTGAACAATTGTCCGTTGAACAATTTATTTTTCTAACTAAAGAAATTGAAAAATCAGGTGAAGCTTGACGAGTTTGAGTTGACAAAGGAGTTTCGTGATCGATTCCAGAAAGCGCTGGACGAGCATGATAATGCATTTATAATCGAGAGTCTGGGTGATGTAAATCCTGCTGATATCACTTCATTGCTTTACGAATTCAATGGAGAAGAATCCAAATGCGTATTAGATCTTCTGCCCATTGAGGTCAGGTCAAAGATTATCAACGACCTCGATCCTGATACGAGAAAGACTTTCCTGATCACAAATTATGAAGCTTCAGAAATTACAGCCTTTGTAAATTATCTGGACTCGGATGATGCCGCGGATATTCTTAATGAACTTCCGATAAAAACGAGTGAAGAGATCATTGCCCGATTAGACCCCGATCTTAAGTCTCAAGTAATTGATCTCCTGCGATATGAAGAAAATGTCGCTGGTGGATTGATGGCAAAAGAGTTAATAAAAGCCAAAGATTATTGGACAGTAGTTCAATGTGTGGATGAAATTCGAAAACAGGCCGAGAATGTCTCAAAATTCTACGCGGTTTATGTGGTCGATGATCAGGATAAGTTATTGGGAAGAGTATCTCTTCAGAAGTTAATTCTGACCGATCCTAAAACAATCGTTAAAGATATTTGCGAAGGTGATATTGTTTCTGTTGAAACCTATATGGAAGACAGGGAAGTAGCTGAGATCATGAGTAAATATGACCTGGAATCTGTTCCTGTAGTAAATGTGCAAGGACAACTTGTAGGAAGAATTACGATTGATGACGTAGTAGATGTGATTACCGAACAGGCAGAAGAGGAACGCCAGATCATGTCTGGTATAACTGAAGATGTTGAAGAAGATGACAGTGTATGGAGAAACACCCGTGCCCGATTACCTTGGTTGCTAATCGGAATATTGGGAGGAATGATCAGTGCCCGTTTTATGGGTTTCTTCGAAGGTGAGATTGCAAAAGTAACGGCCATTGCTTTTTTTATTCCCCTCATTCAAGCTACCGGAGGTAATGTAGGCATTCAATCGTCTTCACTGGTAGTGCAAAGTCTGGTGAATCCTGGATTTGTGGATGAGGGATTATGGAAGAGACTGATAAAAGTTTTCAGCGTAGCCTTGCTGAATGGTTTCTTTCTGTCACTTATAGTTTATGGAGTAACCTGGCTAATCTTTGGACATGAAGCACTCAATTTGATCGTTTCACTGGCACTTTTCTTTGTCGTGGTCTTTGCCTCTTTTATTGGTACCATAACCCCACTTATACTTAATCGGTTGGGATTTAATCCAGCCCTCGCTTCCGGTCCATTTATTACAACAACCAATGACCTGCTTGGCTTAGCAGTTTATTTCCTAACCATTCACCTTCTTTTGTAAGGTGAGTAATTTAAGACCCATGTAATGTTTTCGGTTAGCTATCCAAGTTAACCTTTCAAAATCCATTTATCTTGTGGTTAAAATATTATTTATCGAAAAGATTTTATCCGATTTCCACGAACTCATATGCCAGCCCTTAACCGACTCAAACTCAAAATTCAGGACAGGGTCAGCCATATTATTGAAAGACCCATTCTCACCACGTCCCTGGTATTATTATTTGTTTCAATCTTGGTCATAAGCCTTAGCTTGAAGTATTATTTAACTGACTTTGCTAATTTTTGGCCACAAATTTTAGTCGAAGCACATGGTATGATCTTCGACATCACCATCATTGGTATTTTGATTTTCTGGCTGAATCAGAATGGTGAGATACGACAACGTATAAGAACCTATCGCGATGAAATTGACGATTTCAGGCTTTGGGAATCAGATGAAGCTGCTTTTAGAACAGTAGGTAATATCAAGCGATTAAATCGTCATCAAATTCATGAAATAAACCTGGTGAACTGCTACCTGTCACGAACCAATTTAAATTATGTGGATCTGAAAGGATCGAATCTTAATTCCGCGAATCTTTCTAATTCATCATTGATAGAAACAAATCTTGAGAACTCGCGACTGAATCAAACCAATCTTGAAAATTCAAATTTGAATCAGGCAAATCTTAATGCTTCCTATGCCAGTGGGGCAAATTTTAAAGATGCATTTCTGATCAAGGCTCATTTTGAAAATGCGTTCCTGATCAAGGCTAATTTCAAGAATTCATTTTTAATGGAAGCAAATTTAAAAGGGAGTTATTTAATGGGGGCCGATTTTGAAAATGCCAGTTTATATAAAGCAGACTTAAGAGGCGCCAAAGGACTCACCATTGATCAATTAGTAAAAGTGAAAACATTGTACCTCGCTAAATTTGATGATGAACTTCTGGAGCAGATCAAAATTTCGGTTCCTGAATTGGTGGGGGCTTGATTTGAAATAGTCAAAATAAAAATTATTTTTGCAAAGGTTTAAACAACGGCCTCCGATGCGGGGCCGTTGTTTCTTTTTTGACCATTGAACAGAGTTTGAGGAGAACGGGGTTAAACCAAAAGGAAACATTATGAGTAAAAAGATTTCTTATTACACCAAGGAAGGATTGGAACGGTTGACGAATGAACTGGCCACGTTGAAAACCAAGGGAAGATCAGATATAGCAAAACAGATTGCAGAGGCTCGCGATAAGGGCGATTTAAGTGAAAATGCAGAGTATGAAGCGGCAAAAGACGCACAAGGTCATTTAGAAGCAAGAATTGCTCAAATGGAAAATTCACTGAGTGGTGCGCGCTTGTTGGACGAAACAAGGATTGATACTTCTTCTGTTTCTATCTTATCAAAGGTGACTATTAAAAATAAAAAGAACGGTGCCTCCGTTACCTATATGCTGGTATCTGAAGAGGAGGCTGACCTTAAAGCGGGAAAGATATCCACGCAGTCGCCTATCGGCAAAGGGTTGCTCGGAAAGAAAAAAGGTGATCTGGTTAAAATAAAAACTCCTGCTGGCGAAATGGAGTTTGAGATTGTTAATATTGGGGCTTAGTTAAGTTTTTTTATGGCCAGCATATTTACCAGAATAATTAATCGTGAAATACCTGCTCACATTATTGCTGAGGATGATCGCTTCATTGCTTTTTTAGATGTGATGCCCTTAGTGGAAGGACACGTTTTGGTGGTTCCCAAACAAGAAGTTGATTATATCTTTGATTTGGATGACAGGTCATTGGCAGATATGATGGTGTTTGCAAAGCGTGTTGCAGTAGCGCTTAAGAAAACAATTTCATGCAGACGGATTGGTGTTGCTGTAATTGGCTTAGAAGTGCCTCATACCCATGTGCATTTGGTTCCTATGAATAGTATGGGTGATATTAATTTCACACGTCCCAAACTTTCTCCTTCAAAAGAGAACTTAGAAAAAGTAGCGAAAGCAATTATTGCAAATCTGTAGAATCTCAGAGAAAATCAATATCCACGTTGAGTGGATATCTCATTAAGAAATCAAGGGCTTCTTCTACCGTCATTCCCTCAAACAAAACTTTATATAGTCTGTCGGTGATGAGTGCACGAACTTTATAGTGGTCGGCACATTTTTTTGCAATGCGCACCGTGTTCACACCTTCAGCGATCTCCGTCATGTCGGCTAGAATGGCCTCCAGTTTTTCTCCTTTGGCGAGGCGATAACCAACCGTAAAGTTTCGACTCATTGGACTATTGCAAGTAGTAACCAGATCTCCAATACCGGCCACTCCCAAAAATGCTTTTAAATCTCCACCTAAGGCTCGCCCTAAATAAACCATTTCGACAGCACCACGGCTAATCAAAAGTCCCTTTGCATTTTCACCATAACCTAAACCACTTAGTGCTCCTGAAGCAATAGCAATAATGTTTTTTAATACTCCCGCTATTTCAACTCCTACAATATCATTGTTTTCATAAACCTGAAAGCGATCGTTTCGTAGTAACTTTTTTCCAATCTGAATCACCTCGTTAAAATGACTGGCAACTACGGTGGCACCCGGTTGGCGCTGTGCTAACTCTTTTGCAAGATTAGGCCCCGCAAGGCAACCTACTCTAACTACTACGCTTTCTTCCTTAATCACTTCACTCATCGTCTTCACTTGTTCACGTGTCAGTTTTGAAACGCTCTCTATGGTTTCACCTTCCGGGAGCGTAATGTCAAAACCTTTTGTTCCGTGAATTAAAATATGATAGGGATGCAAGTAAGGTGATAGTTTTTTCATCATCGCACGAAAGTGAGCTGATGGAACCATCGGAAAAATAACATCGCATTGAGAAGCCAGATAAGCGAGATCACTGGTGGGCTCAACATGCGGACTCATGGGATAACCCCGGTGCATGCGAGTTTGTAAAATTGAACTGACAACAGTTTCATCACGTGCATATAATATCACGCGTCTGTTTATGGCCAGAATATTAGCAATGACAGAACCAAAATTTCCGGCACCGATTACCCCGACTGGCTTATCAGATAAACTGCTCGAGGTCATAGCCAACCAGCCTGTTGTGGTAGTAGTAAAGTACAGTAAGATCTTTCGTGATGATGTTTCCTTTTTTGTTGAGCAGGAGAGGCCGCTTCAAATGAAATATACCTACATTCTCAATTCCTGTCTTTAGTACATTATCCACTTTGCCTTTCAGGTGTGTTGCGAAGTACACTTTCCCTTCATCATTTAGTTCATAAATTCTTTTGCGCACTCGCTTGAACGTTTCACGAAACTGAGCATAATCAAGCTCGAGATCTTCTTCCGGCAAACGAAGCAGGCCGAATAAATCAAGCTTGGGGAATTTGCGCTGCCACATTTCAAAGGCTACGTAGGCTGCTAAATGACTTGCAAATACGCGATTGATGCGATGATACTCCCTTACAATTTTCTGACTCAGCATTCGGGTATACTCATCTTCGCGCTGTTTGTCTTCAGAAATTTGTCCGTTGGAGATAAAATAGTCTTTCGTGTGAATCAGTCGACCCTGGTTGTCTATACTATGACCTTCCTCATCCACATAGTTGCCTAACACATCGAGTGCTGGCCCAATAGAAACTGAAATATTTGACCCTTTCGTGAAAAATTTGAACATGAATCTAAGCAGCTGAACACTGCCATACTTATCCTGCTCCGGAAAATATTTGTCCTGACCTTTAACATGAAGATAATCTTCAATCAGATCCGGTGCTTCCAAAACGAAATTATAGTTGAGCGTAACAGGCACGACAAATATTTTCCGTACTTCCACAGCATCAGGATTTTCCATGTATAAATTACGCTGTGCTTCAATGGTAGTACTGAGCAACCCTAACTTAAGTTGTTTTTCAATAAGCCCTGAGCGTGAGCGTGTGCCTCCAGGGAAAAATAAACTATGAGCGCCCTTTTGAATGGCCAGGTTGGAGTACATTTTCAACGTTTCCAAATAGGGAAGATTTTTTTTCCTGCGGTCTACTTTGAATGCCCCCAAACTGTTCATGAAGTAGGCAAAAATTTTAATATTAAAAAGATTGAGACCTGCTCCGTAAATGAATGCAGGAAGCCCAAGGGAATGTATAACCCAACCAATTAAAATTGAATCCAGGTTGCTGAAGTGCGTGGGCACCATCACCACGGTTCCTTTCTTTGCCAGTTTTCGTAACAGCTTTACTTTACCTACAATTTGAATTTTATCTCGCAGGGTATATTGATTTCTAAAGAATGCCCCGAATTTTTTTACTCGCGCACCGTTAAGCAAACGGGAAAACCAAAATTTAATTAATTCACGCGTAACTCGATAGGAGTTGGGTTTGAAACTTCCGGCAATCTCATTCGCATAGCGCGTAACAATACGCTTCAGTATCTCCTCGTGTGTTTTATCAGAATCTTCATTGATCTTGGCACTTGCTTCGATCAAGCCTTTCTTAACCTCTGACCAAAAGCGTGAATCATCTTTTGGATCCACACGCCAGCGATTTCTCTTAATACGATTTTGTTCACGATAAGCAGTCGCTTCTAATTCATCGATAAGTTGTTTGCGTGTGGGACGTAGTTCTAGAATGCGGTCAATGGATTTGCGCGAGACCTCTTCTAAAAACTCTTTTCTGTTTTTGCTAAGTTGATATACCGGCCAATCTGGAATTCCATCCAGTATTGGTTTGTATGGTTTGTTCTTATTCTTCTTTTCTTCCAGTATCTCCATCACAATTGTAAATCCAAATGGGGGACAAAGTTAATCGCTGTATCGGCATTCCACAAACGGCTAAAATACATCATTCCTTTGTTGTGATTTTAGCAGGGATTGCGCCATGTCATTAAACCGGGCCTCAGCTTCTTGTAAAAATTCAGAGTCAACCATCTTCTTTAAGTCCTCTTCGGAGGTGATATCAAATTCGCTGACTTTAAATGTCTGTTCAAAGGAACCAGCTTCCAATTTGATCAAATATCGGTTATTCCAATTGAAAATGGTGATTTTTAACTGGGGATGTGGTATCTCTCCAACGACTCTCATAGTAAATCCAATAAGGAAATTAAAGTTTGATGCAATATAATTGCAATTATTAATTTGTAAACCAATGTCAAATATTTTGAGCCATTTGACGTTCATCTCCTGAAAAAGGCTTTTTCGAACACACAAATTATCGTTACTTGTAACCTATTCTCTTTCTTAAGTGTTTTTATTTTGAAGGTTAGTTTTAGCATGGATAAGAAAGCAAAATCATATTTACTGCGTAGTCTGTTTGGGGTGCTGTTTGCCACCTTATTTTTTTCATTCAGTACCAATGCCACCCACTTGAGGGCTGGCGAGATCACTCTGGAGCGGGTAAGCTGTACAGCACTTACCTTTAAAATCACAATCACTGTTTATACGGACCTTGGCTCACCGATAAAATTTGGAGATGGGATATTGGATTTTGGCGATGGAAGCAAACCTTTAACGACACCCACCATTGAAAATACACGCAGGCCTGATTTGGGTCCAGAAGTAGGAACGGTTTCTTTCACAACGACTCACACGTTTGGAGGTCCAGGGAAATATGTAATCAGCTACCTGGAGGCCAATCGCAACGCAGACGTATTGAATATGTCTAATTCTGTTGAAACTCGTTTTTATGTTGAAACACAAATTATAATTGATCCTTTTCTGGGTTGCAGTAACACACCCCGTTTACTGGTACCTCCCATTGACAAAGGGTGTACAGGTGCAGCATTCTATCATAATGCCGGAGCATATGACCCTGATGGAGACAGTATCTCTTATGAAATGGCAATACCTAAAAGAGATAAAGGTGTTTTTGTAAACGGATATCAAGACCCTAACGCCAAGGATTTTTATGCAGGCTTGAATTATGGAGCTGCAAATGAAGATGGGAATGGAGCACCTACTTTTTCAATTAATCCGACAACAGGTACCCTTTTATGGAATGCACCGGGTGCAGCGGGGGAGTACAACGTTGCTTTCCTGATAAAAGAGTGGAGGAAGGTCAATGGCATCTGGCTTCAGATTGGCTATGTGGTTCGCGATATGCAAATCATTGTTGAAGACTGCAAGAATCAAAGACCTGAACTGGAGGTTCCACAGGATATTTGCGTTGAAGCCGGAACGCTTATTAACCAAGATATTTTCGGTTTCGATCCTGATTACGATAGTGTCAAGATAGAGGCATTCTCCCAGGTATTTACCATAAATCCATCACCGGCTACCTATTCACCAAGGCCTCCAAAATTTCAATTCACATCACCTGGAGTTAAAGGCAAATTAAGTTTCACATGGGCAACTACCTGTGATCACGTAAAGGAACAGCCCTATCAGGTTGTATTTAAAGTCAGTGATCGATCTTCCAATGGTCCAACATTAGTTCAATTCAAAACCTGGAATATCCGCGTGGTTGGTCCTGCACCTAAGTGGAAGCCTCCGGTTGTCGATTTAGGAACCAGGTCAGTGAAGTTGCAATGGGAGGATTATAAATGCAAGGTAAATGCAGTTACTATGCAAGTATGGAGAAGAGTGGACCAATTTGTCTACACACCGCCTGAATGCGTGACCGGCATGCCTGACTTTTTGGGATATTCTAAAATTGCCGATGTTCCTATTGCAAGCTTTTCGTTTAATGACACCAACAAAGGAAAGGGTTTGGCAGTGGGCGCTCAATATTGTTATCGTTTAGTAGCCATTTTTCCGTCACCGGGAGGTGGGGAAAGTTATGTCTCACAGGAGATATGTCTTCCTCCTATCTTGGCAGATGCACCTGTAATTATCAACGGTCACGTTGGTAATTACAGG
>JANOUH010000025.1:0-15969 GCA_031416795.1 Cytophagales bacterium | reverse complement strand
TTTTTGTTTTGCTTTTATATTTTACCTTGTACAGCCCTTCCAATTCAATTTGCCCAAAACAATAATTTCTCAGGCTACAAAAAAATACAATCGTAAGTACTTTCATAGCTCCCTTTTAAATTTCTACCGGAAATACTTCTTGCAGGTCTATTACCAAATCGGGGAATGTCATCGGAGAAACCCGATCAGCTCGAATATAAGGCTTTAGCATTCCATGGTATTTTCCATTCACTGTTAAGGTATAGACTAAAATAGTTTGTTCCTGAGGATGCACTACCCAATACTCTTTCACTCCCGCTTCTTCATACACATCAAACTTTTCCCGTAGATCTTTTGATGAAGTGTGGGGGGATAATATTTCTAAAATCCAGTCAGGTGCACCGATACAACCACGGGCATCAATTTTAGATGGATCACAGACCACACATAAATCTGGCTGAACCACTGTTATTATTTCCTTATCCGACTGATTATTTTTTGTTGATGGTAAGCGTACATCAAAAGGAGCGGAGAAAACCTGGCAACTTTTCCCTTTCAAAAAATTGGCAAGCTGCCTGAATATCTCCCCCGAAACTCTCTGATGTAAACTACCTGGCGCAGGAGACATCTTATATATTTTACCTTTTATCAACTCAGCCATTTCATCCCATTGCCAGGTCAGATAATCAGCATAGGTATAAGAGCCGGAAAGATCAGGTTCTTTAACTTCCATAAATTAAAGATAACCAAAACCATTACAAACAAAAAGGGAGCTCATCGCTCCCTTTTTTATATCACTTAACAGATTCGATTACCCGATAGACACACGCTTGAATTCAACTACAGTCAAGCCTTTCGTTACGCTATCCAAATATTGAGCAACCGTTTTTGAATTGTCCTTCACAAATACCTGTGGCAACAACGTGTTGTCCTTAAAGAACTTATTCAGTTTACCTTGAGCAATTTTATCGACCATGTTTTCAGGTTTGCCTTCAGCAATAATCTGTGCTTTAGCAATTTCGATTTCCTTTTCGATCAATGTCTTGTCAACACCTTTCTCATCAACCGCTACAGGATTCATAGCGGCAATCTGCATGCCTACATCTTTACCTGCATCCGTCACATCTTTTCCATTCACACCTTTCAATGAAACCAATACACCCAACTTGCTGCCAGCGTGGATATATGGAACTACTGCCTCTCCCGCCATATAAACAAATGAGCTGATCTCTATTTTCTCTCCGATCTTCCCAACCAATTCTGTGATGCGATCGTTGATGGTTAACTCACCTGTCTTCTCGGCAAGTAAAGCATCTTTATCAGTGGATTTCTTAGTAAACGCTGTTTCAGCAATCAACTTACCCAGGTTCTGAAACTCCTCATTCTTTGCAACGAAGTCTGTCTCGCAATTTAATGCGATCAATACCGCTTCCTTCTTATCATCAGAAGTCTTTACAAACACCGATCCTTCTTTGGCGTCTCTATCTGAGCGACTTGCAGACACTTTCTGTCCTTTCTTTCTTAAAATCTCAATGGCTTTATCAAAATCGCCTTCAGCTTCAGTAAGCGCTTTTTTACAATCCATCATGCCGGCACCGGTCATGGTGCGCAGCTTATTTACATCTTGTGCGGTAATTGCTGACATATAATATTAGTTTAAAATTCGGGTATCTATAAAAAACAAAACATCGACTGTTTAGGCCGATGTTTTTATAAAATCTAAATCGGCCACGCGAAGCGCGTGGTCAACTTACTCTTAATGTTCTACGGCTTCGTCAACTTTGCGTTTTTCTTCCTCGTCCTTCTTATGACCAGCTTCTTCCTTATCTTTCTTACGCTCCATCAAAGCCTCTTCAATGGCTCTACCAACATGACCAGCAATCAATGAAATTGATTTGAATGCATCATCGTTTGCAGGAATAGGGAAATCTACATTCGTAGGATCAGAGTTTGTATCTACCATAGCAAACACTGGAATATTCAACTTCTGTGCTTCTGCTACTGCGATGTGCTCGCGCTTTACGTCAATTATGAAAAGGGCTGCAGGCAAACGGTTAAGGTCGGTGATACCACCTAACAATTTTTCCAATTTCGCCTTCTCACGAGTGACCATCAAGCGCTCGCGTTTTGCAAGGTTATTAAAGGCTTCGTCTTTCATCAACTTGTCAATCTGAGCAAGTTTCTTCAAAGACTTACGGATAGTAGCGAAGTTGGTAAGCATACCACCTAACCAGCGCTCCGTTACGAAAGGCATGTTTAAGCGAGCAGCTTCCGCAGCGACAATATCTTTAGCCTGCTTCTTCGTAGCCACAAACATGATCTTGCGGCCAGAACGAACTATGTTTTTAAGTGCATAAGTGGCTTCTTCAAGACACTTCATCGTCTTATTTAAATCGATAATGTGGATACCATTATTTTCCATGAAGATGTACTCAGACATCTTGGGGTTCCACTTACGGGTGAGGTGTCCAAAGTGAACACCAGCATCCATTAAACTTTCGGTTGTTATTTTCTCTGCCATGCTGTATCGATTAACGCTTGCTGAACTGGAATTTCTTTCTTGCCTTGGCACGACCTGGTTTCTTTCTTTCAACCATGCGTGAGTCACGGGTGAGTAATCCCTCCTTCTTAAGAGCAGGGCGATTTTCATTATTGATTGTAACTAAAGCGCGGGCGATACCCAAACGAATTGCCTCAGCCTGGCCTTTATTTCCACCACCTTCAACATTCACGGTTACATCGTATTGCTCGTTCGCCTTTAGTAGTGTGAGTGCTTGCTTAACGGTAGTTTGAAGAATTTCTGACTGAAAATAGTCATTTAACTCTCTATCGTTCACAATGATCTGACCTTTGCCTGGTTTTACGTAAACTCTGGCAATTGAGGTTTTTCTTCTTCCGATGGTATTAATAATCTCCATTTATCAGAATTTTATTTCTTTTGGTTGTTGTGCTATGTGAGGGTGTTCCGTACCGGCATAAACATGAAGACTTCTGAAAATCTCACGTCCGATGCTGTTCTTAGGTAACATACCGCGAACTGAAATCTCCACTAGTTTAGCAGGATTCTTACCGCTGATTATTTTGGGAGTAAGCTCACGCTGCCCACCTGGATAACCAGAATACGTGAAGATCAGCTTATTGCTAAACTTTTTTCCGGTCATTCTTACTTTATCCGCATTGATAATGATTACATGATCACCTGTATCAACATTCGGTGTATAGCTAGGCTTGTGCTTTCCGCGCAATACGCGGGCAACCTCACTGGCCAAACGTCCCAGAACCTGATCCTTGGCATCCACCAAAACCCAACCCTTTTCTACGGTTGCGTTGTTGGGATTAATTGTTTTATAACTGTTATGATCCACTTTATTAGCTTTTTAAGCCCCGTTAAATACACTTACCCCTCTAAAAAGGGACACAAAAGTAGATTCAAGAAACTGAATATGCAAGCCCGACTGAATATTGATTTCATTCAAGGCTATGAAAAGCCAAATAAGCCTACCGGAGGTTTTCATTGAGCTGACGTATAAGAGCTTGAAAATCTTTTGGATACGGTGCTTCAGCTATCTTATGTTCACCATCTAATAATGCAAATTCAAGCGAAAAAGCATGTAGGGCCATTCTCTTCATCAAGGGCTGCTCCTCGCTCATTTTCTTCAAATTGAACTTTCTTTTGATCGAAGAAACGTAAAAAAGTTTGCCTCTATAGACCTCATCTCCCGTAATTGGGGCCTTCAGAAAGGATAAATGGATACGAATCTGGTGCATGCGACCCGTAACCGGTCGGCATTCTATTAACGAATGATTTTTGAATGTTTTGAGGGTGGTAAAATAAGTCTGTGCTGATTTTCCACTTCGGGAAAGCCGAACCGTGCCATCATTTTGTTTTTCGATGGCCGCATCCACCAGTTCATCAGCAAAACTATGGATGCCATCCACCACAGCATGATAAATTTTTGACACCTCCCGGTTTTCAAATTGCATGCTCAAATGGCGGTAAGCCTCCGGATTTCGCGCAATGGCCAATACTCCCGAAGTATCCTTATCGAGACGGTGGCAAACCTGAGCATCAGATTCATATTGGCGGGCTAGCGCCAGAATATTAACTGGATCGTTTCTATCCTCGAGTGTGGAAATAAAGGGTGGCTTGTTAATTAGAATAAAATCGCTGTTTTCGAACAGAATCGATTTTTCAAAAATAAACTGAGGCGCTTTCACGCTGCAAATTACGATCAGTCATCCAAATCTGAGCTATCGTGCTTCGATCGGTGCAGTTTAAAATTGAAAACTGATCCCTTTCCTACCGCACTTTGAACTTCCGCTTTGCTGTTATGACCTTCTAAGATATGTTTGACAATGGCTAATCCAAGACCGGTTCCGCCCTTCTCGCGGCTGCGACTTTTATCCACCCGATAGAAACGTTCAAAAATTCTATAAATATGTTCGGGTGGAATTCCCTCTCCTGTATCAGAAATCAAGGTGGTCACATTCTTTTTACCAATGTCAAATGTAATGGTTACATCCCCACCATCGGGCGTGTAGTTAATTGCATTTGAAACCAAGTTGGTTACTACTTGCGTGATGCGCTGCCAATCGGCAAACACGATGATCTTTTGTTGATCGCTCTGTATTTTTAAATGGATTTTTTTCTTCTCTGCTTTCTCTTCAAACTGCTCTATGACCTCCGAACATAATTTGTAGAGATCAATATTCTCGAATTTCATTTTGATCTCACCCGTTTCAATTTGCGAAAGCGTAAGCAAATCCTGAACGAGCACATCCAAACCATCAAGGCTCTTTGCTGCTTTTTTCAAAAACCGGTTACGCACGTTTTTATCATTCACCGCTCCATCCAAGAGGGTATGCACAAACCCTTGAGCTGCAAAAATGGGGGTCTTTAATTCATGCGATACATCGGCAATAAACTCTTTGCGGAACGCTTCGAGTTTTTTGAGTTCATCTATTTCCTTTTGCTTGAGGGTGGCGAAAGAATATATTTCCTCATTTATTTTTTGAAGTGGATTCAGCGCTCCTGATTTTTCCTTTGAAATATTGGCCAATTCTTTCTTGCGCAACTTCTCCATCATCTTATAGATCTTATTAATCTCGCGGAAGACTAAAAATTCAAGAATGACGAAGATGAGTAAATAGGAAGCGGAAAAACTGATTACAGCTGCCACCAGTAATGCATCGCGACCAACGCTTTCTAATAAGGAAAGAAATAAAGAGGTGACAATGGCTATGGAAACAGCCAGAAGCAATGCTAACGTACGGGCACTATAAACCATGTATTAACCGAGATTGAACTTATACCCCACTCCTTTCACAGTGGTAATATAATCATCTCCTATCTTTTCACGCACTTTGCGGATATGAACATCTACCGTGCGGGCCAACACATATACATCGGAACCCCAAATGTTCTGCAATAAGTCATCACGATTAAAAACTTTATTGGGATTTTGGGCGAGAAAATACAGCAATTCAAATTCCTTCTTAGGCAGGTTAATCTCCTTGCCTTTTACTTTAACCGTATAACTGGTGCGATCGATCACCAAATCACCAATGGTAATTTGTGCCGAGGCAGTAGACTTCTTCGATTCCCTGCGAAAGAGTGCACTAATCCTGCTCATCAACGCTCGTGGCTTGATGGGTTTCAAGATATAATCATCGGCTCCCACATCAAATGCGGCTATCTCTGAATACTCTTCAGCGCGTGCCGTAAGAAATACAATGAACGTATTTGCCAGTTCTGGCATGGCTCTTAAATGCCGGCAAGCTTCCACCCCATCCATCTTGGGCATCATGATGTCTAATAGAACCAAGTCTGGATGAAATTTTTTGGCTACCTCTAAAGCAATTTGCCCATTAGAGGCCGTTTTTACTTCGTAGCCTTGCTTCTCGAGATTGTATTTTAAAAGTTCCAGGATGGGTTCCTCATCATCTACGACCAGCACTTTTTGCGATGGTTTACTACCCATAGGTTTTTGAATTTATTTCCTTTCAAAAGTAGATACTAATTAAGCCAATAAAAAATCAGTGTGGTGATCTTAACAATTACTTAATGAAGCGCTTGTGTTCCCTTAATGTTATAGGTACGGATATTTTTTAATCAGGTATTGGATATATTTCTTAATGTCGCCACCAAAATCTTCATCCAGTTCTTTCTTAAAATTACCTTGTCTTCCCTGGTAAAGGTGATAGGACATAAAGTAAGTGTTGTTGGGTAATCGCCCACTTCCATTACCGCTGCGAGGTTTAAATAAGGATAGTGTGTCGGCTGAAGACATGATTTGTGTGATCATGGTTTTCTTCTTCTCTTCTTTTATTTCAAGGGGATCTTCCTCCTTCATGGTTTGATACAAACTATCCAACATCTGAGTGCCTCGTAATATATGACGGCTATACTTTCGGTAATCCTGATCGTCATGCAGGTACTCCAAAAATTGGTTGGAGTCGCGGCCAAATTTTGAAGCGAGGAAAAAATAAGAAGCGGTATCGCCTACAAAAGAGGCTAGGTTCTCATTAAAGTTAACATCATCTTTTACAAAGATGGTTGCATGAACCATCTCATGAATAATCAAACTGGCAAGGTCTCCATCATCCCGCTTCAGCATACCGCTTAAGATCGGATCAGTAAACCATCCCAATGTGGACCAACCACCCGGATTGCGAATGCTGATATCATACCCTTCCTTATCCAGGCGGGCTCGTTCATCCAGTGCTTTCTGCTTCGCAAAAAAACCTTTGTAGGGAACGGAGCCTACCACTGGAAAATTCCACATTTTTGGTTTGAGCGCAAAGGGCTCGCAAGCCTGCACTACCCACATAAGCTCCTCTCCTTTCTGATCAAATAAAGTCTTATAGTTTTCAGTGTCATCTAATCCAAGCGAATCAATAGCATACTGACGCACTTCCTGTATGAGCAAGAGCTTCTGCTTGAGCGAATCTGGAAACTGAGGGTCATTGAAAAATTCTTCGATGGGCTTTGCCTTCCAGACAATCTTAACCTGCCCATACCCCTGACGGATTCCATACACCATCAATTCCCAATTCCAAAGGATAAGAACCAGTAACACGGCCCCAAAAGCAAAAACTATTTTCTTCATCATGAGTAGCCTGCAAATTAAATCTCCTGATCTTTAGTCCTCATTTATAACCACTTCCAAAGTATAAAATCAAATAAATACTAAATAAATTAGCTTTTAAAAGGCGCAAGACTTGTTAATACTATTTTAATTAGTAATTTGGTGCCCAATCTGCTATAAAACTGTAAATAAACGACTGATTATATGAGCGACTCAAAAGAAAAATTAAAAGCACTTCAACTTACCATCGATAAGTTGGAGAAGACCTATGGAAAGGGCACCGTCATGATGCTCAACGACACCAAAGTATTAGATATCCCGGCCATTTCAACGGGCTCTTTAGGATTGGACATTGCCTTGGGTATTGGTGGTATTCCACGCGGAAGGGTTACTGAAATCTACGGACCTGAATCTTCAGGTAAGACTACGCTGACGATGCATTGCATTGCTGAAGCACAGAAAAAAGGTGGCATAGCAGCTTTCATTGATGCAGAACATGCTTTTGATAAGACCTACGCAGAGAAGCTTGGAATTGATACAGAAAATCTTTTAATCTCTCAGCCCGACAATGGCGAGCAGGCTTTAGAAATTGCTGAACATTTGATTCGCTCAGGTGCCATTGACATTATTGTTATTGACTCCGTAGCCGCCCTTGTGCCTAAAGCAGAATTGGAAGGCGAAATGGGTGAAAGCAAAATGGGATTACAAGCCCGCCTTATGTCACAGGCTTTGAGAAAACTTACCGGAACGATCAGCAAGACAGGTTGCGCCTGTGTTTTCATCAACCAGCTTCGCGAGAAAATTGGGGTGATGTTCGGCAATCCTGAAACTACTACTGGTGGTAATGCTTTGAAATTCTACGCTTCCGTTCGCTTAGATATTCGCAGAATTGGTCAGATCAAAGAATCTCCAGACGATATCACCGGAAACCGTGTGAAGGTGAAAGTGGTGAAAAACAAAGTAGCGCCTCCATTCAAAGTGGTTGAGTTCGACATCATGTATGGAAGAGGAATTTCTAAATCAGGTGAGATCGTTGACCTGGGTGTTGAATTGAACGTGATCCAAAAATCAGGTTCCTGGTTCTCTTACAATGGCAACAAACTCGGTCAGGGTCGCGATACTGTAAAACAGTTAATTGAAGACAATCCGGAATTAATGGAAGAGCTGGAGAAGAATATCAAAGAGAAAATCAGCACGGGGGCTGCCATCAAAGAAGAGAAAGATTAATTAATCAGCACTCTATAAAAAAAGCCGGGCTTGGAAATTATTCCGGGCCCGGTTTTTTATAACTCTTTTTTCAAGTCGCTCTTATAGCAATAACCGGATCGAGACGGGCCGCCATGGCTGCTGGAACAATGCCCGCCACCAATCCGATTACGGAAGAAACACCAAGACCAAGGACAATATTTTTAATAGATAGGATTACCTGAAGACTTCCAAAGGGTATGAGGGTAAGCAGATAGACCAGAAGCAATCCTGCTAAACCACCAATCAAACTCAAAAAGATAGATTCAAACAAAAACTGAAATAAGATAAAGTAGTTCTTCGCACCTAACGATTTCTGTAAACCAATGACACTGGTCCTTTCCTTAACCGAAACGAACATAATATTTGCAATACCGAATCCTCCTACCAACATTGAAAATCCTCCAATAATCCAACCTGCAACACTCAATACATCAAACACACTACCAATCGCATTGGCTATGGCCTCGGGGCGATTCAATGCAAAATTGTCTTTCTGAATAGGCTTCAATCCACGCTTAACTCTCATTAGACCCCGCGCTTCATTTTCTAATTCGACCAGTCCGATATCAGTATCAAAGCCTTTTAACCCAACCGAGGAGCCTAGTTCATTCCAGCGGCCCGTTCCAGTTTGGTAAAGTTTTCTGAACGATTCATAAGGAATAATACACCCAAAATCATTGCTCGGTGTTCCTATAAAACTTTCTCCTTCTCTCTTCAAAACACCAACCACATTATACTTGAGATTTTTAATCTTTACCTGCTGCCCTATGGGGTCATCTTTTAGAAAAAGTGAATTGGCTACCTCATAGCCCAGAATGACAACGTTTCTTCCGCCCTCTATCTCATCATTAGTCAAGTATCGACCTTTCTCCAGATTCATTTCAAAAATCTGATCGAAATCAAGACCGGCTCCCCGTAAATTCAATTGATTAATGCTACTGTTTTTTGCCTTGGCTGTAATATTACCCGATGCCGCGTAAATAGAAACGGTTTTTGCCGTTTTCATATTCGCTTTCAAAAACTTGTATTCGGAATATGACACATTAGGTCTTTTGATATAATCCTTCCACCAATCGCGACCATTTCCTCCGGTGAAGGGCCACTTTCCCACATAAACTACATTACTACCCAAAAAATTAAAACTGTCGCGAATATTTTTCTCGAGAGAGTCCACTAAGGTGAGCACCGCTATGATTGAAAAGATACCGATGGTTACTCCCAACAGAGAAAGAATCGTGCGCAATAAGTTGGATTTCAACGCCTTGAAGGCGAATCCCAAACTTTCAAAAATTAATCGAATGGTAAGCATGTCCGGTTAAACGCGGGTTTATCGATTTCAGGTTGCAATAAACATGGATTTTTGATGAATCCATGATATAGAATCGCCATTTAAGACGAAAAACATCTGTCGTACAAGGGCGATGACGCTCGTAATGGCTATTTGTTACCAAAAACCCATATAGAATTTTCTTCGGGTACGAAACAAATCCTTACTTTTGCGTCCTTAATTTATAAACCAGTCCTTTTCCAAAGGGCACAAAGCCCGTAAGCTTATGAAGTTATCCGAATTCAAATTTGATCTTCCCGTCAGTTTAATCGCTAATCATCCTGCAGAAAACAGAGATGACTCCCGTTTAATGGTCATCCACAAAGACACTGGCAAAATTGAACATAAAGTGTTCAAAGACATCGTCAATTACTTTAAAGAAGGTGATGTGATGGTGGGCAATGACACCATGGTGTTTCCTGCTCGCTTATATGGTCGCAAAGAAAAGACCGGTGCAAAAATCGAAGTTTTCTTATTGCGCGAATTGAATGCCGAAATGCATTTGTGGGACGTGCTTGTGGATCCGGCCCGCAAAATTCGTGTAGGTAACAAACTTTATTTTGGTGATGGCGATTTAGTGGCTGAAGTTATTGACAACACAACATCAAGAGGACGTACTATTCGTTTCTTATTTGATGGAGACTCTGCTGCCTTCGATAAGATTGTAGAAACTCTAGGTGAAACTCCACTTCCAAAATACATTAAAAGAAAAGTAGAGGCTGCTGACAAAGAGCGCTTCCAAACTATTTTTGCAAAAAACAAAGGAGCGGTTTCTGCACCGACAGCCGGTTTGCACTTTACTAAGCAATTGATGAAGCGTTTGCAGATCAAAGGTGTTGACATGACCTTCGTAACACTACACATCGGATTGGGGACATTCCGTGCTGTTGATGTAGAAGATCTGACCAAACACAAAATGGATTCAGAGAATTTTATTGTTGGCTCTGACGCGGTGAAAGTCGTGAACCAGGCTCTTGATAATAAAAGCAAAGTGTGTGCAATCGGCACGACAACCATGCGTGCATTGGAAACTGCGGTATCCGCAAGCAATAGATTGAAAGAGCGTGAAGGCTGGACAGATAAATTTATTTTTCCACCTTATGAGTTTAAGATTTGCAGCGCCATGGTGACCAACTTCCATCAGCCTGAGTCAACGTTGTTGATGATGACCTGTGCTTTTGGTGGATTTGATCTGGTGATGAAAGCATATGAACTTGCCAAGAAGGAAAAGTATAAGTTTCTTACTTATGGCGATGCGATGTTGATTATTTAAAATCACATCCTGATAAAAAAACAAAAAATGCCTGACTTATCATCAGGCATTTTTGTTTATAGATAAGAAGTCTTACGAATTACGAATCAGATATATATGAAGAGAGATTGCCACCGGATATAAAAACAGATAGATCGGTGTTGGCTTAATAAACCCAAACAACATGGTGATGGGAGCGAGCAAAAGAAAAATTCCAATGCCAATCTTCCAACTCTTCTGATCCTTGTCAGATTTATAAATTTGAAGCAGGCGGTAAATGAGATAAGTCACCACCGCCACATTAAAAGCCAATAGCAGCATTCGAATCAGTATCATAACCGGAAAAAAGTATTTTTGTAAATCTATGAATAATAAAGAATATGCGCTGATTGTGGCAGGGGGCAAAGGCACCCGTATCAAAACTAAGCTACCCAAGCAATTTCTCGAACTTAAGGGCAAACCTATTTTACTTCACACCATCGCGGCTTTCTATCGCTATTCTGAAAAAATTGAAATCATTTTGGTGTTGCCCGAAGATGACTTTGAAATCTGGGAAGCCATCTGCAAGAAATTCAATTTCACTAAGCCTATCGTTTTACAAAAAGGCGGAGAAACACGCTTTCAATCTGTAAAGAATGGATTGAGTAAAATTGAAGGTCCGGGTTTGGTGGCTATTCATGATGGTGTTCGTCCTCTGGTAAGCGAGGATATCATAGGTGCTTCCTTTCATCTGGCCGCAGTGCATCAATCCGCGGTGGCTGCAGTGCGTTTAAAAGATTCCATACGCATGACCGATCAGGATAATACCAAAGCCGTGGATCGCTCACGCTTCCGACTGATTCAAACGCCACAAACTTTTGATATCGCTTTAATCAAGCATGCGTATGAAATGAAAGAAGATGCGAGTCTTACAGACGATGCGAGTGTGGCCGAACGAGCCGGTCACGTGATTTCGCTTTTCGAAGGAAGTTATGAGAACATTAAGATCACTACCCCGGAAGATTTGATTATTGCCGAAGCGTTACTTAATTCAAAATCATTATAAAAACAAAGAAGGCCGGTTTTCAACCAGCCTCTCTATTAAGTGTAAATACATTCAGACGTTAATACTCATCTTCATTAAAGAAGAAATCTTCTTTAGTCGGATAGTCAGGCCAAATTTCTTCAATGCTTTCATAAGGTTGACCGTCATCCTCCAATTCCTGAAGGTTTTCTACCACTTCCAAAGGTGCACCTGAGCGGATTGAAAAATCGATCAATTCATCTTTTGTGGCCGGCCAAGGCGCATCTTCGAGGTACGAGGCTAATTCAAGTGTCCAATACATAGTGTTGTCCTCCCTGTTAAATTTGTCGCAAAAATAGAATTAATTAGACCATAGTCAATAGTCTCTTGTCGATAGTTATTTATTTAACAAAGTAACCTTGGGTGCAGGTTTTAGCGATACTTCTATACTATGGACTATTGACTTAAAAACGCCATATTTGCGCCTGCCTTGCCGGCAGGCAGGCCTCTAAACTCACTTTTACCTCATGGCAGACGAAAAAATAATTTTCTCGATGTCGGGTGTTAGCAAGATCTATCCACCCAACAAGCAAGTGCTCAAGAACATTTACCTATCCTTTTTTTACGGTGCCAAAATCGGGGTGCTCGGTCTTAACGGATCGGGTAAGTCCTCTTTGCTGCGCATTATTGCCGGTATTGACAAAGAATTTCAAGGTGATGTAGTTTCTGATTTAGGATACACAGTCGGCTACCTGGAGCAGGAGCCTCAACTTGATAAAACCAAAACAGTAAGAGAAATTGTAGAAGAGGGCGTAAAAGATGTTGTCGATCTTTTAAAAGAGTTTGAAGCGATCAATGAAAAGTTTGGCGATCCGGCCGTTCTTGAAAATCCTGATGCGATGGATAAACTCATCACACGCCAGGGTGAAGTTCAGGAAAAACTGGATGCCGTAAACGCATGGGAACTTGATCATATGCTGGAGCGTGCCATGGATGCATTGCGCTGTCCTCCGCCTGATTCAAAAGTGGAACATCTTTCGGGTGGTGAAAAAAGAAGAGTAGCCCTTTGCCGGTTGTTGTTACAAACTCCGGATGTTCTCTTGTTGGATGAACCTACCAACCACTTAGATGCAGAATCTGTGCAATGGCTGGAAGAACACTTGCGTCAATATAAAGGAACGATCATCGCGGTAACGCACGACCGTTACTTCCTCGATAATGTAGCGGGGTGGATTCTTGAATTGGATCGTGGCGAAGGCATTCCCTGGAAAGGAAATTACTCAAGCTGGCTCGACCAAAAACAAAAGCGCTTAGCACAGGAAGAGAAGACAGAATCAAAGAGACAAAAATCTCTTGAGCGCGAATTAGAATGGGTGCGTATGAATCCAAAAGGACGCCACGCTAAAGGAAAAGCACGCTTGAGTAACTATGAAAAACTGATCAGCCAGGAAAACCGAGAGAAAGAAGAAAAACTGGAAATCTTTATTCCACCAGGACCACGCCTAGGAAACAAAGTCATCGAAGCTAATGGTGTAGCAAAGGCGTATGGTGATAAATTACTGTATGAAAATCTTACGTTCTCTCTTCCTCCTGCAGGCATCGTAGGAATTATCGGACCAAACGGAGCAGGGAAAACTACATTGTTTAAAATGATTACCGGTCAAGAGAAGCCTGATGGTGGAACATTTGATGTGGGCGAAACGGTAAAGATTGGTTACGTAGATCAGGAGCATGATGATCTGAAACCAGAAGACACTGTTTGGCAAGCTATCACCGGTGGACTGGAATTAATTATGGTGGGCGGAAAAGAAATTAACTCGCGCGCTTATGTGAGCAAGTTCAACTTCAGTGGAAATGATCAGCAGAAAAAAGTAAAAGAACTTTCTGGTGGTATGCGCAATCGCGCTCACTTGGCCATTGCCTTAAAGCAGGGCGGCAACTTGTTGCTGTTAGATGAACCAACTAACGATCTGGATGTAAACACACTTCGTGCATTAGAAGAAGCATTAGAAAACTTTGGAGGTTGTGCTGTCATTATCTCTCACGACCGCTGGTTCCTTGATCGAGTTTGTACACACATCCTGGCTTTCGAAGGCGACTCGCAAGTGTTCTGGTTTGAAGGAACCTTCAGTGAATACGAAGAGAATAAGAAGAAGCGATTGGGCGATGATCAGCCGCATCGGATTAAGTATAAGAAATTGGTCAAGTGATAATTTTCATAAGTAGGCTGTAAGCAAATTACAATAGGCAATAATTTTTTCCTTGCCTCCTGCTTATTGCCTACTGCCTACTTGATTTTTTCATGAAAGGACTTTTAACCATAATACTTCTTGTGCTTTCGAACACTTTCATGACCCTCGCGTGGTATGGTCATTTGAAGTTTAAGGAAATGAAGTGGAGTGCCAGTCTGCCGCTGATCACCATTATTTTAATCAGCTGGGGCATTGCGTTGTTTGAATATATCCTTCAGGTGCCAGCCAACCAAATCGGATTCAAAAACTATGGCGGACCATTTTCATTGGTTGAACTAAAAGTGATACAGGAAGTGATTACGCTAATCGTATTTGTGATCTTTTCCCTGTTGTTTTTCAAAACAGAAACTTTTCGATGGACCACCTGATCGGGTTCATGTTTCTTATCCTTGCCGTTTACTTTGTATTTAAAAAGTAATTACTACTTTTTATTCCCAATAGGATTTTGTGTGAGCCTGTACATAAGAAGCGCTATTCGCTTTGTCTGTCTTGGCAGCCAGTTGAGGTTGACATATTCTTTATCGGTGTGACCATGCCCACCAAAAAGTCCTAACCCATCAATAGCCATATCCACATAGCCGGAGGTAAACGAAATATCCGCTGCACCCGCATCGCGGGGATTAACGGCTGTTACTTTTCCTAAGCCAAGATCTTCACTCACTTTCGTGTAATACTCCAACAGTTTTTTATTTCCATCGGTTGGGGCCAGCGGAGGATAGCCTTCATCAAAGGTTAATGTGGCTTTGGTTTGAGGTAGATGTTTCGATACAATCTGCTGCATCTCATCCTGCACCATCTTCAATTGTTCTGGTGAAATGGCTCGGATATCTCCTGTGACAACTGCCTGCTTGGCTACAATATTTTCTTTTCCAAAGGAAGAGCCTCCGTCTAAAACCTGATCACGATGAATATCAGAACCACCTAGCATCATTCCCGGGTTGAAAGTCAGGTCTTTCTCGTTGGATAAACCTTCATAAAATCCAGTCAGGATTCGGGATGCTTCGTAGATAGCACCGGCTCCAATTTTAGATGTGAATATCTGAGAGGAGTGAGCGGGCAAACCAGTCACGCTTAATTCCCATCCCGATGAACTTCTTCTTGAAATAACTCCTGTTGTTGGATCGCTGTCACCATCTTCCATACCTAAGGCAATATCGGCTTGCTTTGCAGCTTCAATTAAATCCTTGCGTGCGAGTTCCAATGGGCGACCACTCAGTTCTTCATCACCCGTCATCACCACGATGATGTTCATGTTTTTTAAAACACCCGCTTGCTTCAACGCTTCCAGGGAATAAATAATCATAACATCACCGCCTTTCATATCGCTAGTGCCTGGTCCGGTTGCTGTAGAGTCGTTGATCATCGTGAATTTTTGAAAGGGGCTTGCTAATTCAAACACCGTATCTAAGTGACCGATGAGTAAAAGAGTTTTTCCGGTTCCCTTGCCGGTATGATAACCTACTAAATGACCCGCGCGTCCAAAAGGTTTTCCATCTACCCAATGGGTTTCAAAACCAAGAGCATCTAGGCGTGCTTTAAATAGTTGTCCTACTTTTTGCACACCTTCAAAATTCATGGAGCCGCTGTTGATGTTCACTACTTCTTCCAGTAGCTTCAATGCGTTTACATTATTCGTATCCACATTTGAAGTGATCTTCTTTTCGATTTTTGAAACTTGCGCGTATGATAGTGTTGTCAAACCCAGCGTAAGTAGAACGAGTAATCTCTTCATAACTATTAAATCATTAAGCAATTTCTTCACCTGGCCTGGTCTTCCATCGTTCGTGCATCCACACCCATTGCTCAGGATGCTCGCGTAC
>JANOUH010000024.1:0-3609 GCA_031416795.1 Cytophagales bacterium | reverse complement strand
CTGCATTTCATCCCTTAACTTTTCTCCATTTTTGAAGAAGTAAATGCCGATGATGGCAAGGTCAGAAACGAACGTTGCAGGTTTTTCGACTAACTCGGTAATTTCTCCCTTCTCATTCAGTTTCACCACACCAAATTGCGATGGATTAGGAACTTTTTGTACCCAGATAGTGCCGTCAAGAGTGGTATCGAGTTTGAAATCGGCCTTAAAAAGCGTGTCGGCAAAGGCTACGATAACCTTGCCGGTAAATAATTCTTTAGCAAAGAGAAGAGCATGTGAAATTCCAAGCGCTTGATCCTGATAATAAATCCTTCCTTCGGCACCTACTGCTTTCGCTACTGATTTCAAATCTTCCTCAACCTGTTTGCCAAATGAAGGATGTACAATGAATCCGATATAGTTAATTTTTTCGGGGCACACATGGGCAATATCTTCCACCAAACGGTGCACAATGGGCTTGCCGGCAATAGGTAGTAATGGTTTTGCGGTGGTCAGTGTATGTGGTCGCAGGCGTTTGCCTAAGCCAGCCATAGGGATAATAATGTTCATTACAGGTAGATTTTTATGGAAGTAAAGCTAATAAATTCTTTAAGCGACTGGCTGCGTTAGACTCTTTCTTTCGATAAGAAAAATCACTCCACAAAAAATGATAACCACAACTAAATCAAAGCCAAGATTGACCCATAGGTTGTCAATAGTGATGCTTGTAGCCGCAAGCATGATGCAATAGGTAATGATAATATAGCTCAAGTCTTTTACTATAGAATAGGGTATTGGGTAGAATCGCTGGCCAATGACATAACACACTACGGCCATTGTAAAATAGCAAAGAAAGGCAGCTATGCTACTTCCCATATATCCAGCCACAGGAATTAAAATAAAATTGCCGGCCACGGTAATACATACTCCGATCAATGTGATGATGGTGCCATAGTGGGTTTTGTTTGTGAGTTTAAACCAAACACTCATGTTGTAGTAAACACCTAAGAAAAGGTAAGCCAGCAGTAAAACAGGTACAATGCCAAGTCCAACCCAATACTCTTCCCCGATAAAAAATAGTTTAATAAAGTCCATATTGATGCTGATGCCCAGCAACACCACGCAGCACACGATCACAAAGTAATGATTGACTTTGGCGAAAAGAGCCGGTGAGTTTTTATCCGTAGCATTTGAAAAAAAGAAGGGCTCTGCCGCATAACGAAATGCCTGGATTCCCAAATTCATGAACACGGCAAATTTATAACAAGCCCCAAAAATCCCTCCGGCTTCTTCGCGTGTTGTGCCTGCATAAAAATTTTCTGGAAGCCACCAATCCAGCATGCTTCTCGAAAACATCTCGTTGATCATGCCCGCTACACCTGTAATCATGACCGGATAGGCGTAGTGCAACATTTGTGGTGAGATATCTTTGTCCCAGGCTGGCCGCCAGGTGATAATTGTTTTGAAAAAGAAGATGATGAAAAATGAGTTGGCAATAAGATTGGCTAAGAAAACATACCCAATACCTATGGAGGGATCAAAATTTATTTTCAGGAAATAGTAATTCAAACCTATGAGTACACTGACATTAAATATTTTCGCTACAGCAAAAATCAAAGCTTTTTTTTCGAGACGAAGCCTTGCAAATGGAATAGCGACCAACGCATCAACAAACATGGTAAGGGCTAGCCAAATGATAAACTCAGGGTGCGCTTCTATATTTAACGCACTTGCTATGGGTGAGGAGAATGAAATAAAAATTACGGATAATAACAGGCTAATGAAAACGACCGTTGTCTGACTCAGATTAAAAATTCGTTGTCTGTCAGCTTCAGGTTTCGTAGCAAAGCGAAAAAAAGCCGTCTCCATGCCAAACATGTACACGATGTTGATCACCCCAACAAAGGCATAAAGTTTGGTGATCTGGCCATACTCAGCTTTGCCGAACATGTTGATGGTGTGAAGGGGAACTAGCAAGAAATTCAGTACTCGGGGTAAAATGCTACCCAATCCGTAAAGAGCGGTTTCTCCTGCCAGGCGTTTAAGTTTACTCACCTGCTGCTTTTATTATTAATTATCTAAGATCAGGAAACAAAGGTGCAACATAAGAAGCTTTCTATAAAAGTGCTCAAAAATCAAGATTCGATATGTGGTTTCTGATATACCAGAGAGAAGCTTAAGTTCCAAAAATTAGTTACTTTTGCGCCCAAATTTGAATGAACGCTGTTTGAAAACTTGGTGGCGACAACTATTCTATGAAAAAAAGACTTCTTTTTCTTGCTGTTATACTTATTGGTGGAGGGTTTTTATCAAACTCATTTGCTCAAAAGACCTGCACTTCAAACCCGACTACTATCTCCGCGAATATAAATTTTGGTGCTATTGCCTGGACGGCCTCTGGAGGGGCAACTGTAGCAGAATGTAACGATATGGCCGATGGCCTGATAACCTTTACAGGAAATGTGATAGTAGATTTGGCTAATAGCAAAACCATTACAATTAGTAACAATGTTTCAATTACAGGCAATTTCCCCATCTCAGGTGGACCAGGGTCGCTTCTAAGCGTAACTGGAGGTAGCACACTACATGTGACTGGAGATTTGGGGGATGCTCTCAATAATGGAGTTCAGTATAATGTTGCATCATCGACAGACAAAATAATTGTTGATGGTACGCTATATGGAAAAAACAATAATGCTTTTACTGGATCTGGTTCCATTAGCGGTGGAACGTTAGATGTTAAAAACGGATCAACCTGTGGAAGTCCGTGTCCTGTTTCAGGTGGATTTGCAAATTGTACCTCAGGAGACGCCTTTTGTGCCACATATGGTGTCCTTCCAATAGAACTTCTCTTCTTTAAAGGCACTAAGGGTTTAAATAAAATATCTCTTACCTGGGCTACAGCGTCCGAGTTAAACTTTGATTATTTCGATGTTGAGAAATCCTCAGAAGGCACCAATTTCTACAGCATTGCTAAAGTGAAAGGCAATGGCACTACAAACATCCGTCAGGATTATTTTATTAATGACGAAAAGCCATTGAGTGGGAAAAATTATTATCGCTTAAAGTCTGTGGATTTTGATGGCTATACCGAGTATTTCAATGTGATCATGGTTGATTTTGATGGCAAGAAGAGCTTTTCAGTTTACCCCAATCCTTTAGATGGATTGACTTTCAACGTGGAAACTAATTTTGTACCTGGCAACAGTTCCTTTGTTACGATTTATTCCTCAACGGGGATTGAAATCGCCCACTTCAAAGTAAACGGAGATCTATCAACGTTAACCTTGCCGTTAAAACTCGAGTCAGGGTTGTATTACGCAAAGTATATCTCCGGTGAATTTACTTCGGTAGCTGAAATTTTAGTGAAGTAATTTCAGTGTTTTAGGCCGCTAAACCCATTTTCATTATTTCTTGTCTAGACTTTATGTTGCTAGGATAGTCGTGGTTTTTTTGCTAGAGATCTATATTTACTGTTATCATACCCATTGGCTACAGGGGGAGCAAGGAAATTTCAACGCTAAATTATTTCTAACTGACCAAGTTTTAGTTTAAATTGGTCGTTCTAAGTCTGGCTTATGAAACGACTACTTACATTTTTCATCTTCTTTTTGATTTCGGGAGTAGTGG
>JANOUH010000023.1:0-1514 GCA_031416795.1 Cytophagales bacterium | reverse complement strand
CGTTGTTCAACAGCAAATTAAACGGCTCACTTGAATATTACAATAACAATACAACTGATTTGTTGTACAGTGTCGCTATTCCTGCAGTGACGGGATTTGGTAGCATCAACACAAATTTAGGTAAAATCAATAATACCGGGTTTGAGGCTTCTGTTACTTACAGATTGATGGACAAAAGCAGTTTTAGATGGTCTTCAACCCTAAATTTTTCAACGAACCAAAATAAAATTATAACACTCACAGGCGTTGATGCGGATAAAGATGGCAAAGAAGATGACCTTATTTCAAGTAACCTCTTTATTGGAAGACCCATCAGTACAGTTTACAATTATCAAATAGATGGTATTAATCAACTTACTGACACCAGACTGCCAAGTTTCCCTGTTGGTTCGGTAAAAATAATTGACCAAAACGGTGATAACGATATTACACCACTAAAAGACCGTATTTTCTTGGGCAGAGAAGACCCTGCTTATCGTGCCAGTTTATCAAACACTTTTGAGTACAAAGGATTTACATTAAGTGTATTAATCAACTCCATACAAGGCGGTAAAGATGGATACCTCGCTAACAACAATCCATCCTATTTCCGTGAAGACAACAGTATTCGGAACAATATTTTGCAGGGTATAAATTTATGGTCTCCAAGCAACCCTACTGGTACATATCCAAGAAACATTTCAGGTAGCCGTGCTAAGATTGAACCGAATATGTATCAAAGCAGAAGTTTTATCAGATTACAAGATGTTTCTCTTTCTTACAATTTGGGTAATTTATTTAATTCAACTAAAGCCAAATCTTTCAACCTTTATATGAGTGGTAAAAACTTAAAGACTTGGACGAATTGGGAAGGTTGGGACCCAGAAGCAACAGATAGAGACAGCACCACAGGCGTTCTTTTGAATGGTCTCAATACAGCTGGCAGACCTGTTATGCGTGCCTTCACATTCGGTTTAAACATTGTTTATTAATCAATTAAAAAACAAGAAAATGAAAAAAATAAATATTTTATCGGTATTATTTCTTTTGCTTTTCAGCATTTCCTGCAAGGATAGTTTTCTGGAAGAAAAACCCTCTGCGTTCCTAAGTACAACCAATGCTTTTCAGACGGCAGACGATTTTAACGCGTCTGTCAACGGTCTTTATGGCTCGGTTAGAGATGAGTTTTATTCGAGAAGTGATTGGCAACCCATGCATTATATTTATAGAACAGATTTAAGTATTGAAGTCACCGTAGGTACTAATCCTAATCTTGCATCAGATTTTAGCCCAACGGGTGGGCTTCCAAACAATCACTGGACACAATTATTTAAGATGGTCGCAGATGCCAATACGATTCTTAGTCGCATACCCACTTCTACGATGAATGAAAAAGACAAGGTCGCTTTTGAAGCAAAAGGCAAATTTTTCAGAGCATTTGCCTATCGGACAATGGCTTACCTATGGGGCGGTGTTCCTTTAGTAACACAAGAAATCGTTGCTGAAAAAACGGATTTTGTCTTTTTCATTCATCG
>JANOUH010000022.1:0-7138 GCA_031416795.1 Cytophagales bacterium | reverse complement strand
CCACAAACTTGGATGCTTCAAGCGATTGTTGTGCAGATTTTAAATCATTGGTAGCGATCTTGAAATTCTGTTGAGCCAATTGCCAGTCTGATTCAGAAATTACCTTTTCATTCCATAATTTTTCCTGGCGTTTGTAATCCTGCTCGGCACGCATATAAGTAGCCTCGGCACGCGATAAATTTGCTTTTGAAGATTCAACATTAGCTTGCTGCTGATTCAATGCGGCCTCCGATCGTTCTAATTGACTCCTCCAGACATCCGGTCTGATTTTCACCAATACATCACCTAACCTCACCGAGTCTCCGTCTTCAACATTAAGTTCAATGATTTCACCGGATACTTCTGGCGCTAACTTTACTTCGATCACTGGCTGCACGGTGCCGGAGGCGCTCACCTTTTCAGTGATCGATGTTTTCTTGGCTTTCGCCAATTCCACTTCAATAGTTTTTGCTTTACCTATCCATCCTTGTGATCTGCCCACAACAAGTAATAAGATTAAAAAGGCCACTGCACCAATAATGATATACAGTAATTTGTTTGATTTTTTCTTCTGCTTAGCCATTAGGTTAGATATTAAAATTCAATTGGTTTACCCTGATAAAAATCCAGTACTTTCTTCTTAAAAATAAAATCGTATTTAGCACGCACTAAATCCGACTTTGCTTGAAATAATGCGTTCTCTGATACCTGATAGTCAACGAAGTTGACCGCACCATTATCAAATCGTTGCTTTGACATGCGGAAGGCTTCATCACGCGCAGACACTTGCTTAGTTGCTGACTGATAAGTTTTTGAGGCTGCCAGTGCATCGTTATAAGCGGTTTCTACAAGCCTACGTAACGTGTTTTCAGTGTCTTGCAAATTAATTACTGCTTGCTGATTAGTAACCATTGAGCGTTGTACGTTTGACCTCACTTGGTATCCATTGAAAATCGGAATTTGCAAACTTAAAGAAAGAGCACGCGATATGTTATCTGTTATTTGGTTTTGCAATGGGTAGTTTTCAACGAGCTGACCGGAGGGAACCTGAATATCTGAAAGCACGGGGGTGTTAAGACCCTGCACATAACCGATTTGCTGAGAAACTGTTGTTGGCGTGCCGCCATCACGTATAAAACGCTCCCGGTCAGCCGCACTTGAATAGTTACTAAACAAATTTCCATTCAAACTCAGGCGAGGATACAATGACCCGCGAGTGGCCTTTAAAGCCAATGTAGAACTTTGAAGTTTCAATTGAGCACTCTTCACTTCTGGCAATGTCTGTCGTGCTGCATCATAAATCTGTTCAGCGGTTTCAGTTAAAATCAATTCCGTTCCGATATCTAACTGAGGCACCTCAATTTCCATAGGCGTGGAAGCCGAAAACTGTAATGCTTGCTTCAATTGTAAAAGCGAAAGGTTCAAAGCATTCTCACGATTGATTAAATTCAATTCATTGGTAGCCTGCTGTGCCTCCAAGTCCAGCACATTACCTCTTGGAACTGATCCTGCCTCCGCCAGTTTGCGTGTGCGTTCCAATTGCTGAGTGGTGGTCGCTAATTGCGATTCTGCGTTTGAAAATAATTCCATATTAAAAATCACGTTCGTATAAAAAGTGATCACGCTTAAAATCACATCATTTTTTGCTTTAGCAAAATCTTCTTTTGATGCTGCATTATCCAAATCACTTTGACGATAAGTATTTAATAATCTGAATCCGTTAAATAATATTACCGAACTGCTCGCATTTAAATTGAATGAATTAATTCTTTGCGTGCTAAATAAGTTAGTGGTCGGGTCAATGCTACGACCCCAGTTATATCCAAATGTGCTACCTCCATTTAGTGATGGCAGCATCTGCAACTTTGATTGTGTAAGTCCTATTTGGCTGTTCTCAACCGTCAAAAGGCTTCGCTTCACGTTCAGGTTGTTTTGCAACGCATAGTCAATGCATTCTTTCAGTGTCCAGATTTTCTTATCCTGCGAAATGCCTGCATGCATACTGATCAGGCAAATGCTCATTAAAATTATTTTCTTCATCATAGGTTATAATACAATGGCCGGTATATTAATTACTTCTTTTACCCAATTTAGACTCTTTAAATACTCAAATGTTACAGGCTTCATCGATGAGTCCATTTCGATCACCTGACATGCCAAATCATTTTTTCCCTTGCGGGAAACCGACATGGTCGCGATGTTACAATCATCATGAGCAAGCACATTGGCGATAAATGCAATGCTTCCTTTTATATCGTCCGCAAAAATGATCAGGGTTCTCAAACTGGCGGAGAAGTCCGCTTTAAAGCCATTCACCTCAGCTATATTAATAACGCCTCCCCCTTTACTCTCCCCCAGAACCTCAACAGTTCTTTCGCCCTTGCTAATGACCAACCGAATGGAGTTGGGATGCAATGTGGATGCGTTGCCAACTGATTTGAAGTGATATTTCAAGCCAGTTTGATTTGCTATTTCAATAGCCTCACGTATTCGCTTGTCATCGGTATCAAAATCCATAAGACCAGCCAGAATGGCCCGATCGCTTCCGTGGCCTTCATATGTTCTTGCAAACGAGTTATAAAATGTGATTTCTGCGTTATCGGGTATGGCTCCTAAAATCTTAACGGCAATTTTTGAGATACGAAGGACCCCTGCAGTGTGGGAGCTGGACGGACCAATCATGATGGGACCAATCATATCAAAAATGCTACTCTTTTCGGGCATACGCGTTTAGATAACGGAATATTCCGAAAAAGGATTTCGTTTATGGGTATTTAATATGCCCAATCGGGTATTTTTTATCGAGCGGCAAAAATAGGATTTATTGAGTTAAAACCCCAGCACGGGTGCGCAAATGGTTATCGCCTGATTGTTAATCGATTATTCCTCAAACCCGGGAACCCGGATCATTCTGGTATGAGCGGTTCTCTGTCTCAAAGCCTTGGCGGGAGCATACCCTTCAGAATTCCACCAGGCTTTTGCCTTTTCTACATTTGGGAATTCTAAAACAACAATTCGCTCTGGGTTCCAATCCCTCTTCAAGTGATTCAGACTTGCCCCCTGACAATAAACTTCCCATCAAAAGGCTTTAGGATTGTGGCGTCAATTTTTACAATCCTCACAAACAACTAGATTATGGATGGAGATCTCTACGATGATGTATGCTGGCATTGATAATTAATTAATCATTCCTGGCTTTTCCGTAGGCTTCGATGATATCTCTTACCAATCGGTGCCTCATCACGTCTCTTTCATTTAACTCAACGAAACCCACAGAATTTACCTCACTTAAAATTCTCACAGCCTCCTTTAACCCTGAGCGTTGATTGGCAGGCAAATCAATTTGAGACGTGTCACCGGTAACAATCATTTTGGAATCCGGGCCCATGCGGGTAAGAAACATTTTCATTTGCATGGGCGTGGTATTTTGAGCTTCATCCAGCAGGATGAATGCATTGTTGAGTGTGCGACCACGCATATAAGCAAGTGGAGCAATTTCTATGATTTCTCGCTCCATATAGTATTTGAGTTTTTCGAACGGAACCATATCGTTGAGTGCATCATAGATAGGTCTCAGGTAAGGATCGATCTTTTCTTTTAAATCTCCTGGTAAAAATCCAAGGCTCTCCCCTGCCTCCACAGCTGGACGAGTGATAATGATCTTCTTTACCTGCTTATTCTTTAATGCTTTTACAGCCATGGCAACAGAAACAAAAGTCTTTCCCGTTCCGGCAGGACCAAGCGCAAACACCAGATCGTATTCATGAACCGCTTTTACTAACCGTTGTTGATTTACGGTTCTGGCTTTTATGGGCGAACCCTTGGTTCCATAAAGAATAATTCCATCAGGCGAATCTTCTGGCACAAACTCTTGACGTTCCTGGGTGATATAGCCACGTACACTTTCGACAGTCACTTTTCCAAATTGATGAAAATGGTCCATCAAGGAATCTAATATGTCGGTAATCTGAATAATATCAGGAGCCTCTCCTTTGACTATGATTTCATTGCCCCTGGATATAATCTTACTCTTTGGAAAAGCCGCAGCGAGTTCTGCGATGTTCTTGTTTTCAACTCCCAAAAAATCGGTGAGAGGAATATTTTCTAATGTGATGGTTTTCTCTATCAATGAAGTAAATCAGTTTGAAATAAGTTAATTTTGAATCACAAAAGTAAAACAAATCCCGGGTTCACAGAAAATAAAAACCGGGTACACTGCTCAGATGGCCATCGTTACATTACTGACGGATAGCGGGGAAATAGACCACTATGTGGCAGCCATTAAAGCCAAAATACTGGGTGTTAATCCTGGTCTTAATCTAATCGACATCAGTCATAAAATTCTGCCTTGCGATATTGCTCACGGGGCTTTCGTTCTGAAGTCCGTATTCCGCGAATTTCCAAAAGGCACTGTTCATTTAGTGGGTGTAGACGCAACAGGAGGCCGTGATGAGCAGCCCATTGCCATTCAATTGGAAGATCACTTCTTTGTAGGCACCGACAATGGACTGCTTGGACTTATCAGCGACAAAAATTACCAGCAAGGTGTGTCACTAAATTCTATAAACCCAATTCAAACTACATTCCCGGAAAAAGATATTCTTGCCCTTGCCGCTGCTCGCATTGCCAGTGGTGTGGCCATCACCACATTAGGAAAACCGTTGACTGTCTTTAAGAGAATGCTTAACCGACAGGTGAAAGCAACAAGGCGAATTATTGCAGGCCATGTGATGAGGGTGGATAATTATGGAAACCTGATTACCAACATCGCCAAATACGATTTTGATATTTTAAGTAAGGATAAGAATTTCACCATTCAATTCGGTGGCGAAAAGTCAAGGCGAATTCATTCCGAATATCATCAAGTTGAACAAGGAGAATGCTTTGTCCTATTTAATAGTCTTGGCCTTTTAGAAATTGGAATCAACAAAGGAAACGGCAGCGAGTTGTTGGGTTTGCAATACGACAGTCCTGTCAATATTTCTTTTGATGAATAATAGGCTTAGTGCTTATCCAATTTATAAAAGGCGTATATCTTGATATCGCTGTCATAATATTAACGTGTATGATTATCCGAATTGTGCGAATGCATTTTACTGAAGCCGGAGTAGACGAGTTTCTTGAGATTTTTAATCGCCATAAGGAAGCCATTCGAAATTTTCCCGGATGTTCTCATTTACAGCTTTTAAAAGACCATGATGATCCAAATTGCTACACCACGCTAAGTCATTGGGCCGATACCGTATGTTTGGATAACTATCGCAAGTCAGAACTCTTCGGACGCGTGTGGGGTCGTGTGAAAACACTCTTCTCCGATAGAACACAGGCTTTTTCGCTTGAGAAATATATCGAGCTATAATAATTGTAAAGGATTTAAAGATTCCACATATTTGCAGCCCAGGCAAAAAAATGCCTGAGTGGCGGAATTGGTAGACGCGCACGACTCAAAATCGTGTGCCTTCGGGCGTGCCGGTTCGATTCCGGCCTTAGGTACGATAGAGGCTGTCTTAAAAGATAGCCTCTATTTCGTTTTAAAGAATCAAAAATTCATTGCAATGTTTTATGTGTATGTACAGGTAAGCAAGTCCCGTAACTACATCTACGTTGGCATGACTGACAACCTGGAGAGAAGGACTCGCCTATCACAACAATGGATATAATAAAACCACAAAACCTTATCGCCCTTTTTGGTTATTGCTTACGGAAGAACTTCTGTCAAGAAGCGAAGCAAGGATTCGTGAAAAATATCTGAAGTCCGGAGTAAGTAAAGAGTACCTCAAAACTCTGATAGCATCCATCACCTGACATTCGCCATCAACAAAATGAGGCATTATGACATAGTAATCATACTCATCAATTTTATCTTTGAGTAAACTGATGAAAAAAGAAAAATCACCATCGTGTATGCAAGGATCTATTGCATATTGTTTTGATAGCGATGCAGCTATGGAGTCGTAAATTACTTTTTTGTGTTCGCTAAGTTTATTTAATAGCAATAGCACTTTTTTTTTCTTTGAATCGACCGGCTTTTTTACATAAAAACCTTTACCAGTAATTGATACAATTATTCCAGCTTTTTTAAGATAGCGGTAACCCCGCTCTACTGTGTCTCTGCAGATTTCAAATTCAAAACTCACTTCACTTATCGAAGGCAAAGTTGTTTCAAAAGTATCCAGTTTGCCTTCCCTAACGGCACGGATAATTGAATTTGCTAGTTGCTGATATTTTGGAGTAGGTGAACAATCATCTAAGTAGATGTGTTGCAAAGCATTATTTTTATCCATGGGTTTCCAGTTTGTTTAATGAAGACTCGTCTTTTAATTGCCATGATAGGTTGAATGAGGTTATTGAAGATGTGTTGTTAAAACTAGTCACTAAGCTTTATTCGGCAAACCATAAGCTTATCATTGTGCAGCTTGATCATTAGTTACGTTAATTACTCCCTGCATCATTCTCCAATGGCCTGGGAAAGAACAAATAAATGGGTATTTCCCTGGTGCATCAGGCGCTTTGAAATCTAATTGAAACGTTTTGCCAGCAGCTACCAACGGGGTTGCAAATAATACTTCAGCAATGTCTGGCACAAAGTTCCTTTCATAGCCATCTTTTAGACTCGCCATTTCATCAGCAGCTTTTCCAACCTTATCAATACTACCCGGCTTAATAATTAGCAAATTATGCGACATCTGATCGCGGTTCTCAAAAATTAAAGAAATGGACTTTCCTGCGGGAATTGTAATAGTACTTTTATCAAAAAGCATTTTTCCCGGGAGGGCAGCCAAATAAATGACTATAGCTTCATGGTTTGATTTTGACGGGGTTTTAGTCCCAGGTTTCTCAGCCAAATTGTTATCAACCATTGCCAAACTCTTCCTTAACGTAGTGACTGCTGTAGCAGATGATAAAGCCTTGTAATCTTCCGGTGAAAGGGCCTTGAAGGAATAGATCGGCCATTGGGGATCATCCTGGATATAGTAGTTGGGTCCGTCCAAATCCTTTTGAGACATGAATGGTTGAAGTAGGCGTTTTGCTTTGTCAGGTTCGTCAGCAAGAAATTCATTATCTCTCTTAAACATTTCCATCCAAATGGGTTTCAGCTGTTTAAATGATTCCTCCAATGCATAATCTATATAATCATCTATTGGCAGCTCTGTTGTAG
>JANOUH010000021.1:0-3762 GCA_031416795.1 Cytophagales bacterium | reverse complement strand
AACTTCAGAATGTATTGAAGTATCACGTAGTGGCTGGCACTTTCAAAGCCGCTGATCTTACCGATGGTCAGGAATTGACCACTCTTCAGGGAGAAAAACTGAAAGTGGCAATCAAAGATGGCAAAGTGACGGTCGGTGGTGCTGAAGTAGTAGCTGCTGACGTTGCGGTAAGCAATGGCGTTGTTCACGTCATCAATAAAGTAGTTGTTCCTAAGAAGATGTAATTGATTACGATTTCTTTCTTAGTGAAAAAACCCTTCCCGAACGGAAGGGTTTTTTATTTATTAGGCCATCCATGTCATTACTATTTTGGTTTTTCGATTTCAATGCTGATCTTATCCGCTTTATTGAATGACCGAGTCGAAAAATTATACCCTCACCGTAGCCATCACACTGGTGATTGCCAACATGATTGGCACGGGAGTATTTACTTCTCTGGGTTACCAGGTGGGCCCCTTGCCTTCGGGTTTTGCAATCATGATGTTGTGGTTGCTAGGTGGCATTGTTGCATTGTCGGGAGCTTTAACCTATGCCGAAATTGCTACGACACTGAAGCGTTCAGGTGGTGAATATTTATACTTATCCAAAATCTTCCACCCTGCTCTTGGTTTTCTTAGCGGCTGGATGAGTTCGATTGCTGGCTTTGCCGGAGCCATTTCAGCTGTGGCTATTGCCATTGGAGAATATGCCACCGAAGCCAGCGGAGTATCCACGAAAGTGATTGCGGTGATGGCGATACTATCGGTATCATTCGTGCATTGGTTTGGTGTAAAAACCGGAGGGCGTGTACAAACATTTCTCACAGGGTTAAAACTTTCTCTGATCTTATTCTTCTGCATTGCTCCATTCTTTATTCATTCAGTGCCTAAAACTGAAATTCATTTTCTTCCACAGCCAGGTGATTGGAATCTCATACTTAGCTCAGGGTTTGCTGTGTCACTTGTGTTTGTTGTTTATGCCTACACGGGATGGAATGCATCGGCTTACATCGCAGGCAACCTGGATAACCCAAGAAAAAGTTTACCAAAGTCGTTAATCGCAGGAACATTAATCGTGGTGCTGATTTATCTTTCACTCAACGCCATGTTTCTTTACACGGCCAACTTCGAAGAACTGCAAGGGCAAAATGATATTGGAAATGTAGTCGCGCATAAACTTTTTGGAAGTACGGCAGGTGCCATCTTCTCTGGCATTTTTAGTTTCGCGTTGCTATCAACACTCAGTGCGATGACGATTGCAGGACCACGTGTGATCGAGGCCATGGGCGAAGATTATAAACTCTTGCAAACATTCTCCGTAAAGAATCGCTATCAAATGCCTTATGTGGCTATCCTCGCGCAGGCAGGCTGGTCTATCTTTTTAGTGTTGGTCAGTTCATTCAAAGAAATTATCCAATACATCTCGGTCAGTCTTTCATTTTTTTCTATGCTCACCGTGTTCGGGATTTTCTTCTTGCGAAAACAATCAACCACCACCGATCATTTTAAAACACCATTCTATCCCATTCCACCGCTGATCTTCATTATCTGCACAACATGGATGATTTACTATGTGGCTGCCGAAGATTTTAAAATCATTTTGTATTCACTCGGCACCATGGCGCTCGGCTATATCCTCTACATCGCCTCATCTCGATACAATCCGAATAGAGAAACTGAGGATGAATAAAACGGAAACTAATATATCGAAGCGTCATACCGGGCAAGTTAACCGGAAAGCAAATACAACCCGAAACTTCCATACGCGACCCGGTATCCCGCAATCCGAAAACTAACGGTGTGAAAACTTCGTGGAAAGATGAGTGTAATTTTCACGGGATACCGGGTCGCGCGCTGCTTCGAATCAAATTCTTCCAATACTTATTTGAAGTGTTTTACAATTGACTTCTTAATCCTGCTTGCCCGGCATGACAGCTTCGTAGTAGATATACTAAGCTTATACTTTAACTATACTTTGAACCGTCATACCGGGCAAGTTAACCTCATAGCAAATACAACTGAAATCTTCCATACGCGACCCGGTATCCAGTCATCCGAAGCCCAGAGCTCGTGGAAAGATGCGTGTCATTTTTACGGGATACCGGGTCGCGCTTTGCTTCGAGTCCAAATCCTGCAAAACTTACTTCATGTATTTTTCAATTGACTATTTATCCTGCTTGCCCGGTATGACCTTCTCTATGCAATTACCACCCACACAATTCCGTTTCGCATAGTCTGAAACTTTTGCTTTCTTCCTACATTAATTCCATACCCTATGAAATATCTTTTTGGTTTCCTGTTCCTCATCGGCACGGCATCGCATGGTCAACCCATCACCGGTTTTTCCACTAGCTCCTCTGAAAAGCAAAAGCAAGCCGAATCTGTGTTCCTGAATCAACAAGAAAGTGAACGCTATAAAAATCATTTAAAGACCCTCACCAAAGAACCACACGTTGCGGGCTCAAAAGCCAATGAACGGGTGCGCGACTACATGGCAGAAGTCATGCGCAAGGCAGGCTTTCAAGTAGAAATTTTTCCCTACGATATTTATTTGCCCGTCATGCCTGGCACCGCTTCCGCGGAAATTGTGGAACCGATTCGTTTGCCATTGAACAATAAAGAATATATCCATAAAGAAGATCCGTTTTCCTCGGATCCCAATTTATACTTTGGATACAATGCCTACACCGGCACCGGTGATGTAACTGCTGAAGTCGTATATGCCAACTTCGGTCGCAAAGAAGATTTTGAAAAACTGGAAGCGATGGGCATCTCCGTAAAAGGTAAAATCGTGATCGCACGCTATGGTGGAAACTTCCGCGGACATAAAGCAAAGTATGCTGAATTACATGGTGCTGCCGGTCTCATCATCTTCACCGACCCAGGTGATAGCGGCTATGCAAAAGGACTCGTATATCCGGAAGGACCTTACTATAATGAAAGTGATATTCAACGCGGATCATTACTTACGCTGGATTGGTTTGGCGATCCATTAACACCCTTCGAGCCCGCACTTCCTTTAGATGGCAAAAGGAAAATCGTTCGCAAAAAACCAGAAGAAGTAACGGGCATGCACAATATACCCGTGTTGCCATTGCCTTATGGATCAGCCAAAGAAATCATCGGCCGCATGACAGGCAAGCCCGTGCCCGCAGGCTGGCAAGGAGGTTTGCCTTACACCTATCGTCTTGAAGGCGGGCCCGCATTGAAAGTGCGTGTGAACGTAACGCAGAAAAGAGAAATACAACGCGTGTATAATGTGGTGGGCACGCTGGTAGGTTCAGAACTACCGAACGAATGGATCATGGCCGGTTCACATTATGATGCGTGGGGCTTTGGCGCTACCGATCCTAATAGTGGCACTGCCATGTTACTTGCCTTGAGCGAATCGTTAGGTAAACTTTCACAGGCAGGATATAAACCAAAGCGCACAATCAAGATTGCCCATTGGGATGCTGAAGAGCAAGGCGTGTTTGCTTCCAGCGAATGGGTAGAACAATTTCGTGACGAACTCGATGCGAAAGGTGTAGCCTACCTGAACGCTGATGGGGCAGTGTCTGGTAAAAACTTTGGCGCAACATCCAGTCCCTCTTTGAAGAGCTTATCCATCGATGCTACCAAAGCTGTGCAATATCCTGATTCATCAAAATCGCTCTATGAACATTGGCTTGGAAAACGTGGAGCAAAAGAACCGCCCTTGGGAAATTTAGGTGGCGGCTCCGATCATATTGCATTTTATACGCACGTTGGCATACCCAGTTGGGGCGGAGGCATGGGTGGCCCT
>JANOUH010000020.1:0-5624 GCA_031416795.1 Cytophagales bacterium | reverse complement strand
TGGATCATTTTGCTTGCCGATTTTATCCAACCGAAACTGCTCATCAAATAATCCTCTCGATTTATTCTTCATCTGTTTTCTCCTTTTTCTCAAGAAACAAAATTTATAGATAACTTGGTAGGGTTATTAGAGATGCCCTTACTTAATTGAAGAAAATAATCTTATTAATATGGTAAAGCCAGAACTACAAAGACGATGAAAATAGCTATTAAAAAAATCGACATCTATAACTCAAAACTTGACACAAGAGAAATTGAAAAGAAGTTTAGTGCCGAAAAAATTGGTGAACTTGATTATCAAACAGAATTTGCTGATTGGCTCCTTTGTATTAACAAGTTTTACTACTGGATCATCACCCCGTTTTGAACGGATCTTCTCGACTTTATTATCGATGCTATAATCATATGCAATTATTGCAAATATCTGAATACCCTGCATTCGGCATTGTTACCTTCACAGGATAACATTTAGCTGGCCCAGGCTCATTATTTCCGCAGCTTGTTATAAGTGCCGCTCCAAGAATAAGAGCTATCGTGTTATTAAAACTGATAAGCATAATCATGTGTTTAATTGTTTTTTAGAGTTAAAATTTAATTAGGTCCATAAACCTTAAGCCATTGAAAGATGGTGTCATTGTATTCCACAGCGTCTGGTGTTTCAAGCAGCATTGCCATGATGGTATCACTTTCTGAATAAATATTAGTGACCGTATAGAGCTGTTTTGCACAAAGCCCTTGCCCTTCGGTGAGCATCATAATGGTAAAGGGGCATTTCTCTTGAAGCGCATAAAGTTTTTCATTATCCTCATTCATAGTTGTCAGGTTTAGGTTTCTGCGATCAAAAATGATATTTCTATTTTCCAATCAGGAATCCCTGCAACCTTGCAGGTGTAAAAAAATAACTCTGCGGACTTGAGTGCGTTTTTAACTATGAACTTATTTCAGATGTCGTTAGCAGACAAATTTGCCAGAAGTCTTTCCATGTGAAAATGTTCCGTTTTTACGGCAACTGACCTGGTTAAAGTCAGTGCGTTTAGGAAATCAGTTATCTTAAGTAGGACTGTAAATCTCTTAGATTACTTCTTAAGCAAGCTGTTTCCCGATAGTAGTCAGTGTATTCAGCCGTGACGATAGCTATATTGTCTTTTTTGAATCCTAAAGAAAGAATGTTTCTTCCTGTTCCATTTTCCCGATAAAACTCCTTCCACCCATTGTTGATTATCAAATCATATCTTTTGGGCACCTCTTTATCGTATTTGCTTGCATAATCTTCTTCGTATTTTTGGATGATCTGGGTTGCCGTGAGTATTGCATTGTCCTTGTCCGATATAGTTATAAATATCAATGTCCTGTCATCACAACCGTACTTCCTTACTATTAAAGAATCTTCTTCATTATCGTAATACTTGAACCAATACTGACTTTCTTCTATTTCCCTCTTTACTTTTCCAGGATTACCAATAAACCCCTTAAGTTCATCGGCAGTAAATAATGGTATGCTTATCTGCGAGAAGCACGTTGCTGAAATGATGGTGAAAATTATGGTGAGCAGTCCTTTCATTATGTAAGTCATTTTTTATGAATCAAAAATGACATTTCGATTTCTGAAATGGAATTCTTTGCAACCTTGTAAAGAATTTAAAGATTTGCCTTAAAAGGTGAGTGAGTACAAACTACTTCCGGGCTGATCAGTCAAGCCTATAAAACCTCGATGTGTAATCAATCGTCTTCAGCGTATGTCCATATACTTTTTTATAGGGACGTTTAATAAATAAGATGGCTGCACCGGTGGCAGCTACAGACAGTGAAATTATCGCCCCTTTTTCATCAAAATCATCAGCGCCTTTCACAATCAAGCTATTGATCTGATCAATGGCAAAATATCCAATCCCTCCTATAAACAGCAATCCACCTATTCCCCTGGTAACGTTTACTTTTCGCTTCCCTTTCACGTTAAGCGATTCAATCGAACTAATCCAAAGCGTATCATTGGATGTGATGATCTGAGTTTCCGTTAATTGAAGAATTTTACCTTCGCGTTTTTCCTTGTTCTTGAGTTTGCATCGGAGATATTCTCCCTCCGTAAAGCGCACCTGCACTGATTCTCTTTTAAGCAGAATGAGTTGCTTCTGTGCCATGGCTGAAACAGCTGACAGCAACACGGAAAGAAAAATAAATGCACCTGCCTTCATTAAATTCGCTTTGATAAGCACAAGTTAATAAAGGTTAGGAAGAATGGCTTTAAAAAATTAGAAATGCAAAAGTTGAATTTACATTCGCGGCTTCCATGGAGTTTCCTCCACGCCCAATTCCTGCGTCATCATACGGCAGAGCACAAAAAGATAATCAGAAAGACGGTTGAGGTATTTTATCACGAGTGGATCTACTTTCTCAAGCTGATGCAAGGCAATCACCAATCGCTCTGCCCTGCGGCATACCGTGCGCGCCACATGACCCCATGAGATAGAAACATGACCACCGGGCAATACAAAGAAGCGCATAGGTTGAAGTAATGTATCCATGTCATCCATTCCCTTCTCAAGAATGGCTACATCGCTTTCAGATAAGGATGGAATTTTTACTTTGGTGTTTTCAGGCTCCGTGGCAAGTATCGATCCTATCGTGAATAACCGATCCTGAATTTCAATAAGAATATCTTTTCGTTTTTGATTTACCTCCTGATCGCGAAGTACACCTATCCATGAATTGAGTTCATCCACCGTGCCATAGGTATCGATTCTTAACTCTGATTTTGAAACACGCGTGCCTCCAAAAAGAGAAGTGGTGCCTTCGTCACCGGTTTTAGTGTAAATCTTCATGGGGCGAAATTCAAGATTTAAAAATCAAAATTCAAAATTGAGGGCTTCATCCGCTCAATTCCTGATTTTAAATATGAATTCTTAGTGAGCAACAACCGCCTGAGGCAGAACCTCAGCGCGTGTGATTCTTTCATTGACCCTATCCCACTCAATCAAACCATCTTTCAGACGAATGATTCGGTGAGCATAATGAGCGATATCATCCTCGTGCGTAACCATGATAATCGTGTTGCCTTTTTGATGCAACTCATGGAAGAGGCTCATGATATCGTAAGAAGTTTTTGAATCCAGGTTTCCGGTTGGCTCATCGGCAAGAATAATAGAAGGCCCATTCACAAGAGCTCTTGCAATGGCAACACGCTGACGCTGGCCACCCGAAAGTTCATTTGGTCTATGGTGATGCCTGTCGCCCAGGTTCACATTTTCAAGAGCTGCCATGGCCATCTCTGAGCGTTCGCTTTTGCTATAACCGGCATAGATCAATGGAAGTGCTACATTTTCCAAGGCAGTTGCACGGGGCAAAAGGTTAAAGGTCTGAAACACAAACCCAATTTCTTTATTGCGCACTTCAGCTAACTCATTTTCAGTCATATCACTCACTAACTGATTATTGAGCCAATATTCTCCCTGGGTTGGCGAATCCAAACAGCCTACAATATTCATCAGGGTTGATTTTCCAGATCCTGAAGGTCCCATGAAAGCAACATATTCGCCTTTTTCAATGGAGATGGAGATATCCTGAAGGGCGTTAACAATGTTGTTACCCATCTTATAGATTTTAGCAATGTGGGTGGTTTTTATGATGTTGGGCATAGGTCGCTTTTATTTGATTTTAATGGATTTCTTTATAACCTCTATATTTGAACCATAGTTTGTGTCCTCACAAACCAAGCTCTATTTCATTTTGATTTTCTGGTCTGTGAAGACACAGACCAGGGAAAAAGTTCAAAACTCTATCTCTTGAACTTAAGTTCTGACTTTAGGTTTCAAAAACATGACAAATTGATGAAAATAAGTTGAAAAAGGTTCAATAAGTTGATCAAAATGAAGCTTTTGGTACCAGACGTCAGAACCCAGCAATAGTTACACCCTTCATTTTCCTGTCACAAAACTCAAACAATCACCAATTATAGCATCATCCTTCAGTATTCGGTTATGTCCCAAACCCTTGGTCTGCAGCAGTCGGGCAGAAGGAAAAATTTTGATCAGTTCATGCACATGAGAAATGTCCACTTCTTTATCCTGTTCATCGTGTACCAGCATTAATTTCAAATCCTGAGGCACATGTTTGATCAGATACAAAGCTGTAAACTCTTCAAACGCCTTACCATGTCTTTTCTCTATCAATTTTTTAAAATTCTCTCCCGTTATCCACGACCCACCAATTGCTTTGAGGTAGCCTTGAATAATGCGATCAGCTACAGTAGGGCTTGCGATATTGATCAGTGTCTTTACCGGCAATCCTTTTGATATGGCATACAATGAAGCACCACCACCAAAAGAATGTGCGATGATGGCTTGGGGATTTCCTTTGATTGCGGAGATTTCTTTCATCACATCCTCAAACTCAGCAATAGAAGTTCTCTTACCTTCCGACTTTCCGTGCGCTGGACCATCAAAACCAATGATGCGATAACCTGCATTATTGAATGGTGGTATAAATCTTCTGAATTGTGTGGAGCGCCCTGCCCATCCGTGCACGACCAACACATAAGGTTTAGTTTCATCGCCCCATTGATAACACTGTATTTTTCTTCCGTCACTCTTTACCGAGAACAACTGTGCTGTTGCTTCAGCTTCCAATTCTTTATCGGGAGTCTTATATCGGAATGGAGTAAAAAATATCTTTTCAAAGTACCAACCAGATAATCGCGTAGAAATTTTTTCCAGCTTTGGAAAAATCCAGCGGATCATTTTAAACGCGAATGGAATTTTTATGGGTTTTGATTTAGTCATGCGAGATAGAGAACTGAAACCTATTTGTTTTTTGCGCAAAGGTATCAAGTTCATACACTCTTTCGGAGAACACTACCTGATTATCGTGCGCTACTAAAATAACCGTTGAACAGCGCGTGCCATAGCCATTGGTTTTAATAAACATAGACGACAATGCTCGTTCACGCTCAAGGCCGATGCCTGTGTTGGGCAATGATTGATCATCGGCACGTTGTTCATCATAGAGCAACTCAAACAACGCATCAGGTTCAATCATTGTATTACTGATCGCTGCACTAAATTTTTCTTTACCACGCTGCACTTTGGGCCAGGGAGTGTCAAGCAGATGATTACTTAATCCGTACACAACTGATTCCAGTTTATGAATTCCTTCCCGGTAATTAGATAGATACCACAATTCATCCACATAGCCTGTGAGCAAATTGAAGCCATTGTATTGTGATGCTCGATCAGATACTTTATTTAAATATTCTTGAGGAGTATCGCCATTAACTAAAAAATCAGATACCAATTGTCCACGTGAAGGAGCTTTAGGGTTGATGTTGGCAGGATCACGATAATTCGTAACGAGACTGATCTTACCATTTTTGTTCATCGCCATCCACGTGCCTGACGCTTCCAGATCGCGACCACCTAAAATATTAGGATGATCATTCCAGAAATTTGCTGGTGCTGTTTTACGAGTATAAAATTCATCCCGATTTGCCGCTACAATAAGTTTGTAGTTGAGGTGATTATTTAAAGCAAAAAAGATGAGGCACATAACAGATCAGTCTCGTTTGAAAGGTAATAATCTATACCTTATTAACTGTTGATCGATAGATACCAGGGCTCCCAATTGAAGTATTTC
>JANOUH010000019.1:0-1677 GCA_031416795.1 Cytophagales bacterium | reverse complement strand
TTTTATTCTTACTCTGAAAGGGCGGATTTCCAATGATAGCATCCGCTTCGGGCCATTGGCGCTGGGTGCCATCTGCATTCAATAAAGCATCCGCACAAAGAATATTTTCATCCAGGTTATCGAGCGGCAAAGGGCTAAACTTGTTGTCGTGAGCATGATCTTGTTCTAAAATAGAAAGCTCTTTGGCTACCATCAATGTTACTTTGGCAATCTCCACGGCCGTGCGATTGAGATCAATGCCATAAAATTGTTTCGTGTTTACAAACGGATAGGTAGTGAGAAACTTAGGTAGTTTGTTTTTATCGGCTGGTTTACTGTTTTCAAAAATAAGTGCGAAGATTTTGCGCTCCAGCAGTTTCATTTCGCGGAAAGCGACAAATAAAAAATTACCACTACCACAGGCTGGGTCCAGCACTTTGTAGTGTGTGAGTTCAGTAAGCAATTGAAAATAATCATCAATGGCTTCGGCTTGTTCAATACGCTCCATCCACGGCTGCACAATTACCGGGTTCACTATTTTCTTAATGTCAATTTCGTGCGTATAGTGTGCGCCCAATTCGTGCCGGAGGTTTTTGTCGAGGTTGCCTTCAAAGAAACTACCGAAAATGGCGGGGTTTACATGACGCCAGTTTTTGTTGGCGCTTCCTTCGAGCATATCAATTTCATAGCCGGTGAGTTCTATGGATTTGATCTCTTTGAACAAACCTCCATTAAAATAATCCACACCTTTATAATAGCCGGCTGGTGTAATGCCCGGCTTATTCATTTCATTAAAGAGGCCGCCAATCAAATCATACGGGCTTGCTTTCTTTTGAATGCACTCTTCAATAATGCGCGTGAAGATTTTATCGGGCAGCAATCCCACATCTTCTGAAAACAAACTCACAATACATTGCAATGAATAATGCAGCGCTTGTGCAGGATCAATCTTGCGCTTCACCATACTTCGATACATGGCAGCTACCTGCTCTGCTGCCCGCTCGGTTACATCCTCCTTATCTTTTCCAAATATGGGTGTTACTGGCTTTGGCAACAGAAAGCCGAAGGCTTCTTTACGCTCGGGCAGTTCTTTCAGTGTAACTACATCAACCGGGTCAAAGACTTTTACATTGAAATCATAAATCCAGAACTCATCGAAGTTGCATAGAATGATGTATTGTGGTCGATCGCCTGCGAGTTTAAACCAATAGTCGGTAGCTTGTTGAAGATGAATAGCCAGCTTTTCATCCTTCTTTTTCATTTCAATGAGAACACGCTTTTTCCAGACCAGGTCGCCAAAGCTGGTGGTCTTCTTTCTGGTATCGCGCACTCGAAATTCACATTCGGCACCAGCACCTTTCAAGCCTTCTGGATAACCTAATGCAGTAAAAAAACGATCGAGAAAGATTTGGGCCTCACCTTTTTCATCGCCTATAATGTGGCGCTGGCAATAATTAACAAACTCGTGAAGCGTATCTGTTTTGGCCATTTAAATTCAAAACTTTAAGTTAAATCATTTAAAATAAGAATTCCTTTCTTTGGTTTAATAGTTGTACCGTATTTTTGCACAACCATTTTTTCAACTTGAAGCAACTTAAGAAAGTACTTTTCTATCTGTCTCTCAGTCTTTTAGTCATCGTTGCCGCTTTGATGATATCGGTCTTTCTATTCAAAGACCGCATTATTCAACAGTTTGTG
>JANOUH010000018.1:0-3746 GCA_031416795.1 Cytophagales bacterium | reverse complement strand
GCTTCTATCGGCTATGCATAAAAACAATTTTGAGGCGCTACACCAATGTCTTTTTCTCTTAAGTTAACGACTATGGTGGGGACACAGACCGAGGATCAGGTGAGGGATACTGACTGATGGATATAGGGCGAGGTAATTACTTTTTCAAATCCAATCGCGCTACATTTTCCACATGGATGGTTTGCGGGAACATATCTACCGGCTGCACAGCGGTGATATCGTATTTCTCGGAAAGTATTTTTAAGTCGCGGGCCTGGGTGGCGGCATTGCAACTTACATACACGATTCTTTTCGGTGCGGCCTTCAACAGCATGTTGGTTACATCTTCATGCATGCCTCCTCGTGGCGGATCTGTTATTATAGTGTCGGGACGACCGTGTTGCGAAAGAAATGTATCGGTGAGCAGGTCTTTCATATCGCCTGCATAAAAATCGGTGTTGTGGATGTTGTTGATTTTTGAATTGACTTTGGCATCGTCAATCGCAGCGGCTACGTATTCAAGACCTACTACTTTTTTTGCCTGACCTGCCACAAAGTTGGCGATGGTGCCCGTGCCGGTGTAAAGATCATAGACCAATTCATCACCTTTCAGATCGGCCATCTGCCACGCTACTTTATAGAGTTCAAATGCCTGGTCGGAGTTGGTTTGATAAAAGGATTTTGGACCTACTCGAAACTGAAGTGTGCCTGCCTTCGCTGAAGCTCCGGCAGGCAGGCCTGATCCATCAGGTTTTTGCATTTGCTCGGTGATGTACGGATTTCCTTTCCAACATACTACATCCAGATCCGCAAAGGTGTCGTTCTTCTTTCCGTTGATGATGTAGTTGGCCGAAGTGATTTGAGGAAATGCATCGGTGAGTGTTTTCATCATCAGCTCAATCCATTTCATTTCATCGTAGGTCACTTGTAAGATGATCATGACTTCGCCTGTGTTTGCGGTGCGGATGGTGAGCGTGCGCAGAAATCCAACTTGCTTGCGCAGATCGAAAAACGGAATCTCATTTTCAACAGCTACTTTTCTCGCCAGCAGGCGAATGGCATTGGATGGGTCAGGTTGCAAATAACAATTGTTCACATCAAACACGCGATCATACATGCGTGGAATGTGATAGCCAAGTCCTACATCGTAACGCTTTTCTTCGATGGCAATATTAAGTTCATCTTTTGTTAGCCAGCGATTGGCGGTAAACGTGTAATCCAGTTTGTTGCGATAATAATTTATTTTCTTCGATGCGAGTATAGGTGTAATGGCCGGAAGTGTTAACCCCCCTATTCGTTCCAGATTATCAATGACCTGTTGTTGCTTATACTTTAATTGTGTCTCATAATTAATATGCTGCCATGAACAACCTCCACACGTTCCGAAGTGTTCGCAAAAAGGTTCGGCACGATGCGGAGATAACTTCTGCACGTTAACCACTTTCCCCTCGAGGTAATTACTTTTTATTTTGGTGAGTGATACCTCCACGGTGTCTCCGGGCGCTCCGCCCTGTAAAAAAATAACCAGTCCGTCTACTTTGGCGATGCACTTGCCCTCGGCTGCCATGGTTTCGATCACGATATCGCTCAGTATGTCTCCTTTTTTCATGGAACTCTATTTTTTGTCTGGTTACTATATCAAGGGCTGCGAAATTACTGAAAATATGACCGTTTCGGCAGTGTTTCAAATTAGCTATCTTTCGTGACTGTGAAGTATGAAAAAGACAATTCTAACGCTGCTGCTGCTGATTTCATTTCCTTTGATTGCCTCGCATATCGTAGGGGGTGAATTTGAGTTGGTTCATCTTTCAGGATATAATTATCGACTTAATCTTATTATTTATTTTGATAAAATTAATGGTGCCCCAGGAGCGAAAGACCCCAATGCCACCGCAACCATCTATCGAAAAAGAGATAAGGCTCTTATGGGCTCTGTACTGCTACAACTTTCTAATGAATCTAATGTTCCTTATACACAACCTGAGTGCTCCAATGGAGAAATCGTAACCTCCAAGTTGTTATACACTTCTACGCTTACCCTATCACCTGAAAATTATAGCGATCCCGCAGGATATTATGTGGTATGGGAACGCTGCTGCCGCAACTATACCATCACCAACATTTACAGCCAGATACCCTCCGGATCCAGTATTTCTGCAGGGCAAACATTTTATCTTGAGTTTCCTCCAGTAGTTAAAAAAGGAGAGCCTTTCATAAACTCTTCACCACGTTTGTTTCCTCCACTTAATGATTTTGCTTGCCCCTATCGCCCTTACTATGTTGATTTTGCCGGAATAGATGACGATGGTGATTCATTAGCATACTCCCTGGTTACTCCACTCAACACGACTGCTGCCATTGCGTTGCCAACGCCCTCAGCCGGCCCCTATCCGGAAGTTATATGGAAACCCAATTACAGTTTATCTAACATTATTAATGGTAAACCTGATTTAAAAATCAGTAAAGACGGTTTGCTTACAGCCACACCGCGAACGCAAGGCCTTTTCGTTTTTGCCGTGCAAATTGATGAATACCGCAATGGTGAAAGAATTGGTTTAAGCAGACGCGATTTTCAAATGCTGGTCGTAGACGCGTGCCCACAAGCAGAACCTCCCCAGATTATTGGGAAAAAATTAACTGATACTGATTTCACTTATAATAATACGATGAGCGTAAGTTTCTCCAACAACGTTTTGAATGCTGATCGTTGTATTCAGGTAAGAGTTTCCGATCCGGATGCCAGTAAAATTGAAGCCAACTTCAGTGAGAAAATATCCATTCGTGCCGTGTCTCTGAATTTTAAAAAAGATGTAAAGGAGATTCTTCCCCAGGTTACATCAACTACGTTGTTAAATGGCAGCACACAAGACTTTACCATTTGCTTTCCCGCCTGTCCTTTCATTGAAGGCGGACCGTATCAAATCGGTATCATCGCTTTTGATGATGCCTGTAGTTTGCCGCTCAGTGATACTCTTAAGATTGAAGTAAACATTCAGCCACCCGTAAACACCAAGCCATACTTTGTAAAACCAATCGATCCCATTATTTCGGTCACACTTAACGAAGGTGGATTTTATGAATCGGATTTTGAAATACGCGATGATGAGAATGATGAAATAATTGTTTCCATCACCAACAATGGATTTATATTATCCGATGCCGGCATTACCGTTCAAATCGATGAGCCGCGCGTAAATGGAATCGTGAAAGGTAAAATTCGATGGGATGCATTCTGCGATATTTTTGATTTTGCAAAGCGGACTTATTTTGAAGTGAATATTTTGGCCAACGATAAAGATGTGTGTGACACAGGCGAACCCGTAACCACCACGTTTAAAATGAATGTCCTGCTTCCTGGCAATGCCGATCCTTTTATCGATACGGATCTGACGACCGATCCGCAAGAGCGAAGGGTTCTAAATCTCGAACGAAGAATCAATGAAACTTTATCATTCACCGTTATCGGAAAAGATATTGTTGATAATGATCTTCTTGTATTGGATGTAAAGCAACGAGACTCACTCAGTATGTTTGGTATTTCGTTTCCAAAAGCTTCGGGGATTGGACAAGTGTCCTCCTTATTTGAATGGAATTTATCGTGCACGAAAATTGATTTGAAGAAAAAAGATAAATTCTTGTTTCGGTTTATTGTGGTTGACAATGCCAACAAGTGCCGTATTTATAAAGCCGATACGGTAGATGTGCAGGTAAAAATTCTTCCCCCTCTAAACAATGCACCTGAGCTGGTCATTCAAAATGGCACCACC
>JANOUH010000017.1:0-3032 GCA_031416795.1 Cytophagales bacterium | reverse complement strand
TCATGGGATAAAGGAAAGACATGGAGTAAAATCAACAACAACATGCCTCCGGTATCGGTGCGCGACTTGCGTGTGCACAAACGCGATCGCGATTTAGTAGCTGCTACCCATGGCAGAGGTCTTTGGATTATGGATGACATTCAACCTTTGGAAGAATACAATTCCATTGGAGCAAAAGAGGTAGCGGTATTTACCGCACGCCCTGCGATACTTTGGAATTATTACTCATTGATTGAAGAGCAGGGAGATCAGGCATATCGCGCAAAGAATCCGGACTTTGGTGCTTACATCAATTTTTTTTTAAAGAATGATCCGAAAGAACCCATCACCATTGATTTTACGGATGCGAGTGGAAATAAAATAAGAAGTTTGAAAGACACGTTATCCAAAGCAGGTGTGAATCGCGTGATTTGGGATTTGAGATATTCCGAAGAAGAAAAATTAAATCATCCTGCTAAAAGTACATGGGGAGGATCGGTTGTGCGACCAGTAGTTATGCCAGGTGTTTATACGGCAACGGTAAAAGCAAACGGACAAACCGTAGAAACAAAAATCACAGTGCGAGCAGATCCTCGCATCAAAGTGAGTGAATCCGATTTGCAATTGAAAACGCAAACCACACTTGCTTTACGCGATCAGTTATCACAAACTCATAAATTGATTAATCGCACCGATGAGGCCCTGAAACAATTGACAGAATTGAAAGAGAGAATTAAATCAGCGGGAAGTGAATCTGGTGTTGATGGATCGGTAAATGGTCAGATCGAAGATGCCATTAAAAAGCTAAAAGAATATGAAGATGAAATTCTGCGCAGGCCGCCACCTAATATGGGCTATCGTCAAAAGCCAAGGTTGAAAGAGGAAATTGCAGATTTGTTTAATGCTGTCGATGAAGCCACAGCCCGACCAACACAACCACAATTGGGTCGTGTGGATGAATTGAAACAAGAAACGCAAGATGCAACAAATCAATTAAATCGAATCATCACAGAGAGTGTAGCACCGATCAATGAAAAAGTAAAAAATCTTCCACAGATAGTAGTAGATAAAAACGACAAGAAATTATAATAGAATATGAAGCAATTACTTACCCTGCTGTTGGTGCTGGCGAGTGTGCCCATCACATTTTCACAGAAACAAAAAACAGCCGCAGTTAATCCAAATAAAACTTATGTGATGCAATCTGTTGATAGGCATCAACCTGAATTAATTTCCATCAGTGATAAAATATGGGCATATGCAGAGACGGCATTGAAAGAAAATAAGTCTGCGAAGGAACTTGCCGATTATGCCGAAGCGCAAGGCTTTAAAGTAAAACGCGGAGTGGCGGGCATGCCAACGGCTTTTACAGCAGAGTTTGGTTCAGGCAAACCCATCATCGGCATCATGGGTGAGTATGACGCATTGCCGGGCATCTCACAAAAAGCACAACCGACTAAAGAAGCACTTGAACAAAATTCAGCAGGTCATGGTTGCGGACATAATTTATTTGGTGCAGGAAGTTTAGGTGCCGCTGTGGCTATTAAAGAACTGATTCAGCAGGGAAAACTGAAAGGCACCATTCGCTTTTACGGAACTCCAGCAGAGGAATCAGTAGGTGGGAAAATTTATATGGCTCGCGATGGTCTGTTTGCTGATTTAGATGTGTGTTTGGATTGGCATCCGGATGTGCAGATTGCCGCGAGCACCCAAAGCTCACAGGCTATGGTGGATTTCATTGTAGAGTTTAAAGGTAAGGCGGCTCATGCTGCTGCTGATCCATGGAATGGCAGAAGTGCAGTGGATGGTTTAGAAGCTTTTACTTACGGAGTTAATATGTTGCGCGAACATGTGCGCCCTAGTGTGCGCATGCATTATGCGATCGTGAAAGGTGGAGATGTACCAAACGTGGTACCGGAGTATGCAAAAGTATGGATGTGGGTGCGCGACAGTAAACGCGAAGGCGTAGAAGAAGTATTTAAGCGCGTGAAAGAAATTGCACATGGTGCAGGTATGGTTGGAGGTGTAGAGGCAAAAGTTACTATGCAAACTGGCGATTATGAAATGCTGGTAAATCGCACAGGAGCCGGAGCGCTTCAAAAGAACTTAGAAATTTTAGGTCCGATTACTTATACGGATTATGAAATCGCATTCGCCAAAAAAATTCAGGAAGTACAAGGTGGTAAGCAAGATGGTTTGGATGGAAAAATTTATCCGTTGAAAGAAACAGCAGAACATCCCACAGGCGGCTCAACTGATGTGGGTGATATCAGTTGGATCGTTCCTGAGATTACACTTATAGCAACGACAGCTCCCGCTAATACGGCCTGGCATGGTTGGAGTGTGGTAGCTTGTGGAGGCATGAGCATAGGACATAAAGGAATGACACTCGCGGCCAAATCTCTTGCGATGACCATGGTAGATCTTTTCGAGAACGAACAATTGCGCAAAGATGTGCGTGCTGAATTTGATCAACGCAAAGGAGGGCAGGTGTACAAGGCCTATATTCCTGATGGACCGCCACCGGTGCCAAGTCAAAAGTAATCGTTGGAATCAGCTTTTGGATTTATATACATTTCCCATTCTCCTTTGCGAATAGGAAATGATGCTAAGTACGATGCCTGGAAAATAGCGAATAGCAAATGCATTTAATTTGCCAACCAAAGAAAGAATTGATTTGAATCTTCTTTTGCGAATCAAATCAAGCACTGCGTTCGCTACTTCTTCCTGAGTTTGTTGTAAGTAAGCTGGTCTATGGGCAACGGGTATCCATTCGCCTTTAGCATTTAGAACACGCTTGTCATCATCATTCTTCGTAAAGCCAACATGAACAATTCCAACATGAACTCCAGTATTTGATAACTCTATTTTAAGTGATTGGGCCAACGCAGTGAGCGCCATCTTGCCCGCACTATAGGCTGATGCCGTGGGCAAGCCAACCAATCCTGCAGCACTGGATATAAAAACAATACTGCCTTTAGAAGTTTTAATAGCAGGAAGTGCGCTTAATACAGGAAAAGCAGAGCCATGAATATTGCTTTCTATAACCTGAG
>JANOUH010000016.1:0-11335 GCA_031416795.1 Cytophagales bacterium | reverse complement strand
ATCAATATCATATTTGATGGCACCCACCGGAGATGTCTTGGCGCGATCTAATAATTCCAATCTGAATTTCACCGGATCTTTTCCTGCAGCCAATGCTACTTCATCCAAAAATGCCTGTTCGGCAAAGGCAAGGAAGTTAGTGATCGGTGCGCGCCATGCGCCTGTTGTGATCGGTGATTTATGTTCATGAGAATCAATCAATAAATTATCAACAGCTCCGGAAGGGAAGTTGTCTTCACGTGTAGGATTGCCTGAGTTGATACCCACGCCACGCAATTTATATCCTACTAACTTTCCTGTTGGATCAAGCGCTGCTTCAAACCGATAACGCACAGCCGGACGATAGCTTCCGCCCATCATATCATCTTCGCGTGTCCACGTTACTTTCACAGGCGCTTTGATGATGTTGGAAAGTTCTGCTGCTTCCACCGCATAGTCGGCCTGCAACCTGCGACCGAAGCCCCCACCAAGGCGCGTTAATTCCAGTGTAATTTTTTCAGGAGCAACACTCAATAAAGTAGCGACTGCATTTCTTGCTCTGTCCGGAGTTTGAGAAGGCCCGACTAACTCAACGCCATCGGCACGCACATGCGCAAAGAAGTTCATCGGCTCCATCGGTGCGTGGGATAAGAACGGGCATTGATACTCGCGCTTGATCACTTGTGCTGCGCCCTTAAATGCAGCTTCTACATCACCATCTTTGCGTCTTACGGTGGCTTCGGGTTTATCCAATAATTCTTTGAAGATGCGATCGTGATCTGAAGTGCTTTCAATGTTTCCTTCTTTCTCGTATTCAATCTTCAACGCCTTGCGCGCTTTCAACACTTCCCAGGTAGACTTACCTACCACAGCAACATTATTTTTAAACGTCACTACATCCACAATGCCAGGCAAAGCTTTCGCGGCAGCGCTATCTACTGATTTCAATTTCATGCCAAATGACTCAGGACGGGTAATCACCGCATGCAACATGCCTTCGCGATAGAAATCCAAACCATACAACGGCTTGCCGGTAACCATCTCTTTGTTATCAACATTGCTTACCGATGTGCCGATGAGTTTAAAATCTTTTCTGTCTTTCAACTTTACATCAGTCGGCACGGGAATCAGCGCTGCATCATTCGCGAGTTCGCCATAGGTAAATGATTTACCGTTGGCGGGATTAATCACTTTTCCGTTTTCAGCTTTCAATGTTGAAGCAGACACGCCCCATTTTTTCGCAGCAGCCTCGGTCAACATCTGTTTTGCTGTAGCTCCTGCTTTGCGCAAGCGTTCCCATGAATGAGGAACAGCACCACTGCCTCCTGTTAGCTGACGATCATATTTTTTTGTATCGAGATGCGCTTGCAACACTTTCACTTTCTTCCAGTCTGCTTCCAGTTCTTCGGCCACCACCATCGGGAAAGAAGTTTTTATATTCTGACCTAATTCCGGATTGGGTGAAAATATGGTAACCACATCATCCGAAGAAATCGATAAGTAGCTGTTGAAATTAATATCACCAGCAGGCACTGCAGATCCATTGATTACCTCCATGCCCAATGCCGATGAACTGCTCCACTGAAATCCCAATACCAGTCCACCGCTAGCGGCTAAACCCAACTTCAGAAAATCACGTATGTTTGTTTTTGCTATCGTCTCCATGTAGAGGATTATTTATTACTTTTTGATGATGCCAACACAATTGCTTCCTTCACACGATGGTAGGTGCCACAACGGCAAATATTGCCATTCATCGCAGTCTCGATTTGTGCATCCGTAGGCTTGGGTGTTTTAGCCAACAATGCACTGGCTGTCATAATCTGTCCTGCCTGGCAATAACCACACTGAGGCACATCTACTTCCATCCACGCTTGTTGCACGGGATGATCACCTTCTTTCGAAAGTCCTTCAATGGTCGTGATGTTTGCTTCTTTCACCGTAGAAATCGGCAATGAACATGAACGTACTGCCGTGCCATTCAGATGCACGGTGCATGCTCCGCATTGTGCAATGCCGCAACCATACTTGGTGCCCACCAGACCGAGACTATCGCGAAGCACCCACAACAAAGGCGTATCGGGTGATACATCTACGGTGCGCTTCTCTCCATTTACATTGATTGAATAGGATGCCATATGAAATGATGTTTATTGTTTTAAAAATGGGATTGGAAAATTTGAAAGGTAATGTAGGAATTTTTGGGGTTATAAGGAAGTATAAATATTTGGATTGCTGCCATCTTACGCGGAAGGATAATCCTCTGTGACTTCTCCGTGTTCTCAGTAGTGAAAAGGGGCGTTTTAAACACGGAGAGCACAGAGGTTTTCATGGAGATACACGGAGAGGGATTTTGTTTAATGTTGACGTTTTTTTGCTCCCCTTACGGCCTCTGCAGTCCACGGGTCTTCAGGCCAATGATGTCGCGGATAGCGCATCCTTAATTCCTTGCGCACTTCATGATAGGTGGTTTGCCAGAAGCTTTTAAGGTCTTGCGTTACCTGCACGGGTTTGTAGCCGGGAGAAAGCAAGTGTAATAAAATTTTCGTGCGCCCATCATCTACGGTGGGTGTTTCGAGTAAACCAAACATTTCTTGAAGACGAACTTCCATAACAGGCGAACGACCATCATTGAAATAATTCAGTTTGATGAACGAACCACTGGGCACTTGTAATCGTGAAGGGGCAAGTTTATCTAGTTTGGTGTTGAGTTCCCATGGAATTAATCCGGCAACGATGTTGTGTAATTCTAATCGCTGAAAGTCGATGCGTTTAGAAACGTTGATAAGATACGGAGCTAACCACTCTTCGGTGGTGTTCAATAAATGTTCATCACTTACATCGGGCCAGTTTTCTTCTGGTCGCCAGGTGCGGATGCTTAATAGGCGGGCCTGCCATTCGCGTTGGGCGTCATCCCAGCTCAATAATTTTAAGCCTTCTTCGCGAACGGTCTCACATAAAATTCTAATGCGCTGCTCATCTGAAACTTTTGATATGGATTTACTCGAGAGCACCACATTGCCAATGCGCTTTTCAAGGTTGGCGGTGATCATACCTCGCTCGGCATCCCATTTTACTATTTCAGTTTCAACTGCACGATGAAGAAGATCATCTTCATTCAATGGCGCAGCTAAAAATATTTTTCCTTCTCCGCTTCCTGCATCGAGTTGAGCAACAGCCAACCACGTTTCGCGCATGAGTGGATCGTGATCGGGCAAACGAACAATTCTGCCATTGGCCAATTTATAGCGAACACTTTGTTTGTCTTGTTGTCGGGCGATGCGCTCGGGATAGGCTTCCGCTACTAACTTCCCTACTTCGGCATCTACCGGATTCGAGTTATCCACCTGAAGTTTAAAAATTCTTCGCCATGATGATGCAAGTCGTTCGATGCGTTCTAATACATTTCGCTCTGCCGAAACACGATCACCTTTTCGCCATTTTCGTAACACTTCAACACGTAAACTTAAATCGGCACCTGATTCTTTTTGAAGTGGATCACGCTCTTCCAGCATCGATGCAATATCAGTTGCCAGACATACTTCCATTGGTTGTGTAACTGAAAGCAACATGTGCGCAATACGCGGGTGAGTTGGCAACTTCAACATCTCTTTGCCTCTTGTCGTAATCTTATTATTTTCCAAGGCTTCGAGGTTGTGTAATAATTCACGCGCTTGTTTTACAGCTCCTTCGGGTGGAGCGGTAATCCATGTGAGTTCATTCAGGTTTTGTATTCCCCAATTGGCTAACTCCAACATGAGCGATGCCAGATCAGCTTCGAGAATTTCTGGTTGTCGTGATGGTTGCAACATGTGGTGTGTTGCTTCTGCCCATAGGCGATAACAAACTCCGGGTCCTAATCTTCCCGCGCGACCAGCACGTTGATCCGCTGCATCTCTGGTGACGCGCACCGTTTCCAATCGTGTGAGTCCGCTGCGAGGATCGAATCGCGGCACACGTGCATAACCGGAATCCACTACGGTGGTGATGCCTTCGATGGTTAACGAAGTTTCTGCGATGGAAGTAGCCAATACAATTTTACGCAAACCTTGCGGATGAGGAAGAATGGCTTCTTGTTGTTTTTTAAAAGGGAGATCGCCATACAAAGGAACTACAAGTGCGGAGACATTTTCTTCTTCGAGTGATGTAAGCACACGCTGTATTTCACCAGCACCGGGAAGAAACACGAGCATATCACCGGATTGCTCACGCAATGCTTTTCTGATTACACGACTCGTTGCTACAGCAAGGTGAACATCTTTTTCTGCTGGTATGTAGTTGAACGTTACCGGATATTGTTTTCCGGTGCTGGTGATGATGGGAGCACGATTGAACAGAGAAGAAATTTTTTCACCATCCAATGTTGCTGACATGATGAGGATGCGCAAATCATCACGCAATAATTGTTGTGCCTGATAACATAATGCCAACGCCAGATCGGCTTGCAAACTACGTTCATGAAATTCATCGAAGATCACTAAGCCTACATTTTCCAATGAACTATCCTGCTGGATCATGCGTGTGAGAATTCCTTCTGTCACCACTTCAATGCGCGTTTGTTTGCTCACTACACTTTCGAAGCGCACCCGATAGCCGATGGTAGCTCCAGCATCTTCATTTCTTTCTTCTGCCATCCGCAAGGCAACGGAACGTGCTGCCAATCTTCTTGGCTCAAGCATGATGACCTTTTTATTGTTGAGCCAAGGCTCATCCAATAAGTGTAAAGGAAGTACCGTACTTTTTCCAGCACCAGGTGGAGCCTGCAAAATCACTACGGGATTTTGTTGAAGCGCCTGTTTCAGCGCAGGAATGATTTCTAATACAGGATACTGGTTGGTCACAGAGGCAAAGATGAAACTAAATCTGTTAAATAGCTGCGAACTACGAGCTTTGAGCTGCGAGTAGATTTCTCGAAGCTCGCAGCTCTAAATATCGACATGATACACATCCAGTTCATTTCGTTTAATGCTCTGAACAAAAAATCCACCGGCTTGCGGAATGTCTTCGAGAAGATCAAATACAACACAATCTTTTGGGAGTGCAGAGAATATGAGAAGGAATGAGAAGGTGCCTTTTTTGGGAATCATCGTCCACATGGGGGCGTAAGAAATATTCTCTATATGAACCAGCTCGGAGCGTGAGCCGGATGAACGGTCAATCAAATAGGTAGATCGCCAGATGCGGATGAGCATGTCATCGGATTGATTTTCGAAATAACAATGCACATACACAAATGAATCTTCCAGGGTGGAGGGATCAATGGCGGCTAACACCTCACCGTCAACTTCAGGTTTTGTTTTAACCGGATGGTCTTGTATGCCTCCTGCCCTTACTCCTGATATTTCAATACTTTTATTAAACACTACTCACGACTTTTTGGGGAACCACGGAAAGAAAGAATTCGTGTTGCGAATATACGATGCGTACTCGGGCTTTGTGGTCTTCAATGTTTTTTCGAGCAACGCAACACCAGAAACTTTTAATAACAAGAACGTCATCATTACACTGCTCAACACAGGTATATAACTTCCTGCGGCCACGCTAAATAATGCGAAGCCCCACCATGCGCAGGCATCGCCAAAATAATTTGGATGACGCGTGAACTTCCAAAAACCCGTGTTCAATACTTTGCCTTTGTTGGCCGGATTATTTTTGAATTTCGTTAACTGATAATCGCCACCGGCTTCGAAGGCAAAACCAATCACCCAAACGATCATAGCGATCACATCCAAAAATCCGAAAGCATGATCACCGTAATATTGAGCGGATAATAATGGAGCGGAAATAATCCATAATAAAATTCCCTGCAACACAAACACCTGGAAGAAACTCAACCACCAATACCTATGGGGTCCGTAGTCTTTTCTAAATTGTGCATAGCGATAGTCTTCAGGCTTTCCATAGTTTCTCCAAAACAAGTAGATAAAAAGTCGCAAGCCCCAGAGGCAAACAAGCACCAGCACGGCATCTTTTCGCAATCCATCTCCGGGTGAATTAAAATAATAATAAACCGCTGCTACCACAAATCCCAATCCCCAGAAGGGATCGACAATACTGGCTTTCTTTAGCATGACGCTGGCAATCCATAGCGCGGTCATCAGACTCATTACCAATAGAAACCCTCTCAAATAAATCTCTTGAAATTCCATACGTATTCTTGTGTAACAGGCTGTGAAAGTAAATTGTTTGGGCCTCCCATCATCGGACGATTATCTTTTGATTGTCGATTTTCTTTATATTGTACGAAGTTCAAAAGAAATTATCGCTTTATGGCCGCTTTAGTGATCAGTAGTTTTGAAGAATTTGAGACCTACCGGGGCAAAGAACTCGGTGTATCGGAATATCTCAAAATCACACAGGAACAAATCAACATGTTTGCTGACGCCACGCTCGATCATCAATGGATTCACACTGACCCAAAGCGTGCGGCCGAAACCGCCTTTAAAAGTACCATCGCCCACGGCTATCTTACGCTTTCATTAGTGCCGCATTTATGGGATCAGATTGCTGAGTTCAAAAATATTAAGATGATGATCAACTACGGCATTGAAAGACTAAAATTCAATCAGCCCGTATTGGTAAATCACGAAGTGCGTTTGCGTGCCAAACTTCATTCCATTGCCAACCTTCGCGGCATCACCAAGTTTGAAGTAGAGGTGACGCTTGAGATCAAAGACAATGCGAAGCCTGCGTTCAACGGACTACTAGTTTTTCTTTACCATTTCCATTAGTCTAGTCAGACTCTTCTTTTCTTCTCTGGTTTAGTCTTCGTAGAATTCGATCAGCGATCCGAAATACGCATCATTCCATCCTTCACTAATATCCTGAAAGTCTGTATCGGGTATATTGGTGTGGCGCAATTCCACGGAAGTGCCCTCTGCATGTGGATGTAGCTTAATCGTAACGATCGATTCTTCAGCCTGTTCCCCAAAATACCATTGCTGCACAATCTTATTCGGGGGCTCCAACTCAAGAAATTTACCTAAAATGCTGCCATCCCAAAGCGAAAATTCACCACCCGGAAAAGCTTGAATCTCAGCCGCATCACCAGACCAAAGTTGAAAAGTAGCCTCATTGGTGAGAGCCAGATACACCTGATCGGGTGGAGCAGAAATGATATAATACTTCTTGAAATCCTTCATAATCTCATAAAGATACTTCTTTTATAAAATCCAATTTTAAAGGTATTTTTGGGCTTTCTACCTGAACCCTAAACTCATGGATTTCTATATTGTGATTGTAGTCATTCTAATGGCCACTGCCGTTGTTGACTTGATTGTAGGTGTAAGCAATGATGCGGTAAACTTTCTTAACTCCGCTATTGGTTCGCGTGTAGCGCCTTTTCACATTATCCTTACCGTGGCCTCACTAGGTATTGTGATGGGTTCACTATTTTCCAGTGGCATGATGGAAATTGCCCGTAATGGAATTTTTAATCCAGGGTTCTTCACCTTCGACAAAGTCATTATTGTATTTCTGGCGGTGATGCTCACCGATATTATCTTATTGGATTTTTATAATTCACTAGGCTTACCCACCTCTACCACTGTCTCATTGGTATTTGAACTATTGGGAGCTGCTTTAGTGACCGGCTTGATGATCTCATTCGATCGCGGCCAAGGATTGGAAATGTGGTCTGAAATAATCAATTACTCCAGTGCCCTCACAATCATTTCGGGGATTTTCCTTTCCGTATTTCTTTCATTCATATTTGGCACAATCATTCAGCATATCGCCCGCCTCATCTTCAGTTTCAAATTGAAGAAAACATTAAAAAGATACGGAGCCATTTTTAGCGGTCTTGCCATTTCGGCCATTGTGTACTTCTTATTAATTAAAGGGGCTAAGGGGAGCGCATTTATTACCGATGGTCAAATTAAATGGATCATGAGTAACACCTGGCAGATTATGGTGGTGTCGGTTGTGTTCTGGTCTATTTTCATACAGGTGCTCATGTGGTGGAAAGATATCAATCCATTGAAAGCCATAGTGCTCATGGGAACATTTTCGCTGGCCATGGCCTTTGCCGGAAATGACCTGGTAAATTTTATTGGTGTGCCTGTGGCCGGTCTTATTTCTTTCCAATCGTGGGCTGCATCGGGTGTGCCTGCCAATGAATACACGATGGAGATTTTAAGTTCCAAGATTGAAACTCCGTACTGGCTTCTGCTGATTGGTGGATTAGTGATGGTACTCACGTTATGGTTCAATGCCAAGAGTCGCAAAGTGACAGAAACGGAAGTGTCATTAGGAAGACAAGATGAAGGCGATGAACGTTTTAAATCTAACGTAGTATCAAAAGCATTGGTGGGTAGTGCTATTTGGGTAGGCAGTAAAATGGAAATGGTGATGCCCAAAAGTTGGTCTGCAATCTTGTCTAATCGATTTGAACAGGAAAATAAAAGTACGTCACCGGAAGAATCCGATATGGCTTCGTTTGATTTGATCCGTGCCAGTATTAATCTTATTGTATCCAGCGCATTGATTGCTTACGGAACATCTAACAAACTTCCGTTGAGCACCACATTCGTCACGTTCATGGTAGCGATGGGAACATCCTTTGCAGATCAGGCGTGGGGTCGCGAAAGTGCCGTGTATCGTGTTGCCGGTGTTATCAATGTCATTGCAGGTTGGCTGATTACAGCCGTGGTTGCATTATTAGCCAGTGGATTGTTGGCCTTCATTATGTATAAAACAGATGTTGCAGGACCGCTCGTGCTGTCGGCAGTAGCTGCATTCCTTCTCATACGCAGTCACGTAGTATTTAATCGTGACGAGGCAAAAGCGAAAGAGGAGAATATGTTATTGGATGTAAAACAATTTAACATTCAGCTTGCACTGAGTGAAAGTAAATTCAATTCGGTAAAAGCATTGAAGACCGTGCAGTTGGCGGTGGCTCATAGCTTAAAAGCACTGATGAGTGAAAATCCGGACCTGCTCCAGAAATCCCGCACTGAATTAAAAAAATTAAAAGAGCAAAATGATAAGGTGGATACTAAAATTATTAAGCTCGTTCGCAAAATGAACAAAGGCAATTTGCCTACTGGCCGGCTTTATATTCTGGTGTTTGATAAAATGCAAGATCTCTATCAAAGCGTGCAATTAGTGAGTGATATTATTTTTACACACGTTACGAATCACCACTCCGCACCCAAGAAAAAATATGGTGAGTTGATGAACGCCATTGAGAAATCAACTGGTGAGTATATCGGGTTAATCTCTCAATACATTGAAACCGGCAAGGCTATTACTCCGGAGCTGGAAGGAAAATATAACGCCCTAATTTCATTGCTCAATCAATCATTGGACAACCTGATCATTGATGTGCAAAAAGATGACATCGGAAATCGTATGGGCTTGCTTCAAACCAGGTTACTGCTGGAGTTCAAGGACATCATTGAATGTATACACCGGCTTCCTACACTTTACCAGGAATTGGATGCTTTACCTGCACTTACTGAAAAGCCAAACCTTCCACCAAGTCAATCTTAGCTGAGTTGGCTCTTTTTGAAAAACATTTGATCATCAAGAAGTCCGGATTACCCAAGGCGGGTAAAGGACTGTTTACTAAAATCGATATTCCAAAAGGAACACGTATTGTCGAATACAAAGGTCGCATACAACCGTGGCGTGAAGTGAAAGATGAGGATGGCATCAATGGCTACCTCATGTACATCAATAGAAATGTGGTGATCAATGGACTGAAGGCTGTAAAAACATTGGCCCGCTATGCCAATGATGCAGGAGGATTGGTTCGCCTGGAAGGGATCCGAAATAATTCAGAATTTGTAAGCGAAGGCAAACGATGCTTCATTGAAGCCACGCGAAACATCAAAGCAGGTGAAGAAATATTCGCGGGCTATGGAAGAGAATACTGGGCGCTCATGAAGCGATTGGCCTCTGCTGCCAAAAATTAAACAATCACCGTAGCTCAAATATCTATCACAAGTTTTCAACAGTCACGATTGCCTCCTTATTAATCGGGCCAAATACATGAGGAAATAATTCTCCGTTCGTAGCCCCTTCATACTTCAACAAAGCCGTGAGTTTACTTTCTTCAATATGAAGTAAAATTAAATTCTTCACGCCCGCATAGTATCGTTGCAATACCCCAGGCACTTGCTCTTTCGTGCTGCAATGAATAAATCCCTCTTTCGAAAATGCCTGCGGCTCATACGTTGAATTGGTAAGATGCAGATTCCAATCTTCTGAAGTTGCGATATGATAAATCATTTCTTATGATGCTAATTGTTTAACAATACTCAACGCCTTATCAATTTCTTCTACACTATTAAAAATATGAGTGCAATGACGCACCCCAAATACATCACCCGAAGCGCGAGGTCTCATCTTTGCCTTTTCCCAAAAGGTATCTTGAAGCCTTGTGCCGGTAAATCCATCGATATTATACACAGTGATGCCTGCGCACATGGCATTATCCTGAGGAGAATAGATTTTTACTTTACTAATTTTTCGCAACCCTTCGCGCAGGCGATCGCCTAAAAATTTGATACGTTCAAAAGCCTTGTCGGGACCGATCTGAAAATAAAAATCCAATGCGGCATCCAGGCCTTCGATCATAGAGAAGTTTCCTGTGCCCCGCTGTGTAAAACGAAAACCCTCATCCTCATGATTATCCCAACGATAGCTTGCTACGGTTGTCCAGATGTCTTTGATGAATTCAGGTTTTACAAACATATAACCCGTTCCGGCAGGCGCACCAATCCATTTATGAAAACAACCTACGTAAGCATCGCAGTCAATATCGTTCAGATCAATTTTAATGTGCCCTGTTGTTTGTGCTCCATCCAATACGGTGAAAATGCCGCGCTTCTTTGCTTCGGCACAAATTTCCTTTGCGGGAAGTATCGCACCGCTTCCGGATATCATGTGCGATAACATCAACACTCTCGTTTTAGAGGTGAATGACTTCACAATGATATCGATGACTTCCTCTTTGCTATGTATCGGCTTTGGTATCTCTACTATTTTTACGACAGCCCCATCACGCTTCTCGCGCACTTTCCAGGAAGATATTCCACCTCCGTGCTCCTGGTTACTCGTGATAATTTCATCGCCCGCTTTCAGTTCCATACCTTGAGCGATATAACTCATGGCATGGGTAGTATTATCGGTGAGAGCGATATCCTTAGGATCACAATTTAGAAGTTTACCCACTTTATTGCGGATGAATAACAAATGTTGATATCCAGTTATGAAGCGCTCTGCATTATCATCTTTGTAGGCCCAGTCGGCCGGATTCGTAGCAACGTAATTCATGTGCCTGGTTACACGATCTACCACAACCCGCGGCATTACTCCTATCGTGCCCGGGTTAAAAAATACCTGCTCCTTC
>JANOUH010000015.1:0-4080 GCA_031416795.1 Cytophagales bacterium | reverse complement strand
CAAATTCACCAGCAGCATGGATACGATTAAATCTGTTGGAATAAAGAAGACTCCGTTACTGTTCTCTTCTCCATATTCCCGAAAGGCGGTGGCTCCAGTAAAAGTGGGCGTAAATGATTTACGCAATCAGCTGCAATCAGGAGAATTTAATGAAGCGAAAATACCGATTGGATATTTGTTGGAAGGCAAGTTCACTTCTGTATTTAAAAACCGTTTTGCTCCTGATGGAGCCGATGCTAAAAATTTTCAAGAGGAAAGCACCTCTACAAAAATTATTGTGATAGCCGATGGTGATATTATTCGCAATGATGTAAATCCACGTGATGGCAGCGTTCAAGCATTAGGATTTGATCCGTTCACGCAGTACACATTTGCCAATCAGGATTTATTACTGAATTCGATCGCCTATTTATTAGATGAGGATGGTTTGATTAAAGCACGCAATAAAGAAATAAAGATTCGCCCACTTGACAAGGAGAAGATTAAGGAAGAACAATTGTTTTGGCAAGTGATAAACTTATTGGTGCCCTTGTTATTGGTGATCGCTTTTGGATTTTCACGATCGTATTGGAGAAAGTTAAAATACTCGAAGTTCTGAGTCATGCGGAAAAGTAATAATATCTATCTGTTGATTTCACTGTTGGCCTTGACAGTATTTCTGATCTTGATTATCCTGTTTGGGAATTCTAGTGACAAAATATTGGTAGACAAAAATCTGTTTAAGGTTGTCGATCAAACCAAGATAGACCGGGTCATCTTAAAGAAATCAAATGAGCAAATAGAACTTCATTTTGACGGTACAAAGTGGGTGGTGAACAATTCTTTCGAAGCCGATCGACAATTGATTAAAGTCTTTTTTGCAACACTTCTTCAAACAGAACCGAGAAGACCGGTTGCTCAACGCCTTCGTGATTCGATTCATCAACAAATCAATAAAACGGGAGTGGAGGTAAAGCTATTTGAGGGTGAAACTTTACAGAAGAGTTTTGTGGTAGGCGGCAATGATCGTAAATCAGAAACCTATTATGAACTTACGGGTAGTGGTGCCCCTTATTTGGTTACCATTCCAGGTTATCGCGTTTATGTTGCTGCCATTTTTGAATTGAATTCTTACGATTGGCGTGATAAACGGATTTTTAATTTCAAGTGGCAGAACTTCAAACGCCTTACTGCTTCCTTTGCGGGAAATGAGAAAGAAAGTTTTGCCATCTCATTTCAAAACAAGTTTTTTGGCCTTGAAGGTAACCCTAGTGCTGACACCACCAGGTTGAATGATTTTCTGGATGCAGTCTCGTTGGTAGAGGCGGCCCGTTATTTACCTGCAGGCGAATCAGTTGTTTACGATAGCATTCTGGCAACTACACCTTACTATTCAATCGAAGTATCAGATATTGCCAATCGCACGTATCGACTTGATCTATACCCTCCAATTAAACAGGATCCGGCTATTTTGGGCAAACTAGGTGATGGTCAGGCACTGTTTATAAGCCGGGAAGACCTTATTCGTCTCGACCGTAAAAAGGGTCATTTTGATCAATAATTTCCCTTTGAAAACTGCATTTTTCAGATTGGTTTTTCTTTCTAACTTTACCTCCTTATACAACCACAAACCACTGATTTGCAATGAAGTTTATCGTTAACTCAAGCTATTTGCTGAAGCAACTTTCTAATATCAATGGAGTAATCACCACAAACCCTGTAGTGCCCATTCTGGAAAATTTTCTCTTTGAAATAGATAAAACCAACTTAACTGTTACTGCTTCTGACCTTCAGACTTCTATGATCACTGAGATCACAATTGAGTCTAAGGAGAAGGGAAATATCGCTGTGCCTGCCAGAATTCTTTTAGATACATTAAAAAATCTTCCAGATCAGCCCGTTACATTCTCGATCGATGAGTCGACCTACAGCATTGAGATAAGCTCAGACAATGGTCGTTATAAATTGGCAGGTGAAAATGCCACTGATTTCCCCAAAGTTCCTGCGGTATCAAATGATTTCTCAGCAGCGATCTCTTCAGAGGTATTGGCGAGAGCGGTCAACAACACCATTTTCGCCACTAGCAATGACGAGTTGAGGCCTGCCATGACGGGTGTTTATGTAAACCTTGGAGAAAAAAATACAACCTTCGTAGCTACGGACGGACATCGTTTGGTGCGTTACAGAAGAACTGATATTAAATCTGATAATGGCAATTCAATCATCATTCCACGCAAAGCGTTGAATCTTTTGAAGGCTACTCTTCCAACTGAAAATACAGATGTAAGCATAGACTTCAACATGTCAAATGCATTCTTCAAGTTTGGAAATATTAGGATGATCTGTCGTTTGATTGATGAGCGATTCCCGGATTACGAAAATGTAATCCCCTCAACAAACCCGATCAAGATGACAATCAGTCGCACGGAATTGTTAGGATCATTGAAGCGTATTTCTATTTACGCGAATAAGACAACGCATCAGGTACGTTTGAAAATTACAGGAAGTGAGTTGCAGGTTTCTGCTGAAGATCTTGATTTTTCAAATGAAGCCAACGAGCGTCTTTCTTGCGAGCATGAAGGTGAAGATATTGAAATTGGATTCAATGCAAAGTTTTTGATTGAGATGCTTACCAATCTGGATACAGATCAGATCAAGTTAAACATGTCAGCAGCAAACAAGGCAGGTGTAATTATTCCTGCAGAAAAAGATAAAGGAGAAGATATATTGATGCTGGTGATGCCTGTTATGCTGAACCAGTACGTATAAAAAAATATAATGATTGAAAAGGCTATCTTAAAAGTATAGCCTTTTTCATGTTTAATACCTTTATTTCAACTCTGAAAAATCAAAAGATGTTTCCAGAAACTTGGTCGTAAACTTACCTGATCTAAAAACGGCATTGTCCATTAGTTTCAGATGAAAGGGAATGGTGGTTTTAACACCTTCAATAATAAATTCACTCAAGGCACGTTTCATTCGGGTAATCACTTCTTCTCTTGACTGACCTGTCACAATCAGTTTGCCGATCATTGAATCGTAGTTAGGTGGAATGGTATAGCCCGCATACACATGACTATCCACGCGAACACCATGACCTCCTGGCTTATGGAGGTTAATGATTTTACCTGGTGATGGACGGAATCCGTTAGCGGGATCTTCTGCATTGATACGACACTCCATCGCAAACAAGTTAGGGTAGTAGTTGGTACCTGATATGGGCACACCCGCTGCTACTTTAATTTGTTCTTTGATCAAATCATAATTGGTTACTTCTTCGGTAATCGGGTGCTCTACCTGAATACGTGTATTCATTTCCATGAAGTAGAAGTCGCCATGTTTGTCAACTAAGAATTCTACGGTTCCAGCTCCTTCATAGTTGATCGCCTTTGCTCCTTTAATGGCGGCTTCACCCATACGATCGCGCAATTCCTGACTTACTACTGGAGATGGAGTTTCTTCTACTAATTTCTGATGTCTTCTTTGAATTGAACAATCACGTTCAGAGAGATGGCAGACTTTTCCGTATTGATCCCCTACTACTTGTATTTCAATATGGCGTGGCTCTTCAACAAATTTTTCAAGATAAAGTCCATCGTTTCCAAATGAGGCTCCTGCTTCGCGCTTGGCATCGTCCCAAGCTTTTTTAAATTCTGATTCATCATTGATAATGCGCATCCCTTTTCCGCCACCACCTGCCGTTGCTTTAACAATAACAGGATATTTTATTTCCTTAGCGATCTGAATTCCTTGTTCTATGGAATCGAGCAGTCCTTCTGATCCGGGTATACAAGGTACTCCTGCTTTTATCATGGTAGCTTTTGCAGTAGCTTTATCACCCATTGCCCTGATCATTTCAGGAGTTGGCCCAATAAACTTGATTCCGTATTCATGACACACGGCTGAGAACTCCGCATTTTCAGAAAGAAAACCATATCCTGGATGGATGGCATCAGCATTGGTAATTTCCGCTGCTGAAATGATGCGTGGTATATTGAGATACGATTCTTTGCTGGGTGGTGCACCAATACAAACAGCTTCATCGGCAAAACGAACGTGAAGACTTTCGCGATCTGCAGTAGAATAGACCGCCACAGTTTT
>JANOUH010000014.1:0-1706 GCA_031416795.1 Cytophagales bacterium | reverse complement strand
CGGCCCCATTCAGCCAGAGAAAGGTCTTTTACCTTGAATTTTGTTTGATCTGTTAGAGTCATTTTTGTGTTGTTTCAATTTTGGAACACAAAAGTAGCATAATGGTTTAAGATTTACCATTAATTAATTGAATTGCTAATGGTAAGTACCTGATAAACAAATCGATTAAACATCGGTTGAACTTATTGATTATTGTACTTCGTTGTCACTAAAATTTATGTCCATGACCAAACCTGTTATTAAAGTTGATATTGTATCCGATGTAGTATGCCCATGGTGTTTTATTGGCAAACGAAGAATTGAAAAGGCCATGAAAGCCCTCAACGATGAATTTGATTTTGAGGTGAGCTACCTTCCGTTTGAATTAAATCCTCAAACTCCCAAGGAAGGATTTGACCAGAAAGAATATCTCACTAAGAAGTTTGGCAGTGAAGAAAAATACAATCAAATCATCAGCCATGTAACCCACGTTGCCGCAGAGGAAGGATTACAATTCCATTTCGATAAGCAACGTATTTCACCCAATACAAAAGATGCTCATCGTGTGATTTGGTTAGCAAAAAAAGAAGGCAAACAACTGGAAGCTAAAGAAGCTTTCATGAAAGCATACTTTGAACAGGGTATTGATTTAACCAAAAAAGAAAATATGGTATCGGTTGCTTCCTCGGTTGGTTTGGATGCAGCACGCGTTATTTCATTGCTGGATTCGGAGGAAGGATTGGAGGAAGTAAACGAGTTGGAACAGCTAAACCATCAACGAGGTGTAAGCGGAGTTCCGTTTTACATCATCAACAATCAATACGGAATATCCGGTGCCCAACCATCCGATGTTTTTATTCAGGCACTGAAACAAATAGGAACAGAAGTCGCTACCACGGAAGGTGAGGCGTGCGATGTAGAAAGTAAGAATTGCTAGTTTTCGATTTACTTATCTTTAAACAGATCTGAATCTTTTATCACTGCGGTATAAACGCTTGTCTTTCCATCGTCCATGCGGGTCCAGATGGGTGCGATCACACCATGGTGTGCAGCGATGTTTGTGTAGTCTCCAAAGAATTTTGCATCCGTAGGAACGAATGGGCTTTCGCTGATCTTCTTTTCCTTGAATGTGCTACCGCCATCAGTAGAGTAGGCGATGTACACATCTGTTTGTAAATCATCATACGCTCTGCGATCGTAATAGATAATATAAATATAGCCAGTGCCTTCATCTACCGACATCCATGGTAGGAATTGATGTTTGCCGGGTCCATCCTGGTTAATACGCATGGGCTGTGTCCACATATCGCCTCCATTGGTAGATCGCATGAACCATATGTCGGTATCGTTCGTACCATTTCGCTGATCGGCCCACACCAAATACAAACTATTGCGCAAGCGGCCTTTGCTATTGTCTATCATTAACACAGGCATACCATTGCTTCGACTCAGTCCTGGAATATCCATCGACCAGCCTCCCTCCTGTTTGGCAATCAATAAATCATTGCCAAGCCAGGTTGTGCCTCCATCAAAAGAGCGATCAAAATATATATTTCCATGACTGGCCCATGTCACAAATACTTTACCCAGATTATCTACTGCAGGCACTGCTCCTTCGGCTGTGTTATCATCATCCATACAATCGCCCGGGTTCTGATTGATCTGTAATGGCTTTGACCATTTTTTTCCTTCACTGGTAGACATGCTAAACATGATATTGGAATGAC
>JANOUH010000013.1:0-28099 GCA_031416795.1 Cytophagales bacterium | reverse complement strand
GGCAAGAAACCATTACAGGAATTAATTCTGGAAAAAGACAGAGCTAAAATTCAATGGAATGCGCTTCGTATCATGTATGCCGATCGTTTGTCAGAAATCATACCTTCAGGCATGAAGATCGAACTTGTGTCTATTGGCAATCATTGTTTAGGTACTACCTTTTTAAATTTCAATCATCTGATCAACAATAAGCTAACCGCTTCTTTCGATGCCATCAGCAAGCAAATCAATGGCTTTTACTTTGGTCGTTATGATTTACGGTGTGCTTCGTTGCAGGATTTGGAAAGTGGCAACGTAAAGATCATGGAGTTGAATGGCTGCGGTGCCGAGCCTGCTCATGTCTATCATCCAGGCTCTTCATTAGTCCAGGCAATCGGTGTGTTGATCACCCACTGGCGCAATCTCTATCGCGTAAGTAAAGAAAATCATGAACGCGGAGTTCCTTACCTTTCTCTTCGGGAAGGCAAACAGATCTATAAGCGAGTAAAAAAATACATGGACCCCGGAGTATGATTGTTCAGGTGTTTCTAGTTGGAATAATCATCAGTTTCATAGGCTCGATTCCTCCGGGCACACTTAACCTGGCTGTGCTGCAGTTGGGCATGGAACAAAAAGTTAGAACAGCTCTTCGCTTTGCATTGGCTGTTTCCATCATCGAATATCCATATGCCTGGATCGGTGTGGTGTTTGAAGATTGGGTAACTTCTTCTCCTTTAATCGTTGACAACTTTCAACTTATTACTGCCATTGTAATGACGGTGATTGGTGCCTTTTCTATTTGGTCGGCACGTAAGCCTAGCGAGTTTTCGGTGCGTTTTAATGAAAGTGGTTTTCGCAGAGGTATTATCCTCAGCATTCTCAATCCAATGGCTATTCCTTTCTGGGTTGCTTATACTGCATTTCTAAAATCCCAAGGTTGGATTGATTTATCAACTCCCTGGCTCGTGCACAGCTATGTATTGGGCACAGCCGTGGGGGTGATGATCCTGCTCATCATTTTTGCATTCCTTGCCAAGCGGCTTGCCCACTATGTAAAAGATAATAGAATCGTGAAGATGGTGCCGGGGGTTACGCTGCTCGTGTTGGGCCTGTATGCGTTTATAAAATATCTTCTTTGAGATAGAGCTATTTCGTATATCCCAATTATTCCTTCACAAACTCAATACTCCACTTGGTAATCCACGCCCACGTAGTTGGTTTATAGCGATCGATTTCATCACCGCCACCATTGATGCGAGGATCTTTTTCACCTTGCATCCACTGCAATAATTTTTCGCTGAGCTCTTTTTTAGCAGATACATACTCCGCTACCTCAGCTACATTATTCACATTGTATGGATCCTTTCTTAAATCATATAATTCTTCTCCCGGGCGTTTCCCAAAGCCTAAATCAAAAAATGGTTTCACTTTAGGATCATTGCGGTTATCAAGAATAAATGCTTTGGTTGGGCCACCATCCACATCACCGAATTCAGAAGTTGTGCCAGGCATCTCCTCATCGCCACCGGGCATGCGGTAGTAGCGTAAGTTAACGATATATAAAAATTCATTGGTACGAATGGCACGCATCGGATAACCTGCGCCTCTATCCATTTCATTGCGGGCCATGCAATGACGCTCGCGCTCTAAAAAAACTTCATTGCGATGGGCCGTAGCTTGTCCAGTAAGCACAGGCATCAAACTCTTGCCGTCCATCTGCGGTATATTTCTGGCGCCTGCCAATTCCAAAAAAGTGGGAGTCAAATCGATCAGGTTGACGAAGGAATCATTCCTCTTGTTTTGTATTACCTTTTTAGAAAAGCTGGAGATGATCAATGGAACACGTGTGCCATAGTCATATAAGTTTGCTTTTGCATGAGGAAAAGGCATCCCATTATCCGAAGACATCACAATGATGGTATTCTCCAATCTGCCTGTTTGCTCCAGCGCTTTAAGGAGCTCTCCTACTTCATCATCCAATCGCTTGATCAGGTAAAAATAATCTGCGAGATCACCTCGAACTTCAGGGACATCCGGCAAGAAAGCAGGAACTTTTATTTTACTTAAATCAATGCCTGAAACTCTTCCTTTTCCAAACGGAAAGGTCCGGTGTGGATCATTGGTGCCAAACCAAAAGAAGAATGGCTTCTCTTTCGGCAGCTGACTGAGCATCTTCTGAAACTCAACTTGCGTGCCGGCAGGGTTTTCCTTGTAGCCCATTTGAGTAAAATCACCAGGGCCCCAGCCCTTCCGATCAAACGCTACTTCATATCCCTCTTTGCGCAGCGAATGGACATACGTGGGAATAGATGCATCCAGCCTTCCAACCAGATTGACTGCTTCACCCAGCTTGTGAGGATAACGACCCGTAAGAATTCCAGCTCTCGATGGAGTGCAGGAAGGATTTGCACTATACGCATTGGTAAATGTTACTCCGTGCTGGGCCAATCTCTCCAGATTAGGTGTTTTGACTACCGGATCTCCATACACACTGGAATAGGGGTAACTCATATCATCTGCAAGAATGAAAAGAATATTGGGCCGCTGTGCGTAAAGCCTTTGGAATGAAATTAATAACAGCAATATCCAAAAGAACGCTAACCGGTTTTGTTTTTTCATGCTTAAGTGCCGAGTGTATTTTAAACTATTGTTGAGCTTTTATAAAATGGACGCTCGTTAAAATGCCATTTACACCTTCTTGTGCCTCCAGCAATCCACCAAATGATCATTGACCAAGCCACACGCCTGCATATGGGCATAGATCACCGTGGATCCAACAAACTTAAATCCTCGCTTGATTAAATCTTTACTTAATGCATCCGATTCCTTTGTTGTGGCAGGCGCCTGACTTAATGTCTCCCACTTATTCACAATGGGCTTATGATTGACAAAGCCCCAGATGTAGTTGTCGAATGTTCCGAATTCCATCTGCACTTCCAGAAATCGTTTTGCATTATTCACGGCAGCGTGCACTTTCAATTTGTTTCGGATGATACCCGGATCCAGTAAAATTTTTTCGATGCGCTTATCATTGAAGCGCGAAACTTTAACCGGATCAAAGTCAGCAAAGTTTTTACGGTAGCCATCCCGCTTCTTCAAAACCGTTGCCCAACTCAATCCTGCTTGCGCTCCTTCCAGAATCAGAAACTCGAAATGCACGCAGTCATCATGCACGGGCACGCCCCACTCTTCATCATGGTATTGAATGTATTGTTCAAACTTAAGACACCAAGGGCAACGAAATACTTCGGACATGGGCATTGGAAAGTTTATTCTAAGTTATCAGTTTCGGCTAAAGTTTTTAACTTCATGAAATGAATTATAAACGATTCATCTGCACGTGTAGCTTTGTTTACATCATGAGTGTTTCTGTTGACGCACAATTTCGTGCCCATGCAAAAGCGGTAAATATGTTTGTCTTAGATACAAAGCCAAACAAGACTAAGGCAGACAAATTGTTGCTGGCCAATCAAACACAAAATATCAATCAGTCTCCAATATTATCGGGCACAGGAGCCATGCTTCCCGGTCAAATGAATTCATACTGGCTCACTCGCACGACCACACAAAGTATCAAAGAAGGCAAAATGGGCACCCATTATTTATGGGATCACCAGAGTAATTTGCGCGAGTCACGCTTCTTTATAGAGGTGGGGGGCAAAAGAAAACGCGGACTAAAGTTAGTTTTCCCAAGACGCTAAGGTAATCATTCAACAAGGCTGAGATCAAGGGGCCATCCATTCATACACCTGGTAGTGCTCACCATTCATTCCCAATTTTTCATAAACCTTCTGTGCTGCTGCATTCGTTTTGTCTACATACAGGCGAATACCCAGATAGCCGGACTCTGGAGTAACCAGATTCTGAATATACTCATACATTTTTTTAAACACCCACTGGCCCCGATGTGATGGCTTGATGTATACCGACTGAATCCACAACACATTACCACATCTCCACTCACTCCACTCGTAGGCAATCATCATGCAACCAACAACTTCGCCATCATCTTCCTCCACATAATATTTTCCCTTGGCGGGATCTTCAAACAATTGCTTCAACCCTTCCGCAAGCACGGTCGGATCCAACCGAACATTTTCTGTTTCCATCGCCATTTTCTGCTGAAAGTGGCTAATGGATACTGTGTCTTCCTGTGTAGCCTGCCTGATGGTAATCATCTTCCTCAATATTTAAAATTTTTAATCTGGGATATTTCGTGTTAAAGGTAAATCCGTAAACATCAAAAACTCATCCCGTAGGAATAATTCCCACAGGCTGATTTTAGCACTAACAGTAACCTGCGGTTACTTGTAACCAAGGTATACACACCAAAGACCAGATGATTACCAGAGTGTCTCAATAAACGACCGTGTTTAGTTTGAATCTTTAAACATATTGAGGAAACCCATCCATAAATTTTTTTGACCAACGCCTAATTAATTGACTTATCTTTGAAAGAATCTATTCCTTTATGAACAGGAGAGGTTAAAATAATGACGTGCCGATCTCCTTTTTGAAGGTGGAGAATGACAGCCGTATTTGAACAGAATGGTTATACATTCAATATTGCTCAATGGATAAGATTGATATTTGCGTAGTTGACGATCATCACATTTTTAGAAAGGCCCTTTCTCAATTGGTTCAAACCTTTCCGCGCGTCAATACCGTAACGGATGCCGAAAACGGATTGAAGTGCCTGGAGATGGTAGGAAAGAAACAACCACACGTGGTTATCCTTGATCTGGAGATGCCTGTGATGAACGGAGTAGATTGTGCCGAACAAATCGTGCTCAAATATCCTGATATCAAGATCATCATCCTCACCATGCACAACAATGAGAAATCCATTTTGCACATGATTGAAATTGGAGTGAATTCTTTTCTATTAAAAAGTAGTGATCCCACTGAACTTGAGCGGGCCATCCATGCCGTGGTGGACAGAGATTTTTATCACAACGATCTCCTCGTATCGGTGCTGCGCAAAAGTATGCGCAACCAGCTTAGAGCCAGGCGCCCCGATTTTTCTGCTGTCTCATTACTCACCGGGCGCGAGCAGGAGGTGCTGCGCCTGATCTGCGAAGACAACACCATCAAAGAAATCGCCTCAGTGCTGGGCATAAATGAAAAAACCGTTTTCTCCCACAAGCTAAATATCCAAACCAAGTTAGAGGTGAAAACTACTGTAGGAATGGTGCGTGCAGCTTACGAAATGGGGCTTATCCGCTGACCCATTTTTAACATTTAGAATCTCTGTTTTGCCCGATTTTGGAAAAATTCCATTTCCGTTAAATACTATTTTTCTGATTTTTCTAAGAGTCTACACCCCGTTTTCTAAGAATATTCTTAGACGTTTTTTTAAAATGGCTCAAAAACGAACTTTTTCTGACTAACCCTGTGCGATTTGCAGGAACATCTGCACTTGGTCCCATTTTGGCTAAAACCTTAGTAAGCACAGTTTGCGATATTACTTAAAGACAATTATTGGGTTTACTGTTTAGTTTATGAAGGTTCTGGTAGTTCACCGGCAGGCATCGATTGCCGACCACATCAAAGATCAGCTTCCGCAATGTATAGTCACGTGCGTGACTTGCGGTTGGGTGGGTCTCTCTGAGACTCGCACCAAGCACTATGATTTGGTCATCAGCAGTTATGACTTGCCGGTGGTTACTGGTTTTGAAATGGTGCGGTCATTACGAATGTTCTCTATCAACATGCAAGTGCCCGTGATCATGCTTACCGATGGAAATGAAACTCCCGGATATACCAAGCTTGCTGGACGCCTGAACGCATCCATGCTCACGTTGAAGGAAGTGCAGAAAATGAAATTCACAGAGCTCTGGCTTAACTAAAGAAACCTATGTACGCAGATTTACATTCGCATCCGGCCGCCTTCGCATACGACCATGTGCGTTTGCAGGATAAGGAAGATAAAGGCCACCGCCATCCATGGGCAATACCACCAAGCAGCCCCGACCGGTTGGTTCGCCCTAAAGGACAAGCAGGTTATAGCCAAGCCGATCTTGCCAAGTGCCTGCGCTCAAATACACGCTTGGTTTTTGCATCACTTTCTCCTATAGAAAAAGGATTTTTTAGCGGCATCAGTGGCAGCCGATTCAACAAACAGTTCATGATCGAACTGCATGAACGATGGCACAATGATGGCGATAAGGAAACCTGCGAATGGCTGCTGAAGCAATTACATCAGCGAGACCCTCGCATGAACTTCACCCATGGCGATATGATATTTCTCTGCTCACGCAGCATGAACCTCAAACCTTGCCAGGTAAAGAAATTGCAAAACGGTCACTATGATTATTTCGAAGCCCTCAAAGACGAATATCAATTCTTCCTTGAGCGCTCGGGCCAATACACCACTACTCCGTACGAAATACAGATTGACAACACAGGCATTCCACGCACCTGGCATGGGGCCTACACGCTCGCAGCAAGCGGCAACGAAATAAACATTGACCCAGATGGCAATGAGATTTTCATCGTGCCTACACTTGGAGGCATACATGCCCTTGGTGTTGGTAACCCCGAAGACTTAGACCACCGTCCTGGCCAGCGTCCGATCGATGTAGACCTGGACACCGTCAAAAGTCGCATACGCCAACTCAAAGGTGAGGAAGCGCTTGAAAATGGACCGGTCAGTAGGTGGCAACATCGCCCCTTTTACATCACGTTTGCGCAGCATTTTCATAATGTATTCTGCGGTCACACGAAGAGTTTTTCTTTACCAGCATCACTGCTGTTTGATCAGCGCAAAGGCATAAACGAAGGAGCACTAGCTGGTTGTCTGGATGTCTGGCGCGAACTTCTTGGCCTCACGCGCGTGCTCGAGCCCACCGGTTCACCGCGCATACTCATCGATGTGCATCACATGAGCGCAGCGGCACGCCTCACCTACTACAAAAACATCGTTGAGCCACACAACCGCATTAACAAAGAAAATCAGATACCGGTCATCGCCAGTCACGCAGGCTATGCCGCCACTGACTACCTTCAAAATCAAATTGACCGCAGCAAGAAAGGACTGGAAACGGACGACAGCCATCAAAACGGGTTCCTCAACTGGAGCATCAATTTGTGCGATGAAGATGTGCTTCAGATTTTCAACAGCCAGGGTATGCTCGGTCTCACACTCGATTATCACCTACTCGGTGGGGGTGCCTACTCATGGCTCAACAATATTCCATTTGCTCCGCTGGCACGCAAACGCACACTCAATTTGATTAAGCGCACGCTGCAACAGTTTGTACGCATCCCTTTCGATTATCACATGCCCGAACCGCATAGCATCTGGCATCGCATTGCATTAGGCAGTGGCTTCGATGGGTTCATGCAGCCGATGGAGCGCTACTCTTCGGTGTTGCAGTTCAGCACTTTTGAACAAGACCTGGTAAAAATTTTGAACGAGATGAAGCGCGAAGATCCGATTTGGTTTGGTAGCTACCGCGCAGAAGACCTCGCCCGCATGATATGCTTTAACAACGCTTATGAGTTTGTGAAAAAGCATTACTGATAACGTGTTTAACGTTGTGTTTAATCGGCAAGCCCTCTGGATCGCAAGTGAAAGAGGGTTTTGTTTTTGCCAGGCACCCCTTGTGTCGGGCATCATATAGCGCCTTTCGGGCTCAAACAAAAGTCTTCATCGTATACTCAATTGAAGAATAAGACCTAAAAAAGCAAGAATGTGGACAATAGTTATCTGATAATTTTTAAATTCGGTTTTGTAAAATGATTTTGCATGAATGTAACCAGTTGTTCCCGGTATCAAACAATCGCTTCGGCTTGGCTAAAGATATTTGGAGCCACTTCCGTTTTATGCATGGTCCTCCTGATCCTTTACAGTGATTATGAATGGGCTTTAATGGCAGGCATTATAGGCACTATCATTTCGCTCGTTGGTGTTTTAACTTCGTGGCTTTTTAAAAAATATTACTTTGTATATGAAGAGGCTCTTCTCGCATTTGAAAAACTCCCTGCCCTTGCATCCTGGTCGGTCCCTCATCTAAACTGGAGTGACTATCAACACATAGAAAAAGAGCACCGCAAAAGGGAATACACGAAATACTTTTTGTGGTCTCCAGTGTTGATCGCCTTTATCGGAGTGATGATCTGGTCCGAAGTGGATGATCTGCCATTTGATAGCAACCTCATATGGTGGGGTGTTGGTGCCTATGCCGTAGTTATGATCGTTCTCTATTTTCAAATGGGCCAATCGCTCAACAAAACAAGTCAGACCGGAGAGCACACTATTATTCTAAAATCCGTTGGTGCGAGTGTGGATGGAAACATTACGTATTGGGGCAAACTAACAGCCAGCGCTCACGATTCGTTAGCAAAATCAATACAGGCTTTGCTTTTCGCGAAAACTGATGAGGAAAGAAAAGTTAATAGAACATACGTCCATGAAGAGGGAGGGTTAGCCTACGTAGTTGTCGACTATTATATGGACGAAAATCATCGGCTCGATTTATTTTTACCACTTCCAAAAGAAATGATGGATGAGGTGACGGAGAAAATAGGGTTGGTTAATTCCGATTATATCGGTGAGCAAGATGCCGTACAAGCGTCAGATAAAAGATACAACACAAAAAAATACCTTAAATGGTTAGTCTTGGGCGTAGGAGTTGTCTCTGCTTTGTTCTGGGTCGTTGATCAGGGCCTTCCAATTTATCAACAATGGCAGGCAGAGCGTTACTTTGATGAAGGCGTTACTTTTTACAACAATGGACAGTATACGGAAGCACTCGAAAAATATCAAGCCTGTATCAGCGTATATGATCAGATGCCAGAGGCGTATGTAAATATCGGCACTATTTACATGAACCGTGATTCGTTGGATTCGGCCCTTCACTACTATAACCTGGCACTTGATAAAAAGCCGGATTTTAGTTTGGCATTGTATAATAAAGGGGTTGTTCTCTATAGCCAGAATGACTACCGCGCAATGGTTAATCTATTCTATACCTATGAAAAAGTGACTCCCGAAAACCATGACCATGATCTGATGATGGGAGATGCTTTTTATAGTTTGAACCTGGTTGATTCAGCCTACATCTATTACTATCGTGCAGCGCAGGAAAATAAACGGTCCAGTTCCCTCAGCTACATGTTGGGAAGGACGTTGATTGACAAAGGCAATTTGACAGAAGCCGTGTCGTACCTGGAAGAAGCCATCCAACTGGACTCAACTTTTGCCGATGGCTATTTATCGCTTTCTGAAGTCCACCAGAAATTAGGTAATGTTGCTTTGGCTGATCTAAATTATGCCAAGGGCGTGCGACTTCAAACGGCATCTAACTAGAGTAAGTGATTCCTCTTCAAGAGAAAATATTTTCTTTCTCCAATATCATAAAAGGTATTAAGTCCTTAGCTACCAAAATACCACTCTCCTGAGTTGAAATAAAATTGTACATCCTTACTTTACACTCCCCTTCTAGGGGGCAAATGGTGAGGGGAGGGTCGAATTATATTGAGTAGCTTTGCAAAAAAATAACTACACATTGATACCCATCGGCCAACATCAGGATTTAACCATATTACGTCATACCACAGTCGGCCTGTTTCTAGGCGATGAAGAAGGGGATGAGGATGTATTGCTTCCTAATAAATATTGCCCTCAAAATTTTGAAATCGGAGAGAAGATCAACGTTTTCGTCTATCGCGATCATGAAGAAAGAATCATCGCTACTAACCTGACGCCAAAGATTTTGCTCCATCAATTTGCCTTGCTGCGCGTAACCTCGGTGAGCAATATCGGTGCATTTTTGGATTGGGGACTGGAGAAAGAACTGCTGGTACCGTTTCGAGAGCAGCGACAAAAGATGGAGGAAGGAAGATGGTATATCGTGTACCTCGACCTTGACAAAAAAACCGATAGACTTTACGCTACCAATAAAATAGAAAAGCGATTAAAAAATGAACCTCTCACCGTGAAAGAAGGAGAGACGGTAGACTTGATCGTGATGAAAAAGACTGACCTTGGTTTTTCGGTGATTGTAAATCAGCTACACGAAGGATTGATTTTTGACAGCGATATCTTCACCAAACTGAACATAGGTGATAAAATAAAAGGCTATGTCAAGCAAATTCGCGATGACAACAAAATCGACATTTCGTTACAGCCGATCGGCTTCGAAAATTTTAATGATCCAAACTGTGAACTGATTCTCATAAAGCTCAAAGCACAAAAAGGAATTTTACCGATTACGGATAAAAGCACACCCGAAGAAATTTACAAGCAGTTTGGCATCAGCAAGAAAGCATATAAAAAAGCGATTGGCACCTTGTACAAACAGCGTAAAATTATCCTTCAGCCCGATGGGATTAAATTGGTTTAACCCAGATCAAAGTCATCGATTGCTAAGACCTTAATACTCTCTATTAATCGAAAAGAAGAATGAAGTCTTTAAAAATAATCTTAATATCTGCAGCGGTAGTTGTCGTTATTGTGTTTGCCATAAATGGGTTATTCCTGATTGCGGATACAGAACGATATACCCTTGATGAAGCGGCACGCAAAAATGTGTCCGGCAGTTTTGTTCAGCTAACTGATGGCATCACACACTATAAACTTGCCGGATCCGAGACCGGAAAAGTGGTTGTGCTGGTTCACGGATTCAGCGTGCCTTATTATATCTGGGATAGCACGTTTGTAAAACTGGTGGATGAAGGATACCGCGTGCTCCGATATGATGAGTATGGCCGGGGTTTTTCCGATCGTCCGGATAAAGTATACGAAGCTTCACTCCTGCGACAACAGTTAGAAGAATTACTAACTGCATTAAATATTCAATCGGTTCATGCTATCGCAGGCCTTTCGTTTGGAGGTCCCGTGGTAACCGATTTTGCAATACATCATCCCAACCAGGTTGATAAAGTTATTCTTGTAGATCCATTTTTTCCTCTGGAAAGTGCCGAGCCAAAGAAGCCATCCTATCCAGAGAGCTTTATGCGATTTATGATGGCCTTATCACCCGAAGATATGGTGAACGGACAACTCACCGATCTTAAGTATCCGGAACGATTTCCGCAATGGGCGGATCAATACAAAGTGCAAATGCAGTATAAAGGATTTCGTCATGCTCTAATTTCCACGCGTCTTCATTATGCCACACCGGAAAAGATGAGAGCTAATTATAAAGAATTGGATGAGCAGCATAAACCTATCTTACTAATATGGGGCAAAGAAGATAACACCACACCATTCAGCTCCAGCGATGAACTACGCAAAATAGTGCAGACAGAATTTATGCCGGTGGATGACGCGGCACACTTACCACACATGGAGAAAGCGAGCGGGGTGAATGCACGGATAATCGAGTTTCTAAAAACGGTGTCGGATAAGTAATCGTGTAAAGTATCTTTCCAGTAACACAATGAAAATTTCTAAACAGTTCAAAAACTATATATCGTTGATCCTCTTGCTGCTTTTCGCAAGCTGCACACAAACAAAACAATCCTCCTCTGAAAAAGAAATTCCAGACCAGGCATATTATACGGTGGATGATTTTAAATCGGTTAAGAAAACAGATGTTCACGTTCATATTAACACCAATCAGACACACCTGATCCAACAGGCAGAGGAGGACAATTTTCGTCTACTTACCATTAATTGGGATGATGTGAATGACCCGCCACCAATGGAAGCACAACAAGAATTTGCGCTACATCAGTTGAACGCTTTTCCTGAACGAGTCGCCTATGCCACTACGTTTTCGATCAGAAATTTTAATCATGATGATTGGGAGAAACAGACAATGGCGTATTTAAATAATTCCTTTTCGCTGGGAGCTGTTGCCGTTAAGATATACAAAGTCATTGGAATGACCCTGAAGGATAGAAATGACAAACAGGTGATGATTGATGATCCCGCATTTGATCGTGTCATCGATTTTATTGTTAAGAATAATATTCCTGTAGTGGGCCATCTTGGTGAACCAAAGAACTGCTGGCTACCTGTAGAAAAGATGACCATCAATGGAGATAAAAATTATTTCAGTGAGAATCCAAAATATCACATGTATTTACATCCCGAACTTCCATCATATGAAGCGCAAGTGGAAGCAAGGGATCACATGCTTGAAAGACATCCTGACTTAAAATTCATAGGCGTGCATCTGGGAAGCCTGGAGTGGAGTGTGGATGAACTTGCAAAGCGTCTTGATAAGTTTCCTAACATGGCTGTGGATATGGCCGCTCGAATCTCTCACCTTCAATATCAGTCGAAAACAGATTGGCAAAAAGTACATGCCTTCTGTATGAAGTACCAGGATCGGCTTCTATACGCTACAGACTTACAATCCAATGATACAGAAAATCCTTCGTCCAATAGAAAACATGCGCACGATGTGTGGCTTCAGGATTGGAAATTTTTTACGACTAATGATGCCATGCAGTCAACCGAATTTGATGGAGAATTCAAAGGATTAAAATTGCCTCGTGAAGTAATTGATAAGATCTATTACCAAAATGCTGAGAAGTGGTTTCCGCGAGCTTTTAAAAAGTAAACGTCCTCTTCTGGTAAATAAGAGCATGACAAGCACTGGAATTTAAAACAACCTGGATGGAAATAGGAATTGATAGTTTCGCATCAAACACGGGCATCGATGGCAAGGCCATAACCACCAATAGTGCACAGGTAATAAAAGAATTACTGGAACGCATGGAACAAGCCGATAAGTGTGGCCTCGATGTATTCGGAATTGGTGAGCACCACCGCAAAGAGTTTTTAGATTCAGCGCCCACCATCATCCTTGCTGCTGCGGCCGCACGCACCAAACGCATCCACCTGACGAGTGCTGTTACCGTGTTGAGCGCAGCGGATCCGGTAAGAGTATTTCAAAACTTTGCCACACTCGATCTGGTCTCTCAGGGTCGTGCAGAGATCGTGGTTGGCCGTGGTTCATTCATTGAATCGTTTCCACTTTTCGGTTTGAACCTTCAGGATTATGATGAACTGTTTGCCGAAAAACTAGATCTTTTACTCAACATCCGCCAGAATGAAGTCGTGAATTGGTCTGGCAAATTCAGGGCGGCTTTAAAAAATCAGGCTATTTATCCACGACCATTACAAAATCCATTGCCTATATGGTTAGGAGTTGGTGGAACACCCGAATCATTTATTCGTGCCGGTGTTCTTGGCTTACCTCTGATGGTGGCCATCATTGGTGGTGACACGCATCGCTTTCGTCCTTTGGTTGATCTTTATCGGCAAGCCGGAAAGGAAGCTGGACATCCACCAGAAAAATTGAAAGTAGGACTTCACTCTTTAGGCTACGTGGCCAACACCACACAAGAAGCCGTTGCTGATTATTATCCAGGCTATGCCGAAACATTTACCCGCATTGGAAGAGAACGCGGATGGCCTCCCGTTACACGAGAGCGTTTTGAGATGCAGCGAGGTCCGCTGGGTGCTTTCCTCGTTGGCAGTCCCGTAGAAGTGGCCGAGAAAATTATTCGACACAGTGCTGCGCTCGGTGGTATTTCCCGAGTTACTTTTCAAATGGATAACGCGGGCTTATCACATGAAAAACTTTTACAGGCCATTGAGTTGATTGGGTCGAAGGTAGCGCCCATCATTAATGGATAATTCATACTGTTTCGACCCCTCATAAAAATACGCACTATGGAAATCAGAAAATTTGGATCACAGGGATTAAAAACTTCGCAGCTTGGGCTAGGCTGCATGGGCATGTCAGAATTTTATGGACCTGCCGATGAGGAGGAATCACTCCGGGTTATCCACCGTGCTATAGAAAGAGGGGTCACCTTTCTTGACACTTCAGATGCCTATGGTCCTCACACCAACGAAGTCTTAGTAGGCAAATCCATCAAAGGCAAACGCGATCAGGTATTATTAGCTACTAAGTTTGGAATCCTGCGCGATCTCAAAGATCCCAACGTGCGTGGCCTCAGCGGTAAACCCTCTTATGTAGCATCGGCCTGTGAGGCCAGTTTGAAAAGATTAGATGTAGACGTAATCGACTTATATTATTTACATCGCGTTGATCCTCTCACTCCTATTGAAGAAACAGTTGCTGCTATGGGTGAATTAGTGAAAGCCGGAAAAGTAAAAACAATTGGCTTGTCTGAAGTTACGGTGAGTACACTTCGCAAGGCACATAACATTCATCCGATAACAGCTGTTCAAAGTGAATATTCGCTGTGGAGCCGTGAGCCGGAAGAGGAGATGCTGGAAGCTTGCAAAGAATTGGGTATTGCTTTCGTTCCCTATAGTCCGTTGGGTAGAGGGTTTCTCACCGGGCAAATAAAAAAATTTGATGATCTTGCACAGGATGACTGGAGACGTCTTTCCCCGCGCTTCATGGGAGATAATTTTAACAAGAATCTGAACCTGGTGAAGAAGCTGGAAGTTCTTGCAAAAACGAAAGGATGTACAACCTCCCAACTGGCCCTGGCTTGGGTGATTGCACAAGGTGACAATCTTTTTTCCATACCAGGTACTAAACACATCAAGTATCTGGAAGAAAATATAGGAGCTCTGAGCGTAACATTTACGAAAGAAGAAATGATAGAGATCGATACGATTGCCCCAAAAGATGTCGCTGCAGGAACACGTTATACAGAAGCAGGGATGAAGATCGTGAATGTGTAATGTGGTTCAGTCCAGATTCAAATGAGATGAACCATTCAGACAAAGTATCGGCCATTTTCAGTACTGATAAAAAAACCGGACGAAGTTAAATTGACCAGAAGAAAATGGTTGACCCGAGTGGGGGTGGTCCCTTTCGCAGCCGCAATAACGGGTAATTTGTCCGTACCGGTTCTTGCTAGTTGAGGTTCTATCGAAATAGCCTTTCCATGCCGGAGAAGTGTTACCAGGTAGAGGACTAAATTCTCTTGCCTTGATAAAGGTTGTGAGCAAGAAGAAGTTCCTGGCGCCACTTCCAATTAAGAAAGATTGATAACGCGCTTTTACAATTGTTGGCAACCCTTCAGCCAACATTCAAAATGGAATGCTAAGAAAGCCCTGCATCCACAGATTCGATATTAATCAGAAAAACAAAAAGCAAGCAAAAAAAACTTCTACTTCTCCATATTCTTTCGAAAGTAATAAAACAGTGGTATGCCTGCTATCACCAAGCTGATTCCAATGATGGCTTCCCGAGGTTGTGTAACGATTGTATTAATAACCAACGCTACACAAAATAAAACATAGACGGCCGGAATAACAGGGTAGCCCCAGGTGCGATAAGGTCTTTCGAGATCAGGTTCTTTCACGCGCATAACAAACACGCCAAAGGCAGTAGCCCCATAAAAAACAAAAGCAGCGAATACTAACATATCCGTCAGCTGATCAAACGTGCCTGACATCACCAGCATAGAAGACCAGATGCCTTGCAGCCATAATGAATTACCAGGCACTCTTGATTTATTCAGCTTGCCTATGCCGGTGAAGAGCATTCCCTTTTGTCCCATCGCGTAATAGATCCTTGAAGAGCTGATCACAGAGGCATGCGTGCACGCTAACACGGTAATTAAAATAAGCGATGAGATAACAATGCCCCCGGTGTTACCCCAAAAAACTTTCACGGCTTCCACCGCAGCAATCATGTTCGAGGATTGAAAGATAGAGGTGAGTTGTGAAATCGGTAATAGTGATAAATAGGTAGCATTGATGAGCAGGTAAATGACAATCACGATTAGCAAACCAATGAGCAAGCTCAACGGAATATTTCTTTTAGGATTTTTTATTTCACCGGCCACGTACCCCACTGAGTTCCATCCTTCATATCCCCAAAAAGCAGCCAACATAGCAGTGAGTATCGCACTGAAGCCAACTTCACTATCGTTGGGTTGATAGGCTAATAAAGTTAAATCACTTTGCTTACTGGCAAGACCAAAGAAAACGATCAGCGATATTCCTAAAATGATTAATACCATGAAGGCCGTGCTGAGACCCATGCCCGTGCGGATGCCATAGGTATTTATATAGGTCAACAGCAAAATGAGAAGGACCGCAACGGTTTTTACATGGAAGTCGGCAAACGGATAGAACACACCGAATAAACTCCAATCAGATAGCGATTCAAGAAAGGGCGGCAGTGGAAAAATTCCATTCAGTGATTGTGCAAAGACATAAGCAAGTGATGAAATGGTGGCGGTTTTAAGAACGGCCAGGTTAGCCCAACCATACAAGTAAGAAAAGAATCGATTGTAGATGCGCCTGAAGTAAACAAACTCGCCACCGGTTTCGGCAAACATGCCGGCAAGTTCCATGCTGCATAGTGTTCCAAATAAAGTAATGACTCCGGCCAGCAACCAACATAGTAGCACCAGGAAGGAGGAGTCTAACTCTGCTGCCATCGGAGCCACCTTTTTATATATTCCCGATCCAAGAATATTGCCAAGCACAATGACAATCGCCAATCGCAATCCCAATGTTCTGTTCAGCGTAGTATGTTGCTCTGCCATTTCATATCAGGTAAGACAAGAAAGATACAGATTCCATTTTCATAGCGATGGATGTTAGGTTCGCACTTTTCACTTAATGCTTGTACCTTTTGGCTAACTTGAATTCATTCATGAAATTAGATCTCTATCAAATTGACGCCTTTACGGATTCCATCTTTGGTGGAAATCCTGCTTGCGTAGTGCCTTTAAAAAAATGGTTGCCAAACGAAATACTTCTCAACATCGCAAAAGAAAATGCCGTTGCTGAAACTGCTTATTTTATTGACCATGGTGATACCATTCACTTGCGCTGGTTTACACCGGAAATTGAAATGGACTTATGCGGGCATGCTACTCTTGCTGCTGCGCATGCACTCAAAACAATACTCCATTATCCTTCAAATAGAATTCTATTCGAAACGCTAAGCGGAGAATTAATCGTTACTGTCGATCATGATCTTTACTCCTTAGACTTTCCCTCAAGAAAACCATTGAAGGCCGAACTTCCTGCTATAATAAAGAATGCACTGAACATTCAACCTAAGGAAGTACTCAAGGCAAGAGACTTTGTTTTGATTTATGAAACAGAGGAAGAAATAAAAGACATTGTCATTGACAGGCAAATATTTGATCAAATAAACCTTGATCCCGGTGGAGTAATCGTGACAGCACCCGGCACAACCTGCGACTTTGTTTCCCGATATTTTACTCCTCAATGTTCCATTTTGGAAGACCCCGTTACCGGTTCGGCCCATTGTTCTTTAATTCCTTTTTGGAGTGAGCGACTTCACAAAACCAAAATGACAGCCACACAACTTTCTGCACGACAGGGCAAATTGTTTTGTATCGATAAAGGAGATAGAGTGTTGATTAGCGGAAAAGCCAAAACCTATTCCATAGGCTCGCTATGGACAGAATCATAAAAGCTTATTAAAAGGAAAATAATCTCAGCAACCAGTACTCACCCGCTTCACTCGGAAAATTCAAATCGAAGCCACTGCTTTCTTCATTTTATCCAAACCGGTTTTAGCCACCGTTAAAGCATCGTTCTTCCAATAATCAACATTGAATAGTTCTAAGGATAACACCTTGGTGCCACCCATAATAGAAAGGTCTGTTAATATTTGTTTGAGGGGAGCTGCCCCATCGCCAGGGTACACGCGGTCGCTGTCATTTTGTTGCTCTCGCGCTTTCGCGGATGGAAAATCATTCATGTGAATGACATCTATCAAATTGCCATCCACCATTTTCAGGCAATCAAATCCCGAGCCTCCACGAAACAAATGATACACATCAGGAAGTATCTTAACATCGGGATCATTGGCTGCCGCAGCTGCCATTAAGGCTTGCCCGAAATGATAAAAAACCGGAGACGATCCCCAGAACTCCAGTTGTGGCATCACACCCGTTTGTCTACCCAGATCCAATAACTTTTTATAGCGCTCTCCTACTTTAAATAAATCAAGCGGAATATCTGCTTTAACTCCTGCCGATGGAGCCGCTATTCGCTTACATCCAAGTTCCGCCATCAATTCCATCTCTTGTTTCATTTGATTGAAACCCGCTTGTCGCTGTTGCTCATCATCTACCATCCAGGGAGCAAAGCCGATAGCATCTTCTACAGTCAATTTACTGTCGTTAATAAATTTCTTAAGTACGGTCATGGAGTTACCACCATCTTTATACGCTTTTACATCCATCACCCACAACTCCAGACTATCATAACCTGCCCGGGCAGCAATGTCAATTGAATTCTTTAGTCCTGGTTTTTGACCCATGATGGTGCTGGTGTTTAAGCAGAACTTAAAAGTACCGGGAGTCTTTTTTGTTTGTGAGTAGGCAAGCGGTGCGGTCATTATTGCAGCAGATGCTACTCCTAACGTTTTTATCAATTGACGTCTTTGCATAAACAGAATTATTTTTAAAATATCATGCGTGAGGAGGAGCTACCAATTGTTCCATCAAATGTTTCAACATTTTTTGCGGATCACTGCACAAACCAGGATGCACATGAGAGGTTTGTACCATCGTACTCCGAGCTGCAGTAAGCCATCGAAATCGTTCGGCCAATGGCAACTGCCCAATCGGGCCACCATCGGGGCCACCCGTACAAATCCGTTCGAACGAATGAATGTGTTCTTGCAATTCGGTTCGGTCTATGTCTGGGCATAAGGCTGTCAGGCGGGCTTCATTCAGTTGAATGCTAGCTTGCAAAAATTTTTGCTTACTACAGAGCACGATCACGCCCACGTTAACAAATTCTTCGCGCTCCACTTTGGGCACCACGCGAATCACGGCATATTCAAATAAGTGATTCTCTTGCATGGCGTGCTTCGTTTACAAAAAAATCTGAGTTAGCAATTCGCATTTCTAAAAACTGTACATAGGCATTACGATGATCCTCCACGGTAGGAAACGATTCTTCCATCAACCACTCCTCCGGGATGAGTGAAACAATCGCGATAATTTTTTCTTTGGTAAATATTGCAGTAAAAGCAGTATTGGCGGCTTCCAGTTCACTTGCCAGTGGCAGTAGCACATGATCTTTTATTTTGGCAAACGGTTTTTGAGGTTGTTGCCATTCTTGCCATGAGTGATGAAAATACAAAGCCGCACCGTGGTCAATCAGCCACAGTTCTTTATGCCACCACAACATGTTAGCGTTGCGCGCGGTGCGATCCATGTTTAATAAAAATGCATCCAGCCAAACAATCTTTGAGGCTAACGAGGCATCTACTTTAATCGCCAGCGGATCAAACGTAATAGAGCCCGATAGATAATGTAAGCCCAGGTTGAGGCCCACACTTGCCTTTAATAAATCCTGTATTTCTTCATCGCCTTCAATACGCCCAAAGGCAACATCTAATTGGGCAAATACAATCTCAGGTACTTTAAAACCAAGAGCTCGCGCTATTTCTCCTCCGAGCAGCTCGGCAATTAATGCTTTGCGTCCCTGGCCAGCCCCGCGAAATTTAAGTACGTATAAAAATTGATCATCGGCCTCCACTATAGCTGGCAACGAACCTCCCTCACGCAGTGGAGTAACATAGCGTGTGACGTTTACGGTTCGAAGCGAGAGTGCTGACATGCGGTAAAAATACAATTAAAAAGGATTCACCAATTTGTAATCTGTTCACACTAACATGGTTCATTCAACTTTTTCCTTCTTCCCCGGGAAGGGTCAGAGGTGAAGGCAAATTTGTAACTTGTGATTTAATCATTCCCCTTTGAAACCATATCACTATAGCATTAAACCTGAAGAAATAAGTGACTCTACTTTGGCTGAGTTGCTGGCCCTGGGCTGGTATCGCATGCATCAGACTATTTTTACCAGTTCACACATTGGGTTGGATGATATCTATCGCGTGCATTGGTTGAGGTATGCTGTTCGTGAAATCAGAAATCACGTTTCACACCGAAGGATTCACATAGGCAATAAAAACTTTCGCCACAACATAGAAGAATTCACTACACTCCATGGGGATCATGTTAATCTTTATAAGAAATATCGTGCATCCATTGATTTTGATGGAGCCTGGACTATTGAGGAATGTCTTTTCGGAGAAGAAAACACAGACAAAAATATATACCACACCAAATGCATTTCTGTTTTTGATGGAAACAAACTCATTGCCGGTGGCTATTTCGATGTGGGTGATCAAGCGGCTGCATCCATTCTCCATTTCTTTGATCCGGACTATAGTCGCTACAGTCTTGGCAAATACCTCATTCTGCTCACCATTGATTATCTGAAATCAAATCACTACGGGTTTTATTATCCCGGATATGTAGTGGAAGGCGTGAGTAAAATGAATTATAAACTCTTCCTGGGAAAAGAAGAGGCACAGTACTTTGATCCTGAAACGGTGACCTGGAAATATTTTCAGGAAAGTATTTTAATTAAACAGCCTTCAGAGAATAAACCCAACTCACCCTCTGACATTATTCAAAAGCCTGTTGCCGATTTGTAATAGGGATAATGGAATAAGGGGATCAAAAAGATCTGAAAGAAGTGAGCGACTCTATTATCCCAAGCAACAATGATTACGATCAAAACTTAAAGGATTGTTATTGTTCGAAAACGGCTACATGGAATTATTGTAATTAAAAGACAAGAAATGTTTTATTCCATACATAATTTGTGAATATCTTTATTACTTATACTTTTTTAACTCTTTAATTAACAACCACCACTAACCACTACATCATGAGTTTTATTGACCTAGTCGATTTGGATCTAACCGAAGTTGCTGAAATTCGCATTGATCCGATCACCAGCCACCGCTCTCTTTTTTCAAAGAAAGCATTTCATAAGAACGAAGAGATCATCACGTTTCTGGCGAAAACCGTTCAGTCAACTCCCACCTATTTAACGGTACAGATCAGTGAACATGTGCACATCGAGCTTTTTCCAGAATGCCTGGAGTGCATCAATCACAGCTGTGATCCTAATTGCTTCTTTGATACCACCCGCATGGAGTTAGTGGCTATAAAAGAGATAGCCAAAGGAGAAGAGTTTAACTTCTTTTATCCTTCCGCTGAGTGGGATATGGACCAGTCTTTTAAATGTCATTGTGGAACGGATCAATGCATTGGCATGATCAAGGGCGCAAAATATTTATCAGAGAACGCCATCCGCATGTATCGGTTTACTGATTTTATACAGAAAAAATTAAGATCGGTTAAATCATAGTCAATCGTTAACCTGCTCGTGAGGCAAGTTGTAAAGGTATTTTCATGTTCCGGATCTTACTCTTTCTTTGCGGAATTGTTAGCATTTCCTTTTCGCAAGGCAACTTCCCTCATAGGCAGGCCCACGCCCACAATGATTATGAACATGCGCAACCCTTGTGGAACGCACTTCATAACGGCTTCATTTCGGTAGAAGCCGATGTGCATATAACCGATGGACGATTGTTGGTGTCCCATAACCGCCCCCAACATGATGCGCCTTCGCTACAACACCTTTATCTCGCTCCGCTCGATAGTTTGTTAACACATAATAGCGATAGGATTTATCCGAACTATCAAGGTGCATTCTACCTGATGATCGATTGTAAAACGGAAGCAGAAAGTACTTACCGTGCTATTCAAAAAGAGGTAGCTCGTTATGATCGTCTTCGTTGTACCACTTCGCATTGTCCGGTAAAGATTTTTATTTCTGGCAATCGGGCTATTGAAACCATGATCCGTGAAGGATATCAGGGCATCGCCTTGGATGGCCGCCCACCGGATTTGAATAAAGGAATCTCTTCAGATCTTATGCCTGTGATTAGCGATCACTTTGCAAACTGGTCGTCATGGAAAGGTAAATCTGAACCGCAGGCGAATGAACTTGCGCGCATACACGAGCTGGCACAACGCGTGCATGCCGAAGGAAAGAAGTTGCGACTATGGGCAATACCCGATGACGAACTCGCTTGGTCTGGGCTGTTAGAAGCCGGTGTTGATTTTATTAACACCGATCGGCTAGAGGAGTTGCATTTGTTTTTGACAAAGAGAGGCCTCTAAAATTTATTAGCTATTTTATAGAGAACCCTAAAATCAACGAATTTAAGTATGCCTTAATTTTTCTGAATCTTCTTCACCTCTTTTACGATGATTTGCTTACCATCTTTCATGATGGTATCCATTTTCACAATGGTTTCACCATCGCCTTCTCCATCCACTTCAACTTCAATATTTACTTTATCCATATCCCCACTATGCATCCGCATCATCCGGTGTTCTCCACCGTTGCCAGTAGTTCTGCCCACTAAAAATCCAAGCGTACCGAATATCACAGCAACCAGAAGAATGATGAGCCAGTTTTTATTAAAGTTTTCCATGATCATTAGATTTAGATTGCAAGTATAATACTAAAACTGCGAAACCTGTTTTTTTCACTTCGTTAAATTGGTGAACACATATATCCATCGAATAACTATTTGATCAAAAAATTGTAATCCATTTGTTCACGATCACGCTTCCGGTTTATTTCATTTTACAGAATGTTCTTGCTGTAAAAATACAATCAACCTTCATAATCTATGTTTCTAATAATCTTAGCTCCGGTTGTTATTATCGGGCTGCTCATCACTCTTACTAAATACAATGACTACTTAACTTCTAGCCACAAGCATTGTAGAAGATCTGAACCTGAACACACCCATCTGGCCGAAAGAATGATTAGTCTATTTTGAATTTCAGAATGAATTTATCATCAATGGAATTCAGCATTAACGATTCTACTTTTTTCTGACTTTTTGACTAGCTTTAAACATGAATAATCGATTTGCACATCTCGTAGGCAGTATGCCATACGATAATGAAGAAACTGCTATGAAGAAGGCCCTTGATACCTTGCATGGTCATTTACATTCATTACCGGATGGCGAAATAGGAGTAAAGTCTTCGCAATATCCTACAGGATGCAGGTCTGCATGGACACAGATTATAATGGATAGCATGGAGGCGGACACTGAAAATTGGAGAGTCAAAAAAACAGCAACAAGAAATGAAATAGGAGTGCCCGCACATTATACCAAAGCGAGCGTGCTTCGACCAAAAAAAACTCCTAAGGAGATAGAAAAATATTTGAATTTTAAATGGCTGGATTACTTTAAGGAGAGCTATCCCATTTACAAAAAGTTAAAAAAAGAACGAGGTGAGGAGAATCTAAAGTTTCAGATGGGCCTGCCTACCGGATTGGGAATTACCTTTGTGGTGCTCGGCCCACTACACGGGCTACGATTTTCTCAGGCTTTTAACCGTAGGATGGCCTATGAAGCTAATGAGATTGCAAAAATTGCGGATCCAAATGATTTGATTTTTCAGATAGAAGTACCCATAGAGGTGATCATGTTTCATCTGATGCCACCGATAATCTCAGACATAGCGTTTAGATCCATTGTTGGTCTTATCAACTTATTGAATCCAAAAATTCCAATCGGAATTCATCTGTGCCTGGGGGATTTAAACAATGAGTCTTTGGCCAAAATTAGTACTTTAAAAAAGTTAGTTAGCTTCTCTAATAAACTTGTCAAAAAAATACCGTCTGATCGTAAGCTTGAATTCATTCACTACCCACTCGCTGAAGGCAAAGTTCCTCCCGTAACGGAAGCCTCGTTCTACAACCCGCTTAAAAAAATTAATCTCCCTCAAGACACCCGATTCATCGCAGGATTTGTGCATGAAAAACTATCGATAGAAGAACATAAACAGCTATTGAAAAATATTGAGCACATCCGCAGTCAAAAAGTAGATATTGCTTGCTCTTGTGGCATGGGAAGAAGAACATCGGAGACAGCTGATGAACTGTTTAGAATAAAAAGAGAACTAGTAACTATGATATAAATGTTCTGCCCTCTTATGACCACATCAAACATTCATTCTGGCATTTTCATTTGATGAACTCCATCGCTTTCAACAAACACCTCTTTCAACTATTTAGTAGATTCATAACATGAAAACATCAATTGCCCTTCGTAAAAAAATTGTTCCCCTGGCGCTACTCATCCTGTTACCCTGGTTGATCAATCAGTGTAAACCGAAAGTAGAAGAACCCACCATGACCACCAATCCCAAAGAATTAAAACTTTCATTGGCTGAGTGGTCCATTCACCGTTCACTGGACAGTGGAATACTGAAAGCCGAAAATTTCGCAGCCATCGCAAAAAATGATTACGGGATCACTGCCGTGGAATATGTGAACAGCTTTTATAAAGACCATGCTACAGATCAAGCCTTTTGGAAAAAGATGAGAGCCACTGCCGATTCGTTGGGTGTGAAAAGTTTACTCATCATGGTGGATGAAGAAGGTGATTTAGGAAATCCCAATGCGGAAGAAAGAAAGAAGGCGGTAGAAAATCATTATAAATGGGTAGATGCTGCGAGCATTTTAGGATGTCATTCAATTCGCATCAATGCCTTTGGCGATGGATCAAAAGAAGAAGTGCAAGACGCCATGGTGGATGCGCTGAAACAATTAGGAACTTATGCCGCAAAGGCAAACATCAATGTGTTGATTGAAAATCATGGCCTTTTTAGTGCCGATGGAAAATGGGTGGCCGAGATCATGCAAGAGGTGAACATGGACAATGTGGGTACGCTTCCTGATTTTGGTAACTGGTGCCTTTCGCACAAGTGGGGCAGCACACAACCAGGAAAAGAATGCACCGAAGTATACGATCGTTATCAGGGAGTTGCTGAAACATTGCCGTTCGCACAGGGAGTAAGTGCAAAGTCTTATGAATTCGATGAGCAAGGAGAAGAAACCACCATCGATTATAGCAAGATGCTAAAGTTGGTGAAGGAATCTGGTTTTTCTGGGTACATCGGAATTGAATACGAAGGATCTCCGTTGAGTGAACCTGATGGAATACGTGCTACGAAAGCGTTGCTTGAAAAAACCTGGGAGAAGTTGGATCAGGAAAAACCGGTGCAATAACCATTTGGGCATTTCCGTAACTCCGTGGTCTGTGTCTAACAAAATTTATGTGTGCTATTCTGTGATCTGTGAGGATACATTATAAGCTATTTTAAGTTCTGACAAACCCTACTAATGATTGACTATAGCAAAGCCGTCTTCCTCCCCGCCAACAAGCAAGTTTTAAATCTTTTTAAGGGATACATTCTCAACGAAGAGCTATTAACAATTAGTGAAGAGGATCTTTATGAACAGGAAGACTATTATGAGGATAATAATCAACCGTTTTCTATAGCTGAGAAAGTTGTAAGGGGTATATTAATCATACCGCTAATTTTCATTGTACCTATCATTCTCATTTTTGGAGCCATTTTCAAACGTTATGAAGAAACTAAAGATGGGGTGCTCGATATCTTTAACAAATTCTTAGGGCTTATTTTCAAGAAGAAAAAAGTACTTAAATCAAGGCAAGTTAAAAAGTCAAAATATGAAGGTGCCATACTTGAAGATATTCCTGATTTTTTACAACACTGCCGATATAATCTTGCAACGGTCTATCTGTATTGTTATCAAACGCTATCAATTGAAGATCAGGCCAAGGTTAAGAATCTGATGGATTCACGTCTTATTAACTCCTGCCATACGATAAATAAACTATCTGATATGGCTCCATTGTTGGCAAAGGAGAACATCTCAATACATAACTCACTTATCATAATTAAAACTGCTAACGAAAAGCATGAAGCACGTTTGCTAGGGTTTAATCCAGAGAGTTTGCCTGAACGGAATGTTCAACTTTTACATGAGAGAAATTTTGAGGGTGAGGGTGAACTTGAATGGAATAGTCAACAGACAATCCACGAGCTAAAGGGAAAAATCGACTACTATTTGAAGGGCAAAAGCAGTGCATTTTTATCTGAGAACTTAGTGCTGCTTATAGAAGATAACGTTGATGAATTTCTTAAAGATTACATTTTGAAAAATCTCGACAGTTTACGTCAACGTATGAATCAAGTTGGGATGCAATTAATCTATTTCCCTTCTTTTCAGTTAGCAAATGTGGGAGTCCAAGAATCAATTGTCGATTTTGTTCGGTATAGAAATCCGGTATTCTATTCTCTGTCCGATAATGAGTTAAATGAAGTACTTCAGTTAATCTTAAAGAGGATTACACCACAAGAGTTCTATACGATGATTCTAAAGGAATTAGAGCTTCCATATTTTAAACGGCCTAGTCTTTTAAGAAAGATCACCCGTACTTATGATGATAAAAATAAATTTACTTACGCACCTATCATATACAGAACAGAAGAGGACCTCGACTGGTTTTTTTACTGGTATTTGGATCTTTTAAAAAATGCAGGGAAGCGAGATCAGCCTCAATATCGGATGGTAAAGCCACCGGATGAATACGATGCCGACTGGCATTTTGGAACAGAAGGGCAGCAACTCAGTGATGAATTAAAACAAAAAATCGATGCCTACAAAGACGAAGGAAAATACGGTGCTCTGGTGGAGGCAATCATGTACATGCTTGAAACCATCAAAGAAGAAAAGCCGGAAATCATTGATAAGGTTAAGCCCCTGCTCGAGAAAAGGAAACTGCTGGAATCCAAGGTTGTGCTGAGTCCTCTGGTTATTGATAAGCACTACAACATCTTTCTGCCTGCATATGGAAACCAGGAAGTGAAGATGCATGCCTTGCCTAAAACTGTGTATCTGTTATTCTTACGTTATCCCAATGGCATCCGCTTTAAAGAGCTTTACCGGCATAAGGCCGAACTGTTGGAGATTTATAACAAGGTGACCAATAAATACGAAAAGGAAGAAATTCAACGAGCTATTGATGATCTGGTGGATATGACCAAGCCATCCATCAACCAGAAATGTGCACGAATCAGAGAAGCATTCAGAACAATCATGGATGAGCACATAGCAAAGCACTACTATATTGATGGAATGAATGGTGAGCCAAAGAGTATAGCGCTACCTCCTGATTTAATAACCTTTCAAAAGTAGCAGGCCGTATCTACTGCAAGGTTGCAGAAAATTGAAAATTAATTTTATTAAACATAGGTTTGAAATGAAAAATGAGAGATTATGAATAACGATGAAAAACAGGTACATGTAATTACTGAAGATTATAATTCGGTACCGTATAAAAATCTTGCATTGGCTCTAAAAGTAAATTTTCAATGCATATTGATTTTTGACTTTAAGGCAATTGAATCTTATAAAGATATAACTCATGATAATTTGCTTTTTGTAAATAAAGGTGATACTGAGCCAGTGTCAGAATTGCGCTTAAACGGGTGGTCGGCAGAATGGAAAATCCGCGATGATGGTGTATTTTTTTGGTATAAGTCTCGCTTGGATTGGAAATATTATGCACCTAACGGTGAATGCAGAAGTCGTGATATTAGTCGCTACACTGGTTGGGATAATATTTATGCAGCAATAAAAGAATTAGGCTTATTGAGCAGCTTTACTGATTGGAAAAACTTCGACCTCCACGTGGAGAATAAGAACCTTAAATCTAAAGTTGAGAAATTGGAAACTAAAGTTGCTGAGTTAGATGATAAGTTAAATGCCATTAAGCAATTGTTAAGCTAATCCACTTTAAAATGCGGCTTAACGTAGAATAACGCAAAATGGAGCAAGTCAAATATCTTGAAACCATACTAAAATGCTTTTCATCAATGGATATTGACAGACTTCAATTCTATCTGAAAGATGACTATTCCTACCAGGATACCACCAAGGAAGTTTTTATAAAAGAGATCGGAAAGATATTTAAAGAACACAAAAAAGCAGGCGACACAGAACTACTTATTTATGAAGGTAAGTGCGCTGGCCAGGGTTGTGAAAATTGCAACAACGGCGGTTTTCGATTTATAGGCAATCAAAGTTATTGTTACTGACAAATTGAATGATTTAGCCATTATTCAAATTTCGGATTCAAAATTTAAATCCCTCCAGAATATTCCATATGTATTTAATACAAGCATTAAGGATGTGGGCACCGATGTATTCGCTTTAGGGTATCCGTTGGCAAATGTTATGGGTGAGGAGATAAAATTTACGGATGGAAAAATCAGCTCAAAAACAGGAATTCAGGGTGACATTACAGTTTACCAGATATCAGCCCCTATCCAGCCTGGAAATAGTGGCGGTCCTTTATTTGATATCAAGGGAAACTTAATTGGAATTACGTCTTCTGCATTGAATAAGGAATACTTCAATTCAGAAAATGTGAATTATGCTATTAAGTCCACCTACTTAAAAAAT
>JANOUH010000012.1:0-21223 GCA_031416795.1 Cytophagales bacterium | reverse complement strand
AATCTTGCATGCAAACTGCCATTGATAATCCCAGATAGAACTTGAATTAGTCACTTTATCTCCTGTGTGCATTTTCTCAAAAAGGTTATCTCCCTGCTTCGTATGATACCATCTACGAGCGTGATTACTATGAATACATCTTTGAGAAAATGCACACAGGAGATAAAGTGACTAATTCAAGTTCTATCTGGGATTATCAATGGCAGTTTGCATGCAAGATTAATTCCGGATTGATCATCGTGCCGAATAGAAATTTGATACACAATCTTGGATTTGGTGAACATGCCACCAACACACTTAATCCAACTGGCGTGGGCTATAATCTAAAACTGGAAGCCATGAGTTTCCCGCTTCAGCACCCTGAGTTTGTCATGGTTGACAAATTGAAAGACAGGCAAGTGTTTGAGAAAGTTTGTACCTCCAGGTCGTCCCGAATTAAATCACGAGTGAAGCATTTAGTGCCTGAGCGATTTGTGCAAACGTTTTTAAAGCCTTTGATGGCAGCATTTACATGATCAGGTTGTTGGCAAGAGTATGGTATTTTTACTATGCATAAAAGAGATATCATCAACTTCTTATTCCTGATTAGTTTTCCGGTTTACGGAATAGGAACTTATGTGTCAGCCCTGTATAGTCCATCGGTTGGATACGTCATTTCCATATCACCGCATTTGCTCATCATGTTGTTTTACTTTATCGACCTTCTTTACAGTGGAGAGTTTGAGGTAAGACTTAACGTAAATTACTTTTTCATGCTGCTATTCATACTTTCATCGATAGCATCCTTCTTTATCGCGCTTTCCAAAGGTCTGCCTGAGGCAAATCTTCTTATGACCCTTACAAAATCACTGCTCATCATTGTACCGTTTCACTCTTTTCTGATGGTATTACTCTATAATGAACAGCGTGGAAGTTTATTACGATTAACCGTATTCAGCCTTAGCTTTCTTCTTGCTATTAATCTGGTTGGTTTTTTTGTGATGGGTTTATCCAATGGTGTACATAGTATCGAAGGAAGACTCAACTTTCCATTTTTGGATGGATTCTACAGTGGGGCAGGTTTGCTCGCCATCATCAATCTTATGCTTCTGTATTATTTGAAGCGCTCATGGGGAAATCCTCTACGATTTACATTATTGAGTTCCTATTTTGTTTTTAATTGGATATTGTTTTTCTTAATCAACTCGAGGCTAACGATTATGATCTTTGTTTTCGTGCTCGTGTTGAGTCTCCTTGGCTTGCTACGGTTAAGGGGAGTATACGTGTTGTCCCTGTTCACTATTCCGATACTCTTGAATTCGGGGCTACTTCTATATAAAGTTTTACAATTACCTGGTTTTAGTTCGTTACTTCAACGAGTAGACATAAAGGATGTAACTACATTTAATGGTCGGGCCTTTTTATGGCGAGATGCCATGGAGTGGCTGATGAATGACCAACGAGGATTGCTATTCGGTAATGGTCATAAAGGGCATTATTTTCTTAATCTTCTTTCTGACGTAGCGAAACTGTGGAATGAAAAAGATGCGCACCACATGCACCTTCATAGTACTTCTATGGAAATATTAGTAAGTCAGGGGATTTTCTTCTTTCTTCTGTTCATGTTTTTGTTTTATAAGATCTACGATCGTTCTAGAGATGATCATCAGTTAAAAAAAGAGGAGGGAGCCTTTTTACCGGTGATTGTTTTTCTACTGTTCCTGGTGCAAGTAGATAATTTTCTGTACGTGGATGGCTTCGGATTTGTTATCTTTTCATTGCTCGCTTCCAATATTGCCATCACCAGCAAAGCACATGTTACTGATAGCGTTGTGGCCAAGGAACAATCCAATACAAAAGATTATGCTTATGAGCCTCATCGTTTGAGCACGGCTGGATTTGATTAATTCTGTTTGACTGATAATATATTAAATGATCTGTATTGTAATACCTGTTCACAATCGAAAAAAGTTTACGGAAGCTTGTTTGATTTCATTAAAACAACAGTCACACCCGGCTGACCATATCGTCATTGTTGATGATGGATCGACTGATGGAACTGAGGAAATGATTAACCAGCAATTTCCTGATGTAATTGTTCTCAAGGGGGATGGAAATTTGTTCTGGACTGCTGCTATTAATCTTGGTATTAAATGGGCGCTTGCCAAGGGAACAGATTATGTGTTAACCCTAAACAATGATACCGTAGCATCTCCGGATTTTATCGAAAAAATGTTAGCTCATGCTAACCCTCACTTTCTTCTTGGAGCTTTAGATATTGACATCCACACAAAGAAGCCATACTATGGTGGAGAGATTTTTAGTTGGAGATCCGGCAAGTCGAAATTTTTATTGGATACCTTAAGCGAGGATGAACAAAAAGGATTGCATGAAGTTTCCTTATTTCCAGGCAGAGGTCTATTGATCCCACGAATTGTATTTGATACGATTGGACTATTTGAAGAAAAACGTCTTCCTCACTACCTGGCCGATTATGACTTCACTCAAATGGCACGAAAGAATGGATTCCGCGTGTTTTGTAATTACGATGCAAGACTGTATACCTATCCCGATGAAGGAGGGGATCATAAAATCAGAGTGAGAAAATCATGGCGAACTTATTTTGATCACCTGTTTACTATACGAGGTGGGGGTAACCTGAGAAACTTCACGGTGTATACACTTCGTAACTGCCCACCGAAAGATATTGTATTTGCATTGGTGAGTGGTTACGTTAGGAGAATTGGAGGGTTCTGGATCAAGTCAATATGAGAGTGCTATACGATCATCAAGCCTTTACCATCCAGGATTATGGAGGAATCTCTCGCTATTTTTTTGAACTGACCCGACAATTTCAAATCAATTCTGAGCTAACCGTCATTGGATCACTCTTATTTTCTAATAATGAGTTAATCCAAGGGAATGAAGTTTTCTCATCAACTTCCTTTTTCAAAAGCTTTGGTAGTTTTCAGAAAAAGACTGAATTAATGAATTTGCTAAACGAACTGAAAAGCAAAGCCTTACTGAGACGCGATGATTTTGACGTCTTTCATCCTACCTATTATGATCCGTACCACTTAAAAAGTAAGAGCAAAAAGCCTATTGTTATTACTTTCCATGATTTGATCCATGAGAAATTTAAACGATCCGATCATCGAACATTAGCTCACAAAAAGAGAGTGCTAAGCCTTGCAGACAGGATCATTGCTGTTTCTCAAAGTTCGAAAAATGACTTAATGGAGTATTACGGCATTGAGGAAGAGCGGATAACGGTTGTACATCTGGCCTCATCAATCAACAGGTGCGAAGGAGTGAAAAGCGAAGCATCAAAAATTGATTACCTTTTATATGTGGGTAACCGGGGACATTATAAGAATTTTCTCTTTTTTGTTAGAGCGATTGCACCCTTGTTGATAAAGGAGCGTAATTTATTTTTATACTGTGCAGGCGGTGGATGCTTTACCAAGGAAGAGAGTATGCTCTTTCATGAACTACACATTGAAAATAAAGTAACTCTGCATGCTGGCAATGATACTAGTTTAACAAAAATGTATTCCAATGCCATTGCCCTTTTTTTTCCCTCTCTCTATGAAGGTTTCGGACTTCCTTTATTAGAGGCGATGAGTTGTGGATGCCCTATTGGTGCTAGTCATACCAGCTCATTACCCGAAGTGGCCAACGATGCAGCCCTCTATTTCGATCCCTATGATAAAGATTCCATTTTGTATGTTGCAGAAACTTTAATAGCTAAGCCTGACATTAGATTAACATTAAAGCAGAAAGGTTTTTTAAGGGCGCAAAAATTTACCTGGACAAAGACAGCTGCCCTAACGCATCAGGTATACACCAGCGTGGTTTAAAATAATGATCAGCGTGACATGGTCAAAAAGCTGAGCATTCATATAAATAGTATCAAATTATCCTTCCGGGAAGTTATGGGCTATAAAAGACTTAGTCATTCCCAAAAAGGTTTCGATGCGGATGTTACTTTTTGGAAAAAGAGCCTTCATTTCGCTTTTGGTCAGCAATCTGATTTCCTTCACAATATTCAAGGCATAATCGCGATTATATCGCACACCATTGATTAATGATGTTTTAGTCTGCAGAAATACCTGGAGGAATTGGGGAAGAAATTGAAAGAAGGGAAATTTAAAATGAGGCTCAAAAGGAAAATACCGGTTGGGAGTTTGAATAAAGAAAAACTTACCGACTCGTATGGCTTCATTGGCCATTTTCGTTTGGTTAGCTTTAGTATATAAGTGTTCAATGAGTGAGTTTGAGAAAGCAATGTCAAAAGCTTTGTCTTTGAATAGTGATAAATCACAGGCGTCACCGGCAATTACCCTGATATTGGAATAACCAGAATCGGCTGTGCTCAGATTGATAATCGTGATCAACACATCTTTTTCATGATACCCTTCGTCAGCCCAGAATCGCACAGTTCCGCCAATATCTAAAATGGTGATAGGCTTACTTAAATGTTTTATCTTTTCTTCAAAAAACCGAAAACGTTTTTTGCGAAACTTACTACCCAGGTAGTTTGGGTTAGAGTAATCGTTAGCTTTTAAGGAAATTGAATCAAAATGGAGCATAAGCGAATGGGTTCTTTCAGGTAGCTATACTACCACTTAAAAATTTTGGCTTCAATGATGCGCATCATCAGAATCAAGTAATTCCTAAAGACCTTCCAAAACGAAATTTGTATTTTTCATATTGATAAGAAAAGGGATCCCGATTCAGTCGTTGAATCGGAATCCCTGAAGAGAGGTAAGGTTTCTATACTCCTTATCTTTTTAAGCGATTACTGAGGAACAGTCGATAAATCGTTCGTAATGATTACCTGGTCTACTTTCACATTTTCATCGGCCCAACCTATTTGAATTTGGTTAGCTCCTGGGGAGAACGCAAACATAGCATCGGCACTTCCCTCTTTTATTTTTACCCAGGTCCATTCGGTATATGTACCGGCTACCCAATAGAACCATTTCCCTTTTCCATTGTAGATATACTGAGCCTGATTGTTAGAAGTAGGGGATTTGATTCGTACCCAAATCACATAATTGTCGGCTTTAGGTAATTGAAAATTAAAGGTAGCTTTTGCAGAAGGAGGGATATAAAAGTTACGACCATTCCCTGCAGGAACATAGAAGTAGTTTCCATTTTTTGCTTGAGCGTCATTTCCAATTGCCATCTTACCCGTTAAGCTCGCCTCAGAAGAATCTAACCCAAGACGAACTGAACCCGCGCTGGCGGTGCTAGTGCCTACAGAAATTGTAGCCGTACTTGATATTGCAGTTGCTCCGGCATTGTCGATTGCTTTGGCACTCAAAATATAGGAACCGGCAGAAGCTGCCCATGAGAAGCTGTAAGGGCTTGAGCTATCTTCACCCAATTTGATGGCGCCATTATAAAACTCAACTCTCGAGATCGTGCCATCACTATCTGCTGCATTTGCTGCTATAGTCACAGAAGTACCCGTACTAACGGAAGCACCATTCAGAGGACTCGTGAGTGTTACTACTGGTACTTTATTTACGTTGCCAACCGTAATAGTAACAACCGATGAAGTAGCGGTTGCGCTGAGATTGTCAAAAGCTTTAGCCGTCACAGCATAGCTGCCAGCAACAGCATTGGGCCAGATGAAACTATAGGGGCTTGTTATATCTTGTCCAAGAAGAGTGGTACCATAATAAAATTCAACTTTGCTGATTGTACCATCGTTGTCGGCAGCATTAGCGGCTATCGTTATTGAAGAACCTGTTGTAAAGGTTGCATTATTTGCGGGACTGGTAATGCTCACCGTTGGTAATGAATTGCCTGCTGAATTATATTCGTTGGCGCCAATATCAGGTGCTGTGCCCACGTAAGTATAGCCAACATCCAATCCGGTATTGATCAACGGACTTCCCACCATAGGTAAATAATATGGAGATGGCCTTACACCGGTTTTAGTAATGAGTGGATCGGTTGTTAGATTATTCAGATACGTTCCAGTTACTGTTCCAACGGGCAGACGGGAAAATGAATTATTCTTTACGGTTAGTCCGCTGAGCGTTGCTCCATTTTCCAAATGAACTAATTGATTGGGATAGTAGCTGTATCCGGTATTGTTGTCAATGAATAAATTATTCTTGATATCTACATTATCACTTACTCCTCCATAGGCACCTACCACATTCATTGTTTTTGTACCGATAAACTCGATCGTGTTATTATACAACTTTACATTGTGAAGACCACTCCATTGCGAGCGTACTACTTCCCCAGGATAAATATTTTGCAAGCCATAAAATGTATTGTGATGGATGTTCCAGTTTTTCATCGGATTATCCCAATTCGCTATTCCGTAATTTCCTTTTATAAAATAGTTATGGTCAACTTCGGCATCATGAATAGTCAATTCTACACCATAGCCAGCACCTTGTGCTCTTGTTTCCATGTCAAGTGTGTTATGGTGAACACGGATGGTTTGAATTCCTGTGGATGGTGTTGCATTACTATTGATTAACGAAATGGTGTTGTCGACATAGGTGTTGTAAATTTCTGAACCCACAAGGTTCACTTGCCATAGTTCGATGGCAATATTAGGAGCCTGACCACCATTCCAAAGTCCAAACGGATGAACAGACACTCGACTATCATGGATCTTTAAATTGATAATATTATTGTTTCCATTGGGTCCAATTGCTTTGATTCCATATCCTGTACTTTCATTTATGTTTAAACGGTCGATCTCCATATTTTCAACGTTACCTAAGTTCAAGGCGCCTGCACAATACGAAGTGCTTCCCCAGGAACAGTTAATAAGTTCAGTGCTTATTAGTTTGGAATCCTTTAAGTCCCACAACCAGATTCCTGTGAAGTTGGTGTTTTGTACTTTAATATTTTCAATCGTTACGTTATTACGATGTCTGACATAAATACCGCCATGTAGTTTTTTGGCATCACCATCAATCGTAAATCCACTCAATGATTGATTTCCATTAAGTTGATTGAATTCGTTTAAGCTGATCAGGAATTTGTCAGTTGCATACGCAGGAGTTGTAGGATTATAGTAAAATGAACTAGCGGCTTTCAATATGGTTTTATCTATTCCCGCACCTATAATACTAACACCCAGAGGAACTTCAATAAGGCCACTTTCTACAAACGTTCCTGCCGAAATCACAATGGTAAAACCCTGATTTACCGGAACTTTGCTGACAGCATATCGTAATGTTTTCCATGGTTTTGTCACACTTCCATCTCCCGCATCGCTTCCTGTGGCGCTCACATTGAATGAATTGGCTGCCGTTAAGACAAACTGCGATTCGCTTGAGTTAGTTAATTGTTGCGTTGGCTGCGGAGTTAATAAATCATTTTCCTGACATTGGAAAAGTGAAAGCCCGATAACAAGCCACATAAACATTTGTCTCATAATAGATTGGTTAAGTTTTTTTTTGACATACTTCTTCCCTGAGTTGTTGGAATGATTTTAATTCCAAACCCTTCTTTTACTACCTAATACCGTGGATTTACACTACTCTTTAATTGCTATGGGGTTGTAATGTCCCCTGAAAATCTACCCACTTGATCTGCCTCACTTCTCAAAAGAATGGACTCATTAAATCAATTCTTAAGCAAGAGTAGTTTCATCTGTGCCTAATCGGAATGAGAGATCGTTCAAATACGCTGTCAATCGATGAGCTGAGCTTTTTGACGATTAGTGTTATCGGTTTTTGATGATGAGGATCATCGTTTTAAAACACCCCTGATATTAACTGAAACATGGACTGTGGCTAAATTGATGAAAATTTAAGAGAATTGATCCGGAGGCTTGATTTGATATAAAGGATTTAGAACACTATGTATATCTTATATGAATGAAGAATTGAACATCATTAGCAGATGCAAATTCTGCCAAACACCTCTGGAAGCGCGGTTTATAGACATTATTTTGTTGCCGCAACATCACGACCAATCAAAAGGAGAGTCCCATGCCCAACTGGAATCGGGTTACTTGCTACCAACCTTTGTTTGTAGCAGCTGTTTTCTTGTTCAGGTAGATGAATCTTACCTACCAGCTACCCAGGAGCGTGTCTACGTTTCATCGTTTGCATCTTCTTGGCTTACAGACGTTAAACTGTTTACAGACAATATTTTTGAGCGATTTGAAACAAGGGACAATTGCCTGATTGCTGTCCTTACCAAAAGAAAAGAGGCTTCACAGAAGGCTCTTACTGATAACACGTTCTCTTTTGGTACCAATGGTCTCCATGCTTTAATTGATATGTACGGAAAAGCCGATTCCATAATCTGTCATGATGAGCTAGCCTATGTTCATGATATTAATGATTTTGTGTCTGGCTTAAAGTTATTTTTAAAACCTTCAGGAGTGATAGAGATTGAATTTAATCATCTGGTTCCTATTCTGGAGGGTAAACCACTTAAGGTAACTAATTCAGAGTGTTTTTCTTATTTTTCGTTAACGACCGTGGATAAGATTTTAAAAAAACATGGTTTAGTCATTTTTGATGTCATTGATAACCCCGCAGACGAATCGCTTACAATTTCAGTAAGGCATGCCGAAGAAATTACAAAGCATATTTCAAATCGTGTAACGACACTCCGGGGGAAGGAGCGAAGTATGGGAATGTCTTCCTTGAATTTTTATACTTCAGTCAAGAATAAATTAGCGAATTCATTTCCTGACGAAGAGGAGTTATCCTTCCTGTCAGGACATTCAAAAGAAATCCAATGAAAGTTCTTTTAATTCATAACCAATACAAGCAATCCGGTGGTGAGGATGCCGTATTTAAATCTGAGACTGATCTGCTTGTAAATTACGGGCATCAGGTAGATAATCTGGTGTATGATAATTCTGTCATAGAAACCTTTTCAGATAAAGTAATTTCGGGACTGAAAGTGATTTACAATTCTGATACAGCACATGATCTTTCACTTAAAATCCGTGATTTTAAGCCTGATGTAATTCATGTTCATAATTTTCTCCCATTGGTATCTCCTTCCATTTTTTTTGTTGCTAAAAAATGGAAGATTCCAGTTGTATTGACACTGCATAATTATCGCCTGATTTGTCCTAGTGCTACTCTGTTTTGCAATGGGGAGATCTATGAAAAAAGTATTAACTCCGTATTTCCAATAGATGCTATATGGAAAGGAGTGTATAGAAATTCTCGTATCCAAACAGCTGCTGTGGCAGTAATGACCGCTGTTCATAATATTTTAGGGACATGGCGAAACGATGTTAGTTGTTACATTACTCTTACAGAGTTTGCCAAAGAAAAAATTCTCAACTCCACGCTTAACATTCCTGAGGATAAATTTATTGTAAAACCAAACTTTGCAGTCGATTGGGGTCATGGTATAGAGAAACGTGAGAATTATTTTTTGTTTATTGGCCGGCTGACAGAGGAGAAGGGTATTCGAACAGTTCTTAATGCAGCCAAATCTCATAAATTTAAACTGATGATTATTGGTGATGGCCCCCTTAAAAAACTCGTTGAAGATGCAGCGTTAGAAACACCAGCGATTTCATATTTAGGATACCAATCCAAATGGAATGTCATCAGTCACTTAAAAAAATGTAAGGCGCTTATATTCCCATCAATTTGGTATGAAGGATTTCCCCTTACCATTGTTGAAGCATTTTCAACAGGTGCACCGGTTATCGCATCGGATTTAGGAAGCATGAGTGAGATCATTCAACATGAAGTAAATGGATTGCATTTTAAACCGGGCGATGAGCGCGATTTAATTTCTAAAGTGATTCAAATAACAGAGAGTGATGAGTTGGCCAAAAGATTATCGGATCATGCACGGATGAGTTACACACGGCTTTATACTCCTGAACAAAATTATGCGCAGTTGGTTGGCGTTTATGAAAAGGTTCTTCAGCAACAGGAGTACTTTAAACCAGTCATGCAAACGCATTCATTGACATAATCAAAACTCTGATCGTTTTTTAACACTCCTTATTTTAGTGCTACTTCGTTTAATGAGACATTGTCGATCCAGAAACTGGCGTGACTTTTGAAATTTACTCTGGCATTGGAGCTACTTTGTTCAGCCATAAAAAAGTGAGTAAATGTTTTTTTTGTTATTCCAATGGAAAAACAGGAGTAGCTTCCAAGCGAGTGCCAGGGCGATTTTGCCATTAAAGGAACAAATTCAACCTGATTGGGATTTGCGCTGATAGCGGAAAATGATAAGCGATAAAATTTACCCTTACTTAGAGGAAATCCTTCGTGATAAAGAAGAGCTTCTGTGCTGCCTGCAGGAATATTTAGTTTTAGGGAAGGTCCATCTAATATTTTTATAACCTCCTGTTGAATGGAGGATTTCTCGGGCCACACGATCCAGCCTTTAATATCTTTAGTCATCGTTCCATTTGCAATCAAATCTGGATTTCCAACTACTTTAAAGTGCTTTTGCACTTGAGACACCTTAAAGGTTGAACCTTTTTCATCATGCAAATTATTTTGCCAATGCATTAGACTAAGGGATTCTGCTACCAAGCATGATCCAGTTTCTCTTATTAAAACGGCTACTGCTTGCTCATCTGAATTCGCGGTGTATTGATTTTTACTGAAAAGACCGGGTTGCAGGAAATCGCTCTTTTTTTCGATACTTATATAAATGCAATGAGTGGCATCATTTTCGGCAATCCAACTATTGCCCATCACTTTCAGGTTAAGTGATTTATCCTTTCCAAACTGACCAAGGGTATCTAATCGAATGTAGAGTTGACCTTTTTCTGAATTGGGTATGCTACTACCGTTTGCGTAGGCGATATTGTCAATAAGTGAGATTGACTTTGCATTGTGAAGAAAAATTCCTGATGTGGAACAATTAAATATTCTGTTCCCTTTTATGAAGACATGGCTACTGCGATCATCGATATAAATCCCGTTGGCAAATAGTTGTGTAGGGAAAAGTGTTCCTATGCCTGATCCTATTCCATTAAAAATTATATTGTCTTCTACACGATTTCCCTGTTGATTATTATTCCAGGTGTAGATCCCGGCACCATCATCTTTGGTTAAGCAAAAATTGCTGATGATGTTATTTTTAATTTGCGTATCACCAGTTCGGAAATCAATGGCTGAATAGCCTGTGCTGTCGATGGTATTGTATTGAAATAAATTATATCCTTTCTGAACCTTGTCTGCAATAATATAGAGAGCGATATGTGTACCATTTCCACTTTCGCCTCTCCCCGGACGAAGTCCTGTTTGGCAGATCGCGTTTTGTATGAATTCGCCATGACTATTATTAATCCATTGAACTCCGTTGTTATTGGAATCACTCACTGAACTATTTTTTACTTTAATATTTTCGCATCCGATGATTTCGATTCCATTTTTTCCGGAGTTTAAGACATCAATGCTTTGCAGCGCTATCTGAAAGGCATCTTGAAAGCGTATGCCTGCTACTCGATTAGCAGTGAATACCAGATTCTCAATAACGATATCGTTCACATTCAATGCTTTTAATCCAATGTCACGCGTGCTGACCTCAATGGAATAGTCAGTTGGTTTTTTATCAGCATGCAGATAGAGGTAAATTTGTTTGGTAGCCGGATCGAAGTACCATTCTCCATCCTGATTAAGTGTAGCAAAATGCTTTTGAATGAAATATCCAAAACCATTTTGGAGCATGTAGGAGGCTGCTTTCTTGAATAAGAAAGCTTTATCAGCGTAACGTTCCACAGGAAGGTTGTCCAATGTCCAGCGACTACTCTTTACTACTACTTCAGCGTTGTTCCAATAATCATTTGAGAAATTCATGGTACTATCCGATAGTATGGTCTCACTTTGTACCAAACCAGAAATGGTGATATACCCATGATCAGGATATCTGCCTAGCGGCTGTGATTTGCCATTAATAAATAGATCGCCTGGCTCAGCATCACATTCACCACAGTATGCGGTCCAGATATTTTTCTTTGAATTTTTCCATGTGCTGATTGTGATTGCACCGGTAATGATAGGCTTAGCACCTTTGCCATAAGAGCCTACATAAATGCCTGAACTATTAATTTCAATACTACCTCGAAAGATGCTGCCACTTTCCAGTAGGATAGAATCGCCAGGAAGAATGAAGTTACTATTCTGCGATAATTGTTTCAACGAAGACCAGGGAGCAGATTGGCTCTTGCCACTATTGTTGTCATTTCCTTTTTGTGATAAGTAGTACTGTGTTCCCCAGGCTGTAGGGGAATAAAATGCTATTACTAAAAATAGAGAAAATGATTTCATTCAATAGCTTCAGTTACTTGTCTGACTCCTTAAGAGTTGTATTTTTTGCTTCCAGTGTGTTACCATGAAATTCAGTGTAAGGATTAGGAAGTGAGAGTTTGTAAATAGATATCGCTTCCACAATCGTTTTGGTTCTAAAAACAAACGATACAACCACTCCAGTGAAAGGTTCCTCATCCATACGGGCAATCTTTTTTCCATGCCAGCATAAGTATTAAATGCCTGGCCAACACCCAAAAGGCAGGCACCCAAATAGTCTCTGTTTTCAGCCATCCACTTTTCTTGTTTAGGGCATCCTAGCGAAACAAAAACCAGATCAGGAGAAGCAGCCTTAATATGATCAAGGATTTTCTCATTTTCCACGGATGATAAAACTCTAAAGGGTGGAGAATAGCTACCACTTATCTTTAAGTCTGGATATTCTTTCCCTATTTTATTTCTGATCACATCTAGCAGATCATTTGTATTTCCAAAAAAATAAACCGATTTGCCCAAGATCTCAGCTTGTTTCAACAGCTCCGGAAAAATATCCATTCCGCAAATCCGCTCCTGCTTTAATTCATAGAAATGATTTATGAAAAGAGAAATCGGTTTTCCATCCGGGGCAACCAGAGTGGCCTGGTTTACTATATTTTGAAAGGTGTTGTCTTTATATCCCTCCATCACCATATGAACGTTGGCGAAACATATATATGAAGGAACTTTGTGCTCTACGAGAGAAAATATTTCGTCAATGAATTCGTGATATCCTCCTACTGAGATATGGGAGTTAATAACCAATTTTCTTTTCATGACAAAAAGATGTAAGTGATACTTTGCTTAGTATGCATTTTTCTCACCCTTGATCATATTCCATACGGTAAGGAAAATGATTTTCAGATCCAATGTCAGACTCCAGTTTTCGATGTACTGAACATCATATTGAACACGTTTTTCCATCAGTCCGGCCTCTTTCGTTTCACCGCGAAATCCATTTATCTGGGCATAACCTGTGATGCCAGGAGTCACAAAATGTCTTATTTTATAATTGCTTATTGTTTTTGAATATTCTTCTAATTGACTGATCATATTAGGGCGTGGCCCAACCACTGACATATTGCCGAGAAGAACATTAAAAAATTGAGGTAATTCGTCAAGACTGGTCTTCCTCAAAAATCTGCCCACCTTTGTGATGCGTGCATCATTTTTACTGGCTTGTTTTTCTGAATTATTATTCACGCTCATGGTGCGCAGTTTATAGCAGTCAAATAATTTGTTTTTCTTACCAGGGCGTAGTTGTTTGAAGAAAATCGGTCCTGGTGAATCATAACGAATAGCGATGGCGAGCAGGGGTAAGATAAACGGGAACAGGAATAAGATGACCAGCAATGAAAAGGCAATATCAAAAAGTCTTTTCAGGTTCGCATTGATAGAAATACCAAGAGGCTCTTTGCGTGAAGTAAGTACAGGAACAGAATTTATTAGAAATACATTTCCATTTTCATGATGAAGGCCACTAAAATCCGGGGCTATTCTAAAGTACATAAAATTATCGTCAGCAAACTTCGATATATCCAATAAGAGTTCCTGGTAAGAGGATGGAAGAGTAAAATAAATTTCGCCAATCCCATTATTCTGGCAATACGTTTTAATGGCATTTGCATTTAATGGACCGAGGATTTTATCTTTTATATTTTGTGAATGTTCACTTTCATTTTCAAAAAAACCTGCAAAGTGATACCCGGCAGATTCATTGGCATCAAAATATTGAGCGAGCGCTGTCCCTGAGTTAGTAGCTCCTAAGATGATTACTTTTCGCTGATCAAAACCTGTAAACTGATAATGTTTTAAGATTAATTTATAAAGGACCCGGAATCCAATAATAAACGTTGCTGACAAAACATAGATGTACCCTAAAAGTGTTGTATTTACATTGTATATAGGTGAAGAAAATAATAGGATGCTGATAATTATAAAGTGAATCAGAAAAGTACCAAGTAGATTGATTCTAATGTTTTGGATTAAACTCGTAGTGTCAATGCGATATATCTTATTAAAGAATCCGGCAATGATCCAGATCAACCCAAAAATGATGAAGAAGGATGTGAATTGATCGCTTGATAGATTATTCGTCTTACCCATTTTTTGGGCTAACAGGAAAGCTAAGTTGATTAACCAAAAATCGATGATGAAGATCATCACTTTTACAACTCTTGAATAGTATTGCCCTTTCATTTTATTGCACTTTTTAACACCTCAAATTTCCATTGTTTAATAATCTGAAGTTGTGATAAACATCATCAGAACAAGAAACCTTGCTTGTTGATTAAGAATATGTTTTAGTGTGATCTTGCAGCCTGATAAATAAATTATTAAACAAACTAAAAAATGAATGGTACTAATAAAGTAGCGTTGATCTCCGGCATCACCGGACAAGATGGATCTTACTTAGCTGAACTGCTTTTAAGTAAAGGGTATGTTGTTCATGGGATTAAAAGAAGAAGTTCGTCTCTTAATACAGATCGTATCGATCATCTCTATCAAGATTTGCATGAACGCAACATTCACTTCAAACTACATTATGGAGATTTAACCGATGCCACCAATTTGATACGCATTATTCAAGAGGTGCAACCGGATGAGATTTATAATTTGGGTGCCATGTCGCATGTAAAGGTAAGTTTTGATATTCCTGAATACGCTGCCAACACCGATGGTTTGGGCACCCTTCGGATACTCGAAGCGGTGAGACTTCTTAACCTAACCAAGAAAACAAAAATTTACCAGGCTTCATCTTCTGAATTATATGGTCTTGTTCAAGAAATACCGCAGCGGGAAACTACTCCGTTTTATCCTCGCTCGCCCTACGCAGTTGCAAAGCTCTATGGATTTTGGATTACGGTAAACTACCGCGAAGCGTATAATATGTATGCGTGTAATGGAATTTTATTTAACCATGAATCTCCACGCAGAGGAGAGACATTTGTAACCAGGAAAATTACAAGAGGCGCAGCTCGAATCGCATTGGGAATGCAAGAGCAATTATATCTCGGAAATCTTAATGCCCAAAGAGATTGGGGACATGCCAAAGACTATGTCGAGGCCATGTGGCTGATGTTACAGCAGGAGCAGCCAGAGGATTTTGTAATTTCTACAGGCGTTACAACTACCGTTCGTGATTTCGTGAAAATGGCATTTCAAGAGGCCGGCATCACGTTGGAATTTGAAGGTGAAGGAGTTGAAGAAGTGGGTAAAGTTGTCAGATGTGAGAACCCCGACTACTTTGTTATTCCTGGAAAGATTGTGGTTGCTGTTGATCCGCAGTATTTCAGACCTACAGAAGTTGAACTATTAATTGGTGATGCTTCCAAAGCACGAACAAAGTTAGGATGGACACCAGTTAACACGGTGCAAGACATTGTAGCAGATATGATGGAATTCGATTTGAAATTATTTGATCGGGATAGAATATTGCTTTCGAACGGATTGGAAATTTTAAAAAATGATGAATAATGGAGAAAGGAGCAAAAATTTATATTGCTGGTCATATCGGCATGGTAGGGTCGGCCATTCTTAGGAGATTGGAACAGGAGGGCTATCATAATTTTGTCTTGAGAACTTCTTCGGAGATGGATCTTCGTGATCAACTTGCAGTAAAGCATTTTTTTGAAACGGAACGACCCGATTATGTTTTTCTTGCTGCTGCCAAAGTGGGTGGAATACATGCGAACAATACCTATCGGGCAGACTTTATCTATGATAACCTCATGATTCAGTCCAATGTGATTCATCAATCTTTCCGTTGTGGCGTAAAGAAGTTACTCTTTCTTGGATCATCCTGTATTTATCCAAAGTTAGCTCCCCAACCGATGCAAGAGGAGTCTTTATTAACAGGACTACTGGAGGCTACTAATGAACCCTATGCAATAGCCAAGATTGCTGGAATAAAAATGTGTCAGGCCTATCGACAGCAGTATGGTTGTAATTTTATTAGTCTGATGCCTACCAATTTATATGGCCCTAATGATAATTATGATCTCCTTAATTCACACGTATTACCTGCCCTGATTAGTAAATTTCATACGGCTAAAGAACAGAATTTTTCATCGGTAGAAATTTGGGGCAGTGGCACACCCAAGCGCGAGTTCTTGCATGTGGATGATTTGGCTGACGCTTGCTACTTTTTAATGGAGAAATATAATAGCAGGGAAATTATTAATGTTGGAACTGGATTTGATTTGAGTATTAAGGACCTGGCGATGCTTATTCAAACGTGCATTGGCTATCAGGGAGATCTTCATTTCAATGCGGAGCAGCCTGATGGTACACCACGGAAGCTTCTCGATACATCAAAAATTAATAATCTGGGGTGGTTTGCTAAAATAGAATTGGAAGAAGGTATTAGAAAAATCTACTCGGAATTTGAGGTTGCTGCCTATCAATAGTTTTATCCCTTTCACATCTAACGATATTGTATTGAATAAAGAGAACCCCTTTATGGAAACCCCAAGTGAATATCCGCTCATCAGTATTGGCATTCCTACCTTCAATAGAAACAGAGGAATTTGCCGTGCACTTGAATCGGTGTGGCGTCAATGTTATCCCAACTTAGAAATTATCGTTTCAGATAATTGCTCTTCCGATAATACTCATGAGGTGTTGTTGAAAATGCAGCGTGGACATCCCGAGATGAAATGCTATCGCCAGGAAAAAAATATTGGCATGATCAGTAATTTTGAATTTGTATTACGCGCTGCCACGGGCAAGTATTTCATGTGGGTGGCAGATGATGATATTTTAGAGGATGATGTTTTATTTAAGTATGTTGCTTTTTTAGAGAGCCATCCTCTTTATTCACTGGTGTCCGGTGAGATTAAGTATTGGTTGAATAATAGGCAGAGCTTAATCGAAAGAGACTTTAATTTTGAACAAAAATCTTCCAGCCTTCGGGTACTCGGCTATTATTCAAAAGTTGTTTATGGAGGAATGATACACGGAATGATGAGACGTGAACTCACTACGGAGATCTGTTTGCGAAAGGTTATTGGCAACGACTTTCATTTTATTGCAAACCTTGCATATCTCGGAGAAATCAAACACCTGGCGTTTGTGGGATATCATAAGAATCTGGGTGGTGACTCTAAAAATTTCAAAGAGTATGTCATTCATATGGGTGATTCTCAATTCGCAGCATCCTTTCCGCATTTAAAAATGGCGTGCGATGCTTTTGCGGAAATTATGTACCGCTCCACGGTCTATGCCGATATGCCTCTACCTTCAAAATTCACACTCGCAGTATCTTCATTTTTCAGCATGCTCGTCCGTTTTTATGGTACCATTTTTCCATTTATGATTGCTGGAAGGATAAAGAGAATGATCATTAAATACCCAGCCCTTAAAGGTAAAGAGCTAAACGCATAGCTATTCCTTCCTTTTCAATCTGTTAGGGATTATTAAACGATGATCGCATCATCTATAATGGGCGAATCAAGCCGTTATTTTAAGTGTTTACACCTTTCAATTTATTTCGTGATCACCATCAGAAGTTCGTCATGATGGCCATCATTGATTCACCAATTGTAAATAGTGTCATTTACTAAGCCAAATGATTGGTGATAAAGAAATCAAAAGTAAGCATATGAAGGCAGTAATTTTTGCTGGAGGGCATGGAACCAGAATCAGTGAGGAGAGTGGAGTGAGGCCCAAACCGATGGTAGAAATTGGTAACAAGCCAATCCTCTGGCACATCATGAAAATTTATTCACATTTTGGAATAAATGACTTCATCATTTGCTGTGGTTATAAATCGTACGTCATCAAGGAATACTTTTTAAACTACTTTTTGCATCGCAGTGATGTGACGTTCGATATCCGCCACAATAGGATGAACTTTCTCACGAACCACACAGAACCCTGGAAAGTGACACTGATTGATACCGGAGAAGATACGATGACCGGTGGACGTTTAAAGAAAGTAAAACAGTACATCGGAGACGAAACGTTCTGCCTGACTTATGGTGATGGTGTATCTGATGTGAACATTACTGAACTTATTGCCTTTCATCATAAGCACGGTGCTAAAGTGACGTTGACGGCCGTACAACCTCCAGGACGATTTGGTGCTTTCACATTAGGAGATGATGAGGTGAGGATTAAAAATTTCAAGGAGAAAGCGTTAACTAATGATACGCCCTGGATCAATGGAGGCTATTTTGTTTGCGAACCATCGGTTCTTGATCTAATCGAAGATGATAGTACCTCATGGGAAAAGGGCCCTATGGAAGCACTGGCGATGTCAGGTGATTTGATGGCTTATAGACATGCTGGTTTTTGGCAATCCATGGATACCCTTAGAGACAAACACTACCTGGAAGATATATGGAAGTCAGGAAATGTGCCATGGAAACACTGGTAATCCTCCTATTAAAATTCAATTACACTAAATCATGAGCTGTCAATATGAAAATCGTCATTCTGGGTAACATGGGGTATGTTGGGCCGGTTGTTACTCAGCATCTTAGAAAAATTTATCCGACTGCGACCATCGTAGGATTCGATACTGGTTTTTTTTCCAGTAGTCTTACTGATGCTGATTATTTACCCGAGCGGGAACTCAATCAACAGTACTTTGGAGACATTCGAAATTTTCCGGATGAGATTCTTCATGGAGCCAATGTCGTTATCAACCTGGCAGCGATTTCAAATGATCCCATGGGCTCCCGTTTTGAAAAGGTAACGATGGATATAAATTATCATGCATGCGTCAAAATTGCCAAGAGAGCCAGAGCGATGGGAGCAAGCTCTTTCATCTTTGCCTCAAGTTGCAGTGTTTATGGAGCTACGAAGGGAAAGGCAGTCGAAAGTTCAAATGTTAATCCGCTTACTGCTTACGCGCGATCTAAAGTGTATACGGAGCGGGACTTAAAGCCTTTGGCAAACGAAGATTTTACAATTACCTGTTTGCGATTTAGTACAGCTTGCGGTATGAGTTCGCGATTAAGGCTTGATCTTGTATTAAATGATTTTGTCGCCAGCGCACTTTTATCTAAGCAGATAACCATACTGAGCGATGGAACTCCCTGGAGACCGCTCATCAATGTAAGCGATATGGCGTTGGCTATCGATTGGGCTATAGGCAGATCCCCGGCACCCGGTGCATTTATCGCCATTAACGTAGGTAGCGAAGAATGGAATTATCAGGTGAAAGACCTTGCCGAAGCTGTAGCTTCGATTATTCGGGATGTGAAAGTATCGATCAACGCTTCAGCTCCTGCTGATAAGCGATCTTATCAGGTGGATTTCGGCTTCTACAAAATAGTGGCACCCATGCATCAACCTCAATGTGACTTGCTCTCCACTATTCAATATTTGAAATCAGGATTAGAAGCCATGGATTTTAAGAATAAGGATTTCAGGAATTCAAGTTATATGCGTTTAAATAAGCTGACAGCGCTTCAGGATAAAGGACAATTAAGCGATGATCTGCGATGGAGTTTTGAAAATCAACCCGTAATGATAGAAAAATGATCTTTACAGAGACAAAATTGAAGGGGGCTTTTATCATCGATGTAAAACGACAGGATGATGAACGAGGTTTTTTTGGAAGAGTGTGGTGTAAAAAAGAGTTTGAAGATCAGGGACTAAACTCCGATGCCGTTCAGGCAAATGTATCCTTTAATAAACTTGCCGGAACATTAAGAGGCATGCATTATCAGACTGAGCCGTTTACTGAAAGCAAAACGGTTCGGTGCACTTCGGGTTCCATCTATGATGTGATCATTGATCTGCGACCAGCGTCACTAACATATAAACAATGGGTAGGTGTAATACTGACCGATAAAAGTTTCAGAATGCTCTATGTTCCTGATGGGTTTGCCCATGGATTTATTACACTGGAGGATAATACCTCTGTGCATTATGTAGTTACCGAATATTATACACCTGGTGCCGAGGCAGGAATCAGGTATGATGACGCGACATTTAATATAGCATGGCCAATGACGCCCGTACTAGTTTCGGATAAAGATCTTAACCATCCACCGTTCACAGAAAGAGTCTCCATACAAGTGGAGCAAGAATAAACTATGATAATTATTGACAAGGCACTTGCAAAAAGACAATTGGAAAATAATCCTATACGGGTTGCATTGGTAGGTACCGGATTTATGGGACGTGGAATTTTATTACAGATAGCCAACTCAGTTCCAGGAATGGAAGTAGTGGCTGTGTACAACCGAACCGTGGAAGGAGCAATACGGGCGTATCGCGAAGCAGGTATCGATGATTTTAGAATTGTTAATGATTTAACTTCTCTGGAAGCAAGAATTAAAATGGGTAAATATTCCATTACAGAAGATCCATTGTTGCTTTGTCAAGCTGAAAATATTGATGTGATTGTTGAGGTCACCGGTGCAGTTGAGTTTAGTTCACGAATCGTATTCGAAGCTATTAAAAATGCAAAACACGTAGTACTGATGAACGCAGAATTGGATGCCACGATTGGGCCGATTTTGAAAATATATGCAGACAAAAAAGGAGTAATCATCACGAATGCGGATGGTGATCAACCTGGAGTAGAAATGAATTTGTTTAGGTTCGTTAAGGGATTAGGCGTGAAGCCCGTGTTATGCGGAAATATAAAAGGACTTCAGGATCCCTACCGCAATCCCACAACACAGGAAGGCTTTGCTAAAAAATGGGGACAAAATCCAGCGATGGTAACTTCATTTGCTGATGGAACTAAAATTTCATTCGAGCAAGCCATTGTAGCAAATGCCACTGGAATGACGATTGGCAAAAGGGGCATGTTTGGTCCGTCCGTTACGGCAGGAAAACACTTGAAGGATATTATTGATAATTATCCTATTGATGTTCTATTGGAAGGTCCTGGCATTGTAGATTATGTAGTGGGGGCAGAGCCTGGCCCTGGTATATTTGTGTTGGGCACACATGATGATCCCAGGCAACAGCATTTTTTGAATTTATATAAATTAGGCGAAGGCCCA
>JANOUH010000011.1:0-6841 GCA_031416795.1 Cytophagales bacterium | reverse complement strand
GGCAGCTTTTTCTTCGCTTTCGTAAAACCACCGGCCGGCCAGTAACTTCAAATCATAAACATCTTTATAGTGAATATCCACAGGCTTCACGCGAACATTGTATCGTTCTTCTGCATTTACTTCAGGACGATGCATGCCCGTTCCGAAATTATAATCACCCATCGGAGCACTCAGGGCAAAACTGACATCACTAATTCCTGCCGCAGTTAAACGAGTACGAAGTGACTCAAGCGTTTCAACTTTATTGTCCGGAAGCGGAACGTTAATGACAGCTTCTTTCGCAAAGCCCATGGATTTGTTCTGAAAAAATCGAATCTGCGAAGCAACTACGAGTGTGCAAATAATCAGCACCTGCGCAATAAAAAACTGAACGACCACCAATGTCTTTCTTAATGACACCGATGAATCCTGTTGCGTTGAGAATCGACTCTTCAACGCATCAATGGGATTGAATTTAGACAATACCAATGCCGGATAAGCACCTGCAAACAATGCCGTTAGTAAAATCAGTACACTGAGAAATCCGAGCGTAGTGAAATCATGAAGATTCGATAACGACAAATTCTTTTCCAGAAATTGTCCCAATGCAGGTGTTGCAATCTCGGCAATACCTAATGAAATGATCGAGGCTATGAGTGTCAATAAAAATGCTTCGCTTAAATACTGTAAAGCAAGTTGACCTTGCTGCGCACCCAATGTTTTTCTTACGCCAACTTCTTTACCCTTTTTTATAGAGAGTGCTGTAGAAAGATTTATAAAATTGACGCTCGCAATAATCAGAATGAATAAGGCAATACATCCCAACACAACTAAGATAGATGAAGAGATCGTGCTGGTGCCCGGATTATCATCATACTCCTGATCAAAGTGAATGGCTGAAAGTGGTTGTAGTAAATACGTCTGGCCGCCAGCATCTTCTTTCGAATAGTATTTATTTACAAAATCAGGGAAGCGTCCTTCAATTTGTTCTTTAGTTTGATTTTCTGGCAATAGGATATACGAAAAACCAGCAGAGTTTAGTCCCCATTGATCCAGAGGGAATCCGATCAGTTGCTCTTCAACACCTGCTAATGAGCGATAAGAGGCAACCATGTTAACGTTAATATGCGATGGCGACACGGGATCTTTGATTACACCCGCCAGTTCAAGTTCAAGGATATTGCCAAGTTTGATGGTCTTCACTTTATCTCCGCCAATCTTCTTCAAGTATGATTCGGTCACAAACACTTTTCCGGGTTGGGCCAACTCCACTTTTGGATTGCCGGACAGAACTTCAAATCCAAAAAAATCAAAGAACAAGGAATCGGCAAAAGCAATATTGGTGGCTTCGCTTTTCTCATCACCAATCGTCATCAAAGTTTCGTATTGAAAATGAAATTGCGTTACCGGAATCTCAGGGAAGTCGTTGCGGAATGCCACGGAAAATGGATAGGGTGTCACGGTGGACTTTTCAACTCCAGAAGAATTTTTTGCATCGCGAACCACACGATAAAGCCGTTCAGCGTTGGGATGAATCTGGTCGAACTCTAACTCGTATCGGATAAGTTGAAATATGATCAGGCAAACTGTTATTCCAAGCGTAAGCCCAGCCAAATTGATCAATGTGTAGGACTTATTGCGCCACAAGCTTCGATAGGCAGTTTTTAGATAGTTCTTTAACATGACAGAAGTAATTGTGATTGGCCTTAGCCAATATTGGTGCCATCACAAATTCATCGAAATCAAATGAAATACGAAGGTAAGTCGAACTCAGGTTGTTCGAAATCGAGGGTTTTTGTCCGAAAGCGGACGAGTGAATCATTCCATGAAAATGGTTGTTTTTAAATCTGTTACGTAACTTTACGCCATGATTCAGCAAATCATCATCATCGCACTTTTTGTAGCTGCAGCCATTTATTTGGGCAGACTTCTTTATCGATCATTCCAGGCCAAAAATGCTTGTGAATCAGGTTGTGGAAAATGTGGTGCGATTGATCTTCGAAAAATTGAAAAAGAATTGAAGGCCAAAGGGCTTTAAGATTCGGCCCACACTTTTGTTCCCTCCGTACAATTACGACACATTTCTATCTCACTGCGCGATCTTAACAACGAGGCTCTGAAAGAATTGTATTGATCACTTTGCCAGATTTCTTTGAATGACTGGTCTTGTAAATTTCCCATCACATAATGCGCATCCTTATCAAAGCAACAGGGTACCACTTTTCCATCCCAGGTGATTACGCAGCTATGCCACATCTTCCAGCAATGATTGAGTAACTCATTCTTGATGGAATACTTGCCGCCATCGTTCTTTTTGTAACGCGAATACTTATCGATCGTAGGAATCAGATCAGAACCATTTTCATAATCATAGATCTGCGCGGTCTTCAATGCTACTTGATCAACACCAATTTCCTTTGCTAAAGCGCGGACCTCTTCAATCTGATGTTCATTCTGCTTCACGACCAAAAACTGAAATACCACAAATGGAGTTAATGACTTCAACTCCTTTTTCCAACGAATGATATTTTTAGTTCCTTCAATTACCTTATCCAGTTTTCCTCCGATGCGGTAGGATTCGTATGATTCTTGAGTCGTGCCATCAATGGAAATGATCAGGCGATCTAATCCGGATTGAATGGTTCGTTTCGCCATCTCATCGTTTAAAAAATGAGCATTGGTTGAAGTGGCTGTGTATATTTTTTTGGAAGATGCATACCCTACCAGATCAAGAAATTGAGGATGTAAGTATGGCTCACCCTGAAAATAAAATACGAGATAAGATAATGTACTGTGTAATTGATCGATGGTGTTCTTAAACAAATCTTCTTTCAACATCCCCGTTGGTCTTGTGAAAGAACGTAAACCCGAAGGACACTCAGGACAACGTAAATTACAAGAAGTGGTGGGCTCGATAGAAATACTGAACGGCAATGCCCAATGATTAGGTTTACCAACAAGACGAGAATAATGATAACTCGAAAGCACACCTGATGCATTTAACATCCGCGAAGGCGTCATCTTCTTAGTTAAATTCCATGTATCATGCAGGTTTCCGATCATAAGCAGTCATTTCAAAATTACCGTTTACAAACCGATTGTCTTATCTTTAAACCCACTTATTTACAGAATGAAAAAAGTCATTTTTATAGCCCTATTGTTACTATCGATCAGGGCGCAATCGCAAAGCTTACCTCTTTCGGAAGGTGCTCAGATTTCAGTGATTACCTGCGGGCCAACTCCTGGCGAACTATATGCAGCCTTTGGGCATAGTGCCATTCGGGTATATGACCCTGATCAACAAATTGACTTTGCCTATAACTACGGAGTATTTGATTTCGATCAGCCTAATTTCTATCTCAACTTTGCCCGCGGATATTTGTACTACAAGCTGGGCGTTTACTACTATCCACACTTTCGTGATTATTATATTTCTCACAACCGCTATGTGCACGAACAAATCCTGGATCTGACAGCGGAGCAAAAGCAAAAAGTATTTGACTACCTGGAATGGAATGGAAAACCCGAAAACCAAACGTATCGCTACGACTATTTCTATAATAACTGTGCAACCAAAATCAGAGATGTTCTTGCGGAAACTTTAAAAGATGAATTGAAGTTTGATGGTTCATTCGTTAAAACCGATTACACCATTCGTGATCTTACCGATTTGTATTTAGGGCCGCAGCCATGGGGCGATCTGGGAATCGATATTTGTCTTGGCCTGCCGATGGATAAAAAGGCATCTCCATACGAATACATGTTTTTACCCGACTACATTGAGTATTCATTCGATAATGCTATGATCAACACAAAACCGATTGTAAAACAAAAAGTCTCTCTATATGAAGCCATCCCAGAAGGAATACCCTTCAGCTTTTTTCATCCCTGGATAGTATTCGGAAGCTTCTTGCTGATTACTATTGCCCTCTCCTATTATGATTGGAAAAGAAAAAAACTTTCTAAGTGGTTTGATGTGATTGTATTCTCGGTAGTGGGTTGGGTAGGAATTTTGTTACTCCTACTCTGGGCAGCCACCGATCATCAAGCGGCAGCAAAAAATTTCAATTTGCTTTGGGCTTTTCCTTTACATGCCATGGCTGCTATTATTCTATTAAGAAAAAATGCTCAACTCTGGCTGGCCAAATACTTTTTTGGAATCAGCATTCTGCTTGCTGTTACTCTTGCATTGTGGTTCTTTCTTCCGCAACAATTGAATGTATTTCTGATTCCGTTAGCAATCGCCTTAATGATCAGAGCATGGTTGATTTCGAAGCTGCTCGTTAAGTAATATCAAATTAGTGAAATCATAAAAAAACCATTCGTAGTGAATGGTTTTTTTATCTTCAAGCAATGCGAAGTTCTACATATGAATTGGCCTATTGGCCGTAGCTGCTAAACACGCTTCTTTAACAGCTTCCATATAAGTAGGGTGTGCATGTGATGTTCTTGCAATATCTTCCGCGGAAGCACGGAATTCCATGGCAGTAACACCGGCAGCAATCATATCTGCAGCTCGAGCGCCAATGATATGAATACCTAAAATTTCATCCGTGGTTTTATCGGCCAATACTTTGACCAATCCATCCAAATCCATGGAAGCCCTTGCGCGACCTAATGCTTTGTATGGAAAGCTTCCTACTTTATAAGCACGACCGGATTCTTTCAATTGCTCTTCGGTGTATCCAACACTGGCTACTTCTGGCCATGTGTACACTACGCCCGGAATCAATAAATAATTGATGTGTGGTTTTTGTCCTGCTAATTGCTCGGCAACCATTACGCCTTCTTCCTCTGCTTTATGAGCCAACATCGCACCGCGTACTACATCACCAATCGCATAGATGTTCTCCACTTTGGTTTTCAAATGATCATCAACCGGAATTTTTCCTTTATCTAATTCTATACCGGCTTTATCCAAACCAAGCCCATCGGTATAAGGTCTTCTTCCTATACTGACCAAACAATAATCACCTTTCAACTCCACGGCAGCTCCACCATTTTTTGGTTCCGCTTTCACCACCACTTCTTTGCCTTTGTTTTCAACCGCAGTCACTTTATGGCCGAGGTATAAATCCATACCTAACTTTTTGGCTACTTTGGTTAATTCCTTACCCATGGTTCCATCCATCGTTGGAATCAGGTTGTCTAAAAACTCCACCACCGTAACTTTCGAACCGATGCGCGCATACACAGAGCCTAACTCCATACCAATCACACCACCACCAATTACAATCAGATGCTTTGGAATCTCTTTTAGCTCCAATGCTTCGGTGCTTGAAATGATTCTCTTCTTATCAAAGGGCGCGAACGGAAGAGGTGTTGGTTTTGAACCAGTAGCAATGATTACTTTCTCCGAAGTGATCTGAGTTTCTTTTCCGTCTTTCGATGTAATCTTAATCGTGTTCTTATCCACAAAAGAGCCTACTCCAGTAAGTACATCTATTTTATTTTTCTTCATTAAGAATGCAATACCATCCACGTTAGCTTTCACCACACCCGCCTTACGCTTGATCATTTGTGTGATGTTGGCTTTTGGCTCGCTGATTTCAATACCGTGCTCTTTAAAAGTGTGAGCAGCATTGTGAAAATGTTCTGAAGAATCCAACAAAGCCTTTGAAGGAATACATCCAACATTCAAACACGTGCCACCCAGCGTATCATACTTTTCGATGATGGCTGTTTTAAAACCAAGCTGCGCACAGCGAATAGCCGCTACGTATCCGCCAGGACCCGAACCAATAACTGTGACGTTGTATTGCATAAGTTAAATCTTAAATTCTTACTTGTATTCAAAGTCCTCCTTTCCTGCGGAGAGAAGGATTTAGGTGTGCGGTTATACTCCAAGAATCAAACGTCCCGGATCTTCCAATAATTCTTTCACACGCACCAGGAAGCTTACTGATTCGCGACCATCAACAATGCGATGATCATAAGAAAGCGCCAGGTACATAATTGGTCTAACCACCACTTGACCATCTTTTACAACAGCACGCTCAACAATGTTGTGCATTCCTAAAATAGCTGACTGTGGAGGATTCAGGATTGGGGTAGAAAGCATAGAACCAAATACACCACCGTTGGTGATGGAGAATGTTCCTCCCTGCATTTCTTCTATCGAAAGTTTTCCATCGCGGCCTTTGGTCGCCAAGCGAACCACTTCGCCTTCAATCTGATCAAATGAAAGTGACTCTGCATTGCGAATCACCGGCACTACTAAACCCCTTGGTGTTGATACGGCAATCGCTACATCACAATAGTCATGATAAATAACCTCATCACCATTGATCTGTGCATTCACAGCAGGGAACTCCTTCAAGGCAACGCATACTGCCTTGGTGAAGAATGACATAAAGCCAAGACCTACACCATACTTCTCTTTAAACTTGTCTTTGTATTTCGAGCGAAGCTCCATGACCGGTTTCATGTCCACTTCATTGAATGTAGTGAGCATAGCCGTTTCGTTCTTCACGGCCACTAATCGCCTGGCAATCGTCTTGCGCAACGAAGTCATTTTCTCTGAACGCTTATTACGTCCACTTCCAGATGTAATCACGGGTGCCGTTGCTTCAACTTTTGGAGCAGATGCCACTTTAGCTTTTTCTGCATCTTCTTTCGTAATACGTCCTCCTACACCTGAACCGGAAACCTGGGACGAAGGAATTCCTTTCTCGTCCAGAATTTTTGAAGCAGCCGGTGAAGGATGCCCTGAGGCATATGATTTATCTCCTGAAGAAACAGCTGTTGTGGTTGGCACCGATGCGTTTGCGGTTGATACAGGCGCACTTTCAGTGATTTCAATTTTACAAATCAATCCACCGATAGGTAGTGTGGTTTTTTCTTGCGCAACGATTCTTAAAAT
>JANOUH010000010.1:0-2130 GCA_031416795.1 Cytophagales bacterium | reverse complement strand
GTGCCCAAATATCTCTCTTTTATTTCGTTGCTGAAAGTGTCGGTGGAAGATGCCTTGAAAATCGAAATGTGATCGCCACCTCCCAGCGAAGTTTTTATTTCCTCACCACTAAACTGACCCAACATCGATTCCTTCTTTTGTAGGTTGAAAGCAACGAGGTCAAGCGTGTCGCGCCTATGAGTAACATGGTAGAAACCCTGGTTCACGGAGAATCTTGGAATCTCAAGAAGAAGTTTGTCGCCAAGTCTTCTTTGCGAAGGGACAAGCTCTTGCGCACCAATCAATTTAGCAGGCTCTTCTCCCACCAGGCTGTCGGTAGCAACGGTGACAAGTGAAGTGGAAAGATAGAAATAAGGTTTGCTCTCTGCCTTTTTTCCACTCGATGCGATGCGATACATCACCGGAACAAATAAGGCATTGTTGAAGAAATCAGTGGCACCCTTTTCCAGCGGACTTGCCATCACAAACGTAGTACCAAATCGTGATAAATAAGGCAAACCATTTTTAAATCGGAGAATGGCTGAGCGATCAGCACCCCAGTCCAACATTCTTTTTGCGCGTGGCATGGCCAATGCCGATGTCTTTTCTTCAAACACATTTTCAAAAAATGGATTTCGGAAATCCGGGCGGTCGAGTTCTTCCATCTCCGTCTTTTCTATTTTCTTGAGGTCTGACAATCTTAGTAGTTTTTTATAAGAATCCAGATCCGGCTGCGCGCCACTTACTAACAATAAACTTCCTTTGTTGCTATAAGATTGCAAGGCAGTGTTCAATGATGATTCAATTTTATTAAGACCGTTCAACACAACCAGGTCGGCAACATCGAGCAAACTGTAATCAATATTCTTTACGGAATACGATCTGAAATCAAAAAGCTGGCGATTGCCATACACTTTTTCAATGAAAGTAGTAGTTGCCTCTGGCTTTATTTCGATAACTCTTATTTTGCCCGAATAATTGAGCGTGAAATAAAACTCATTATCAAAACTAACTGGGAAATCGCTGAAGCTGAATACCGCTTTGTTGTAACCTTGCAGCGAACCCGATAAATCAAACGAAGTTTCTACGGAACTATTAGGCTGTATCGTTACAGAAGATGTTGCTGCCTGCACCCCATTAATCGTAAGTCGGGTAACTAAGCCATCGAGTGTACGTGGGCCTTCATTGCGCAGGCGCACCCGAACAGAATTTTTCTCACCGCCAATCACAAACGGATTATCCAGAAAGACGGAATCTACAAATACGTTGGAGAGCTTGTCATACTCTACTGGCACCAATCGCAATTGCCAGGTGGAGTCAATTACAATTTCTTCCCCCAGGGTAGACTTCTGAAAATCTGAAACCCAGAATACCGTGCTACCCGGTTCACCAATGCGTCTGGTAACTTCATCTAACGTGCGACTGATGGGCGAAAGTCGCACTTGCGAAAGCTGATCGATAATTTCAGAATCTGATTTGAATGAATTTGAAAATGGAGCAAAGTCGTTGGTCAATAATTTGAATCGTGTTTCAGGTGGAAACAATTCTACAATCTCCCTGACAAAACTTACCCCGGCATCCAATGCGCGGATCTTTCCTTCCACCGGTGCCGACATGCTGAACGAGTTATCGAGATAGATTGTAATATTTCTTTGTGAACTGATTTGCTCGCGGGCGGGCAAAAAAGGCTGAGCAAATGCAAGCACGAGAAATAATAAAAATAGCAGCCTGGCCGCCAGCACCAGGTATTTCTTAAGCTTTCGCTTTTGCGTGGTCTCCTGCTTTACCTGCTTCAGGAATTTTATACTGGAGAAATAAATCCTGGTGGTTTTGCGGAAATTAAAAAGGTGGATGATGATGGGTATGGCGAGGGCCGTAAGCGCCCAGAGAAACATCGGATAATTAAAACTCATCATCACAAAAGTAAGCAAACAACCTGGATTAGAACGTGGATTTTTGAGCTGATGTTGTGAATCATACACCGATGGTAAAAAACAAAAAAGGCCACCTCATAGAGGCGACCTTTTTTTGGCTAAAGCTCGAGGGAATTATTTCTGCTTTCCTCCCAGCATGAGCAAATCGTTCACATTGATTTCTGTAATGAATCGCTTTTCGCCCTTGTCGGTTTCGTAATTGCGATGAACCAGCTTT
>JANOUH010000009.1:0-2614 GCA_031416795.1 Cytophagales bacterium | reverse complement strand
CTTTCCCTCCAGTACTTTGGTAAGCACAGAAGTAGAAGCCTTTGATACTGAACATCCTAAACCATAAAAGTGAAGTGGGCCGATTTTATTTTATTCCTGGTGATTGATGTAGACTTCAAACCGGTCGCCACAAATAGGATTATACGCTTTGATCACCGTGTCTGCACCTTCTCTCTTTTCAAAATGATAGGGTGAGTGATTATGCGCTTTAAGGATTTCGGGGTATAGCTTTTTTAAATCCTGATTCATGTGCTGCTATTTATTTTTTTTAGCTTGTACAAGCCTGCATGCTTTAGTGGTGTACACCTTGATTATTGGACATTTCATGACCAAAACTTTTTAAGTTCAACTAAAGCGCGGATCGTTTTATCAACATCCTCTTCCGTATTATAGATCGTGAAGGAGGCTCGTACCGTGGAATGAATTCCCATGGATTCTAACAACGGTTGAGCACAATGATGACCAGCCCTTACTGCAATGTTTTCGTTGGCCAGAAATCCTGCTACATCGTGTGGATGAATGTGATCTACCTGAAAGGAAACAATGCCTCCAAAATTTTTGGGATTGCCCACGAGGGTAATGCCACCCAATGCTTTTAATTTTTCTTTAAAGATGCAGCTCAGATTTTTCTCGTGCTCGATCACTTCGTTCACGTTCAATGGCTGAATAAAATCAATGGCCGTCCCCAACCCGATCACACCAGGAATATTGGCTGTGCCTGCTTCTAACGAAAAAGGATAATCTAAAAACTCTGTGCGGTCAAATTCTACATGACGAATGCCACCACCACCGAAGTTGTGAGGTACGATGAATGGCGCAAATTCATTTTTGCAATACAATACGCCAGTGCCCAACGGACCAAACATCTTATGTGCAGAGAAAACCAGGAAATCAATATCCGATTCAATGACATGGATCGGGTAATGTCCCACACTTTGTGCTCCATCAACTAGTACCGGAATATTTTTGGCGTGTGATAAACGAATGATTTCATCAATCGGATTGATGGTACCCAATACATTGGAAATATGTGTGATGGCAACCATTTTCGTGTGCGCATCGAGTAGGGAATCTATTTTCTCTACCAGCAACTCACCATCCTGATTAACAGGGATAATGTGAAGATCGGCTTCCTGCTGTCTGCAGATTTGTTGCCATGGTATCAGGTTCGCATGATGCTCCATCGCAGAGATCACTACGTTGTCGCCTTTTTGCAATTTCTTTTTTAAAAATCCCTGAGCTACTATGTTGATGGATTCTGTTGTTCCTTTTGTGAAGGCAATGGATGTTGGATGAGCAGCACCAATGAGATCAGCCACTTTTTTTCGCACCTCTTCATATCGTCTTGTTGCGTTAGCTGAAAGATCATAGAGCCCGCGGTGGATGTTTGCATTTTCTTTTTCGTAGAAATCAGTCATGGTTTGAATAACCGATGAAGGTTTCTGCGTGGTTGCCGCATTATCAAGGTAAACCAATACAGGCCGATGTTTGAAAATCGGAAAGTGAGATTGGATCGATTGAAGTGATGAAGCCATTCCTGATCTAAATTTTTTAGCAAAGGTGATCGTTACAACATGAACCGTTTCCAAAGGTAGTCTCCGTTCAAACAAGATTTACTTTATTCTGGTTTAAACTATTGTATTTTTATTGAATTTAGCAAACCCATGACTACCGGAACCCTATTTGATAATCACGGACGGCCCATTAACTATTTGCGATTGGCGGTAACGGACAGATGTAATCTCCGCTGCTTTTATTGCATGCCGGAAGAAGGGATCAAATATCTTCCAAAGAAAATATTGTTAACGTATGAGGAGATCGAACGATTGGTCACCCTCATGGCACAGATGGGAATTACTAAAGTCCGGCTAACCGGTGGCGAACCTTTTGTGCGTACTGATCTGATGCAGGTGATCCGCAGGATCGTGACGATCCCTGGCATTCAGGATTTACACCTCACCACGAATGGAGTTTTGACAGCACCACACATTCCCGAGCTGAAAGCATTAGGCGTTTCTTCTGTTAACCTGAGCATGGATACGCTGGATCGGGAGCGATCTCGTCAGATCACCCGCAGGGATGAATTTGAGGCTACCTGGAAATCGCTTGAATTATTGCAGCATTATGAAATCCCCGTGAAGATCAATGCTGTCGTGATGGATGGGAAAAATATTGAAGACATTCATTCTTTGGTAGAGCTCACGAATCAAAAAAATATTTCAGTACGCTTTATTGAAGAGATGCCGTTTAATGGCGAGGGCAATCACTATCCCAAACTTCATTGGACGTACCATCGCATTTTAACACACATCAAAGAAAAATATCCCAATATTCAAAAACTTCAGGATCCCGAGAGTTCTACGGCTTATCATTATCAGGTGCCAGGCTTTCGGGGAACGATTGGAATTATTGCTGCTTTTAGTCGCACGTTTTGTGGTACATGCAACCGCATACGGGTAACCGCTCAGGGAACGCTCAAAACGTGCTTGTATGATGAAGGGGTAATGGATATCAAAAAATTGATGAGGGCTGCGACTGCAGCACCTATCGCAACGCTCGCAACATACCAAACATGCGCCAGCTCGGTCAGCCCGAAAAGAACAAGATAATCGAC
>JANOUH010000008.1:0-3461 GCA_031416795.1 Cytophagales bacterium | reverse complement strand
ATAAGAAATGTCGCCCAAATCAATATTGGATCAACCGTTATCATACGGTTGAGGAGCGAAAGGACCATCGCTTAAATCAATCTGCCATTATACTTAAAAATGGTAAAGAGTATTTGCGCAAGAGTGCGCTGAGATTATTTGTTACACGCGCCTTCATGAAATATGGAGCCGGGCGGATTACAGCCGTGGTTGGTGCTATTGTTTTTATTGTGTTCAGCAGCTTCGCAGTTTATAATTGGCGCATCAGGCAAAATGATTATGTTATTGAAAGCATTCTGAAAGAAGGTGAAGAATTATTAAAGGATAGGGAGCTGATTTCTTTCGACCATGCTTTCTTCTTAGCCGAAGCCGAGCGGTTAAGCCCTGGCTACCTGAAGAAAGTGCTGCCCAAACTTCCTGAACAGCAGCGGATCAATATTGCGATAAATTTCCCAGTGGCTTTTTTGATTGTCGAAATGAAAAATCCTCCGGCCATAGTTCGTCAAAACTTATTAGTGTCGGATAGTCTCATCAAGGCATCAGGTCAGAAGTTAGACTCCACCAGTGTCACTTCCATCAACCGGCATATCTCCAACATCAACGGGCTGGTAAGAAACCTATCTGTTTTTCTTTACTACAATCCGGATAAAGAAATTAACAGCCTCATCAGGCAGTATGCACGGCAGCAGGCAATTCTTCTTCAGAGGATGATTCTGCAAAAGCGCCCCATTGTTCCGGTCGACATGAAGGTTTGGCACATTGCCATAACCGATGCCATGAATTTCAATGGTTTTACCCTTGAAGAAAGAAACCAACTCATAGCCGTAGTATCGCCCTTGGAAGGCAAGCCATTTGCTACCTCCCGATTTAACGAGTGGTTCCCGGTAGGAGAAAAGATTGCTATGGGAGTGCCCGACAATTTTTCACATAATGGAGGATACCAGGCGCTGGCATATTTGTATGCTTCCACAGGAAATGTGCCGCGCACCCTTCAATGCATCGATAGTTTAAAAAAGTACAATCAGAATTACGATAAAGCACGCATCAATTCAACCCACATCAGTATTGGTTTTTTTGCATATGGTTATCAGACGGAGTTCAAGCAGTTTGTAAATGCGTATGCCGGGGAAGTGGGTATGAAAGTGCATCGATATGTTAAATCTCTATTGGACAAAAGCAGTATAAGCACTGCCGAGACTAGCTTGAAATTCATAAAATCAGGAAATTTCAATTCAAGGTTTGTCTTCATTAGCGATGAAGAAAGAAAACGACTTTTTGTTTTGGCAAGGGAACTAACCAAAGAAGAACTAAAGTCGGGCGATGAACTCTATTTGAACCTGGCATTGTTAAACAAGCTCGAAGGCGTATTGATTGCAAAAAAGGAGCAGGAGCGTGGAGTAATAAGCACGACACCGGACAGCTTGTTCCGGGTTGCCCTTTCTTATTATAACCGGGTTTCCGTGCCGTTTCTTAATGAGCGTGTTGAACTGCAAGTGCAGAACACGTTTGCCAGAGTCGAAAAAAGGAATGTGTCACGTAAACATCAGTTCCTCTATCTGGATAATTTTAAAACCAATGAAACTGATTTTGCCCCCAGTGACTTTAATTTTTACAATGATGCATTCTTTCATTTCCTGTTAAAGAATAACTTGTTTTCAAAACTTTATAAAGGCGCGGAAGATTTTGAACTGATTACGACCTGGATATCCAGGTTCTTTTCAGGGTATGGCCAGATGGATTACCGTGGTGCCCTTCATTACCCTGATCCGGGAACAAAGACCTTCGAGCAAATTGATTCCCTGATTACCCAAAGCGGTTTCGATCTTGATAATGCGTGGGTAAAAATGAAATTGATAAGCAATCATTTTGAAGCAGGCGATACAGCACGAGCCTATCGGAAGATTCAGTCACTTAAATTTAAAACCCTGGAAAAACCAGAGTGGGATCAGGCAGCTTTTTTTAAAAATATGGTGATTTATGTAGCCTCCGAATTAGCTATACGGGGCAAGAAAAATGATGCTCTAAAACTCATTGGCAATTTTTCCAATCGCAAAAATCGAGTCAAGGCGTATGCAGCAATCGCAAAATTGTGCTTTCAAAATAATGAGGCTGTATACGGTGCTTTATTTTTAGATTCAGCTCATGCTGAAATGAGCCGACTCAAAACGTATACTTTCCAGGGAACTGATTTTAGAGCAGTCCTGGCTATGGCACTGACGCTTCAAAATACCAAAGAGAGTGAACGAAAGGCATTGGAATATTTGAGCGTTATGCAGAGGTATGATCGTGCCAGTGGATTTATCAACGTGTCAAGTGCCTTTGCCTTTCTTGGCAATTGCTACAAAGCAAAAAGCATCTTACCCGTTTACGCCAGTGCCATTGATAAAATAGCTATTAACCAAAGGATATTGTTTTATCAAAACCTAAAAAAAAGTAGCACCGAGGAATGGAACGCATATGTCAAAATACAAAAAAGAGGCTTTAATTTCTTTTCAACACAAAATGACCTTCTTCCAGATTAAAATAAAGACATGAACCTGAACCGAGTCATTCAATCCATTTTTATCATGCTTGCTGTGGTGGGCGTCTTTGCCGCTATGGCCAGGAATGCTTATGGCTTTGATTTTATTGGCGTGGCTTGCTTAGGTCTGGCCGGGATGTTTATGATTCAATTAGTTTGGCGGGTTATAAGCGAGTATGGTTCTATCACACGCGCAGACATTCCTGAGTTGGCAGAGTTGTTTCTTCTTTCCCTTTTAACACTGCTATTTGGGCTCAGGGCTTTTTATATCTATGTGGACTATGGTGAACTTATTTACAATGGAGTATGCGCCCTACAAATGGTTGTCTATGCATTTATTGGTTACAAAGTATTTGAGGGTACACGGAATTCAAATAAAACACTAGCTACTAACCTCGGTTTCTTCTACGTTTCAATTTTATTGTTTTTGCTTTCAATAGCCTTGCGATCAAAAGCAGCATGGTCATTGGGGTTGGGTGTATTGGCATTGATTACCGCCTTTCCATTTTTTATCTCGGTTGCGCGGCAGAAAAAATTTGAGGTTGGATCAAAATCGATTTCACTTCTTCAGTTTATTATGGCTTCAAAAAATAAAGCCGGGCTTCTGTTTTTGTTTTTTATTTCGTCAGCATTATTCACCGGGCTTAACTATTGGGGTGCTATCCCCGCCATTGAAAATGTTGAACGACCTAAGGATTACATTGAGCTCATCAACCAGGCTGAAAGCGGGAAAGAAAAACCTGTTGATGGTCAATACCAACATGAGAAATACAAAGCGGCAATAGATAATTTTCTGAAAAGACACGAAAAAAAATAGGTCCTTTAAAACTGAGGGGAAAAAATAAATCTTGGGTGCATCCCAGATTGTCGCAAATGATTAAATTTGGATATACCCCAAAAAGATTATGGATAAGAAGGAATTTTTAGCTTTAGCGGAAGCCCGCTATGAAGCCCTTCAAGC
>JANOUH010000007.1:0-53809 GCA_031416795.1 Cytophagales bacterium | reverse complement strand
GTATATCGAATCGTCACGCCTGGCATGGCATGTTTTAATATTGTCTTATCTTCTTTCGTGAGAATGCCTTCGTTAACCAAAACAGGTTTAGTAAGTCGCAATACAGTATTATCTTTGAACTGGCTCGTACTGATCACAACCTTTGGATAATTCTTAACCAACTCTTGTTTTTCTTCTTCCGATATTTTTGTATTCCATATAAATAGCTCTGTTAATGAAGGAAGCTCCATCAATGTCTTTATATCCTGCATCTTTACTTCTGTGCCTGCCAGCGAAAGTGAAGTGAGATGTTCTAAGCTCTTCATAGAAGTTAACCCTGCACCTTTTATCTCAGTGAAATTTAAATTGAGCGTCTCCAGGTTCTTAAAATTCTCAATAATTTTAAGATCATTATCTGTGACTGGCATCTTGGAGAGATTCAACACCACAAGTTGATCTTTCACTGTCCGTAATTCCTCAAGCGATTTAATATCAAATGATTTTCGTACAAAGAAATCTGCCTGTAAGGCAGGGCTATTCCGATAAACAGAAAAAACTGTGCGAAATGGGCTATTTAATTCTTCGATTGTTTTTGCGGAGGCTGCTGAGAATTCATAGTGTTTCTCCACAAGAGGCTTACTCGTAGCATTGGCAAGGGCCGTAGCCAACAATTTTAATGTATCTTCTTCTGGTACTTCATTGAGAATTTTGTCAAAATCTGCGCCTGCCTTTATCCAACTTTGCAGCATACTGATTTCCAACTTCGAAAGCTGAGGCTTACCATCAGGCGGCATGTGATCATCATGCTCCAGAGGAAGTTGAATATATTTAATCATTCTGCTCTCATCAGGATTTCCTTCCACCCATTCTACCCCTTCCTTTCCGCCCTTCATAAATTCAGCGACAGAGGTCATCACAAGCTTCCCTTTTGGCTTCGTCTTGTTATGGCATGAAATACATTTCTTTTCAAGAATCGGGTAAACTGCCTTTCTAAATACAGTTGAATCCAATGGCATAGTTTCGGAAGAGGTTTGCAATGGCGCAAAAACATAATTTTCACCATGCGTTAGTGTTCCACCGGTATGGCCAACAAAAACAACAACAGCCATGGTGACAAAAGCCAAACTCAAGAATGCAACTCTTTTCTTTTCGTAGCAATCAAATAGTAAAATCAATAAGTAACATAAAACACTTAATACTATTCCACTTATCTTATGTTGTTTCACAACTTCAGCCCCAAAATCTCCCTGTCGGTAAAGAAAAAATCCAAATAAGGCAGTGATCGAAGACGTAAATGAAATAAGTATTAACAGAATAACTGTGAAAGTATGAAATGCCTCTTTAGTGAATTTACTTTGCGCGACCAGCAGAATAGCCAAAAAGGCAAGTAGCCCTATTGGTAAATGAAGCAAAGCGGGGTGAAGTCGTCCGGCAACTTGCAACCAAATCGGAAGTACAATCCGATTTTCAAAGAATAATAGGAAAAGCAGTAGAATTTGAACTGAGAAAATTACATTCAGAATAATACTTTTTATTCTTTGCATGAAGATTATTTTAGAGTCAGGCTTTATGCTAAAATTCCGTTTATTACTTTCCCTGCTACATCCGTTAGCCTGTACCTTCTTCCTAAATGTTTAAAGTTTAACTGCTCATGGTTAAGACCCATCAGGTGTAGCACGGTAGCATGGAAATCATTTACATGAACAGGGTCTTTGATAATGTTATATCCAAATTCATCAGACTCACCGTAGATGGTGCCAGGCTTGATACCACCACCGGCCATCCAAATGGTATAACATCTTGGATGATGATCACGACCATAATTATCTTTAGATATATCTCCCTGGCAATAATTTGTCCGGCCAAATTCCCCTCCAAAAATAACCAACGTTTCATCCAGCAAACCGCGTTGTTTTAAATCCATCACTAACGCAGCGGTTGCGCGGTCAACGTCCTGTGCTTGCAGCGGCATCTCCCCTACCATATTTCCATGTTGGTCCCATCCTTGATGATAGAGTTGCACAAAACGTACTCCTGCTTCTGAAAGTCGTCTGGCCATCAAGCAATTTGCTGCATACGTTCCGGGCACCAAACAATCAGCACCGTACATCTTAATAATGTTATCCGGCTCTTTCGAGAGATCCGTAAGTTCAGGCACAGCAGTCTGCATACGGTAGGCCATTTCATATTGCTGAACACGCGTTTGAATTTCCGGATCTCCAAACTCCTGATAGTTTAAATCATTTAATTGAGCAAGATTATCCAACATTTTTCTGCTGTCTTCCCGATCTCGACCTTGCGGATCTTTTAAATACAAAACACCTTCTTCACTTTTACTGAATTGTACACCTTGATGTATGCTATCCAGAAATCCGTTAGACCATAACTTGGAATAAACTCCCTGGCCATTTCCACGCCCACGAGAAAGTAAAACACTAAATGCAGGGAGGTTCTTGTTCTCGCTTCCCAATCCATAACTCAACCAAGCCCCCATACTGGGTCGATTTCCTTGCTGTGCTCCCGTCTGCATAAAGGTGAGCGCTGGATCATGATTGATCGCTTCTGTATGCATTGTCTTGATAAAGCAAATATCATCAACGATGTTGGCAATATTGGGAAACAGTTCACTTATGTAGGCACCTGACTTGCCATATTGCTGAAACTTAAAGTGTGAACCAATCAATGGAAATTTTTTCTGATCCGCAGTCATGCCAGTTAAACGTTGCCCCATTCGAATGGAAGCCGGCAACTCTTCTCCTGCCATTTTATTAAGCAACGGCTTATAATCAAAGCTCTCCAATTGCGATGGAGCTCCATTCTGAAAGAGGTAAATAACACGTTTTGCCTTAGGGGCAAAATGAGGCAAGCCAATGGTCGCTGCCATATCATCACCTCCACCACTAAATAAATCTGGTATAAGCAATGACCCCAATGCTACTGCTCCAAACCCCAAGCCCAACTTTCCAAGAAAGTGTTTCCTTGTTATGTGAGATTGCTGTTTTAAAAATTCGTTTTCCATATTTCCGTTGACTAGGTTTTGGTTATCGCTTCTTCCATATTGTATAATGTATGAATGAGTTGCATCAGAGCGGCAAGCGATTCTGTCTCCTGAATAGCTTCATGCGGATACTCTCCAGCAATCAGGAATTGCTTTGCCTTATCAGAATTTTTCCCAAACATCATTTCTGTATCTTTATAATAGGCCATTAGTATTTTGAGTTCAGCCTCTTTAGGTTGCCGGCAAAGAATAGAACGGAAGGCTTTTACAATATTAACTTCGGCATTCTTATTCACTTTCATTAAGCGTTCAGCAAAAACACGTGATGATTCCCGTATGGTTGGATCATTTAATAATATGAGAGCTTGCAACGGTGTGTTCGTGCGCAATCTCCTCACTTCACATTGATCCCGACTACTTCCATCAAACACGAGCATGCCTGGTGGAGGCACAGTGCGTTTTATAAAATTATAAAGACCTCTGCGATAAAGTTCATTTCCATGATCTTGAACATAACGTGAAAGACCTCTACCCGAAGTAGCAGCCTCCCAAATACCGGCAGGCTGATAAATTTTCGCGCTCGGTCCGCCAATCTCATTAACTAACAAGCCACTGGTCGAAAGAGCAAGGTCACGAATAGTCTCAGCCGACATCCGTACTCGTGGGCCACGTGATAATACTATATTCTCAGGATCTTCTGCCAACTTTTCTTTAGTCATAACCGATGTTTGCCGATACGTGGAAGTCAATACCAACTGCTTTACCAACCGCTTGATATCCCAACCATGGTTTATGAAATCCAACGCCAACCAATCCAATAGTTCTGGATGAGAAGGCAGATCTCCTTGCATGCCAAAATCACCAGCGCTTTTCACCAGCCCGCGACCAAAAAACTCTTGCCACATCCTATTCACAAAAACGCGCGATGTCATGGGGTTTTTTTTATCGAATAACCATTTTGCAAGCCCGAGGCGATTGGCACCATACGAGAGAGAATCAAATGGGAGAATAGCGGAAGGTAAGCCTATCGCTACTTGTTCTCCATGCGCATCGTATGCTCCTCGCGTGAGCACAAAGGTGGGTCTCATGTGCGCAGAGTCTTTCATTACCATGACCTCAACGGGTGTCGTATCCTTCTTATTAATGAAGGTGAGAATGCTATTTATCTCATCGGTTGTAATCTTAATTTTTGGAGGATCTGCCAGTGAGTTGAGCGAAATATCTCCCACCAATCCCTTCTCGGGCACCTGATTAAAAAATGCAAAAGTGCGGTAATAATCCTTTTGAGAAATAGGATCATACTTATGATCGTGACAATGGGCGCATTCAAAAGTAAGTGCCAGAAATGCCTTACCAAAAGTATTGGTACGATCGGTTACATATTCAACCCGGTATTCTTCCTGAACTACTCCACCCTCTTGAGTGATTTTATGGTTCCGATTGAAACCGGTGGCAAGAAGTTGCTCTCGGGTTGGATTTGGCAGCAAATCACCGGCTAGCTGCCAGGTGACAAACTGATCATATCTATAATTATTGTTGAAAGCATGAATCACCCAATCGCGCCACGGCCACATCGTGCGCAAACCATCATCCTGATAACCATGCGTGTCTGCGTAGCGTGAAAGATCCATCCAATAAACCGCCATTTTTTCACCATACTGTGGCCTGGCTAATAATTCATCGACTATTTTTTCATATGCATTATCGGAATGATCATTCAGAAAATTTTCCTGAAGTTCAATGGATGGCGGTAAGCCGGTAATATCAAAGCTTAAGCGCTTAAGTAGATGCTCTTTATCTGCTTCTTCATTTGGTGCTAAACCTGCTTCTTCTTGTTTGGCCAAAATAAAGCGATCAATATCATTAGTGGGCCATTCAGTATCCTCTACTTCGGGAATTGCCTGCTGGCGCAGTTGAATAAATGCCCAATGCTTTTTATAGGTTGCACCCTGATTGATCCATTTTTTTATTACCGCAATTTCATCCTCCTTGAGTTTCAAATTTGAAGCGACCGGAGGCATGAGATAAGAGGTATCACGGGATGAAATTCGTAAGTAAACCTCGGATCCATCAGCATTTCCTGGCACTATAGCATGGCCATTTGAATTTGTTTTCAATGCCGCCAATGCTCCCTCCCGGGTATCCAGCCGCAAATTAGATTTCCGTTGATTGGCATCTGGTCCATGGCATTTAAAACACCGATCTGATAAAATCGGGCGAACGTGAAGGTTAAAGTCAACAGAATCTAGCGCATCTGCCGTTGAACCGCCCTGCTTGCAAGATGTAATGGATACAGTAGCAACAAAAAAAAGAATTACAAATCCAAAGAGATTTCTCATAGTATTCCTGAAGGTCTTTAAAGATTAGAATTTTTAATCGGTTTTTAAAATGAATTTATCTAATAAGTGGAAATGACTGGTTCGGACTCCATTGTGCAACGTCTCGCTAGTCGACTTTAAAATAATAGTACGCATGTAAGGGTTTCCCTTCCTCGCTGGTGGCTGCGATGTTAATCATGTAAAGCCCAGGTTTGTTGGGGGCACGAAGTATAATTCTCCTTTTCTCCGTAGACGACAAGGTGAGTGAAGGATTCCAATAAGGTAAAACATACGACTGTTGACTAACATTATCCAGCGAATCTCTCCTTGTATTTGAATAGCCCATCAATTTATAAACATCAAATGTTTTCGTGTTGGATTCATTACCGAGCGCTTTTCTCGTAAAGATGCTAATCACACCACCTACACTGGCATAGCCATATCGCGGGTCGGATCGGGTCGAAATTTCTATATGACTAACATCAGCCGTAGTGAGATATCCAAAACTGCTGAATACAGATTCGCTGGCTTGAACTTCAACGGTTTGTCCCTCTGTATTTTGATTTGATGGGTTTGCATTTGTTGCAGGCGCATTCCTGGAATTCTGGTCGTTTTGTGTAGCGACAGTGTTTTGTGGGATACTTTGTTGAGGAGTAGTCTTTGCCTGAGGTTGAAAATAAGGCAACCCATCCACGACAATGAGCGGTTCAAAATTGGAAGAACGATTAAAACCCTTCAACATGATTTTTCCAGATGAACTAATTTGAAACCCGGGCACGGTGCTCTGCAGAAGATCCAATATACTTAACTTGGCTGGCATCAGTTCAAGCATCTCCCTGGAAATAATTATATCAGCGTCATTCGATGTGGTTATCAACTCTTCGCTTTCAATTTTTTCCACTGGCTTTACCTCCACAACTGGGTTATCGATTCTTTCAATCGTTAAGTCTGTCGCTACTGTATCAAGTGCGCTCGTGTTAATTTCAGGAAGAACAACTTCTGGTGGGGTGGAGGGCAACAAAACTGTTGATCCAAAAATTCTTCCCTTTTTGTTTTTTGCTTGAAAAGAAAAACTTAGTGAATCAAAAAAATCGAGGTCATCTATTTTAAAATAACCATTCTTATCGGTCTTAATATGATAGACGCTATCCATCGTTCCGCGAAAAGCAGTCAGTTCAGTAGAAATAAGCTTCTTCTTGGGATGAATAAACTTACCGTTGAGTGTCATCGAATACTCCAGCGAATAAGGCAATTGCACAAGGGCATCTTCAGCTAGTTCTTTCGGAAATTCAAGAGTTTGTTTCATATCCGGAGAAAAAGGAAACGTGGCAACGCCAGCCTCACCTATTGAAATAGAACCATTTGCCCATTTTGCGTTAGAAGCTGAATCAAGTTGGATCGTAACCTCAAGGTCTTCCCTACTTGATATCCGGTCAGGCAATGTAACCATGAAATCACCACCCGGCTTGGCTCTCATCGTTGAAAATATCTGCATACCAAAAGGCGACACACAAATGGGGGTCATGAAGAAATTATCGTCACCATAGTTTCGCATCCAGTTGGTATAGATCCTTAAATAATATATACCGGGTTCCCAATCCCAAGGTAAATTAATTTCACTTTCAGCTTCATTATTTATCAACTTTAGTCTCTGTGAAAGTCTTATTCTTTGTGATTGATCAATCACATCAACATAAGCTACTCCGCTCAACGAGTCACGTACCGCAACATTGGCCGTATTCTCGTATACCTTGAATTTAATTTTCTCTCCTGGATTATAAAATGCTTTGTCCGTATGGGCATACATTCGCTCTTGAAGCCGTAGAGCGACATTTACTTTTGTCAGATAATTCACCACCACAATTCGACCAGGATTATAATTAAGTGGCAACATGGATGAAACACGATTGTTATTAAATTCACCCACGGTTGTCACGTCATCTATGTTCACAACAACCCCATCCTGCGATACAAGGACGAATCCCTTGGCAAATTCAATCCAGCTTACAGCACTGGATAAATCGGGGTACGTTTTATTTTGTGCATAGGAAGTTAAATGATGTACTTCCAATCGATCAGAAGTCATTAATTTAAAAATCCCAGGCTTTGAATATGGAATAATGAACTTCTTTGAATCAAACTTGAATACTCTTTCGCCCAATTCATTATAAAAGTAGCTGGAGTTTAATAAATAATTTTTTGGTTTTCTATCTACAAAAACTTCAAAACCATTTGTTTCATGAGTGTTGTCTATAATCGACTTAAAAAAGAATCTTAATGATCGTTGATACGATTTACTTCTATTATATGTCCAGCGCCTAGCCTCATCATCATGGGTGGCCTCCATTTCATTAAACCGATATAGACCTTTTATTCTATAAGTTTGCGATGTGAATTCAAAACTCTGCAAGCTGCAATTAATCTGGTATCCTAATGCTTTATTCTCAATCTCAATAGGCTGAGAAGCAGTTGCCGTTAACTTTTTCGTTGATTTGTCAAAATCAAAATCTATAACCCAGGGGTTTAAAATCCGGCATTGCCTGGCAAACTCATCCATACCCAAAAAAATCCGATAAAAATCCTTCAAGTTATTTTCCCATTCCTTGTCTTTGGTTCCTTTTACTTCAATGTTCTGCAAAATGGCATTTTGTGGCACAAGCCGTGCGTTTACGATCATATCATTATCACTGATCGACACAGATCGGTTAAAAAGCTCAAAACCAACAAAAGAAAATACGAGCCGATACTCCCCCGCTTCCAGGTTTTCTAAAAAGAACTCTCCATTGCTATTGGTAACTGTTCCATGCGTAGTCTGATCGATAAAAACGTGGGCGAACTGAAGAGGTTCGTTAGTCTCAGCATCGAAAACTCGTCCTGAAATGGTAAAACCCTGAGAAAACACCGAACCGGCTATAGTGGTAAAAAGCAAAAAAAATAGTATAAACCGGAAATACATAGACTGCAAATATGAATCTAATTTAACCTCATTTTATCAAGAACATATTCTCAATTTCGCTGTTCTAAATTCAAATGAAAGTTTACAATTTAAAACGCACTCAATTCTTACCTATTGCGCTCTCAGAAGCTTGGGATTTTTTTTCAACACCCAAAAATCTCTCTAAAATCACACCTGAACACATGGGCTTTAAAATTCTGTATATCTCGGGTGGCGAAAAAACTTACGCAGGACAAATAATACGTTATCATGTGAGTATTATTCCCGGTATCAAAGTACACTGGGTTACCGAAATCACGCAAGTGAAAGAACCCCTTCACTTTATTGATGAGCAACGATTCGGGCCTTATGCCTTTTGGCACCATCAGCACCATTTCAAAGAGGTGCCTGGTGGCGTTGAAATGACAGACGAAGTGAACTACGCGATACCACTTGGTCCATTAGGAAGGCTGGCCCATTTCCTTTTTGTGGGCCGTGAAGTAAATCGTATTTTTGCGCATCGATTTAGTGTATTAGAGGCTTACTTTAAAAAAGAAAAGAAGTGATGGGTATGGATTGGAAGGTGATTTTAATTTGCTCTTTGATTACTGTAAGCACATTTTTGTTTTGGGAGTTTGTGGCGTGGTTCTCTCATAAGTACATCATGCATGGCATCTTATGGACGTGGCACAAATCGCATCACACAGTACACGATCATACCGTTGAAAAGAATGATTTGTTTGCCGTTGTGTTCAGCATTCCTTCGATAGCCTTATTTATCATTTCAACTTCGGTTTATCCGAGTCCTTATCTCTTTGCTGTAGCCCTGGGTATTTTCTGTTACGGATTGTTTTACCTGGTTTTTCACGACATTATTGTTCATCAGCGTTTAAAATGGAGACCTGAAAAGCGGAGTAAATATTTGCAGCGGATGATTCACGCGCATTACATTCATCACGCCAAACACACCAAAGAAGACTGTGAGGCTTTCGGCTTCCTATATGCTCCTAAAAAATTTGAACCCAAAAAGTTCACAATGAAGGAGAAGAGACAGGATACGCAATAAACATAAGTAGTAAGTATAAAGTCGAAAGTAAAAAGTATTTGAACTTGGACCAGAAATATCTTTATCTCGCCATCGATTTTTTCTCGATTCTGTTTCCATTCATTTTTAGTTTCTATCCGAAATATAATTTTTCGAAAAAGTGGAAATATCTGTGGCTAGCCATTCTTCTGCCAGCTCTCTTTTTCATCGTATGGGATGAGTCGTTTACGCAAATGGGTGTGTGGGGATTTAATCCACGTTACCTCACAGGAATTTATTTCTTTTCACTTCCGATCGAAGAAATACTTTTCTTCATCTGTATTCCGTATGCATGTGTATTTACGTATGAGGCAGTGAATTATTTGGCCACCTGGCGAATGAGCCGATCGCAGCAGGATTTGATTACAGATATACTGGCAGCGCTGTTGTTTTTGCTTGGCGTGATTTTCTACCATCAATGGTATACTGCTGTCACTTTTATTATTGCATCCATCTATCTCAACCTGCATCGTTGGGTTTGGAAAAGTGATTATCTTGGAAAATTTTATGTAGCATTTATTTTTATTCTGATTCCATTTTTCATCGTAAACGGAATCCTTACAGGCACTGGCATTGAAGAGCCCGTGGTGTGGTATAACGATGTGGAAAATTTAGGTATTCGTATGGGCACCATTCCAGTGGAAGACACATTTTACGGAATGGTTTTATTACTCATGAATGTTTCACTCTTCGAATATCTGCAAAAGAAAAAGGGACCTTTAAAGTCCCCTTACAATCATGATTAGGTCTATTTAAGCTGTCTCCAATACAGATCCTTTTATCTTTTTTACTTTCTTGATTTTCTTAGCCTTTGCTGCTTTTGGCTTCTTTTCTTTAACCTTCTTAATTTTCTTTGAATCTTTTTTCACCTGGTCAGCTACCAATTCAGCAATTCGTCTCGTTGCTTTATCAATCAATCTATCCGTTTTCTTTTTTGATTTGGTCACCCCCAGAGCCTGCACCGCCTGATGCAGGGAATCCGCTAAAATTAAGCGAATTTCCTTCTTACCCTTTAAGACTAATTTTTCCATAGAACTTTGTATTTGGCCCTAAAATATTGGGTTAAATCTGTATTACCAAAGGGTTAAAAAAACTTAACATTGAAAGGTCATTTTACTTCAATACGCTTGATTTCGGGCGATTTTTTGATCAACTCAAACTGGCTTTGTACCTCAGCTAGTCTACCTGCAACCAATTGGTATACCTCCTGCTGCTGATCGGTAGGTGGTGCATCCGCACTGGAAATCTGACCTTCTTTCGCCATGGCAAATAAACGTTCCAGCACTTGTGGTGGATTGCGGAAAATATCCATCCGCGCACCAGTTTGGTGAACATCATGAAGCGCAGCTTCCAATTGATAAATTTTTTCTTCCAAGGCGATTGCTTTTTTATCATTCTTCTTTGTTAAAAGAACGGCACGCATGCGCTCCATCTCATCAATCAATTGGAGTGTTGTATTTACTGAACCGAAAATCTTCATACCAAAACCATATTGCTTTACAATATCAGCTTCTGTTCCTTTTGTATTCGGATCTTTTAAGACATTAATTGATTGCTTATACTCCTTTCCATTTACTTTTAATGCGATAGTGTATGTGCCTGGAGGAACCATAGGTGGTGTTTGCCCGGGGCCGATGTCCAAATCAAAAATGAACATGTTGCGCGCTCCCTTTTCATCCAACGTCACCCACTCTTTGCCTTTAGGTTGAGTGCGCAACTTAGGCAATTCATACGGTTGTAATCGCAGGTTCCACCACACGCGATTTACTCCCTGTTTATTCGTGGCTTCTACTTTACGGATCACCTCATTACGGCTATTAAGCACAACGATCTCCACAGAATCCTTTGATTTTTCTTTCAGGAAGTAATTGATGTCGGCACCGTCTTCAGGATTTCGACCAGATACGTGACTGTTATCCGTTTTTATTCCATTAATGGCTTGAAAGCGATACGCTTTGCGCAATGTAAACAAATGAGCCTCCGAATTCTGAACCTGCTCGCTGAATTCACGAATCGGTGTAATGTCATCAAGAATATAAATCCCTCGCCCGTAGGTTGCTATTACCAGGTCCTTAAAGTTGCGTTGTATTTCAATTCCAAAAATCGGAACAGGAGGTAAATTATTTTTCAAATGAATCCAGTCTTTGCCATCGTTAGGCGAAAAGTAAAGTGATTTCTCTGTGCCCAACCATAACAACCCTTGCTTATCAGGATCTTCTTTAATCTGATTAACAAAGTTTGAATTATTGGCGGGTAAATTTATTTCGAGTCGCTTCCAGGTCTTACCATAATCAGTAGTCTTATACACATACGAACCAAAGTCACCCACATAATGCGCATCTACTGCGATATAACAGGTAGCTGCATCAAAGTACGAAGCATCAATATGACGAATGGTTCCCCAGGTTGGTAAGCCCGGCATATTAGCAGAAACGTTTGTCCATGTTTTACCTCCATCCTGTGTAACATTCACCTGGCCATCATTGCTTCCTGTCCACAGTACTCCCGCTTTCACAGGTGATTCGGCCATGGAATAAAGTGTGCAACCATCCCAGGTCATCAGGTTATCACTGGCCATGCCACCAGAATTTCTCTGATGCGTTTTATCATTGGTGGTGAGATCGGGACTGATTACCTGCCAGCCTTGTCCACCAGTATTAGTTTCATGCACAAACTGACTTCCCACCCAAACTCTTCCTTTCGCATGCTTTGAAAGCACCATCGGAAAATTCCAATGCCAGCGATATTTTGCATTGGCGGGTGTTTCACCAATTTGCGTTTGAGGCCACACGCGCACATCACGCGCATGCATGGTGGTGAGATCAAATACATCCAAACCACCATCGTAACATCCTGACCACACAACATTATTATCGAATGGATCGGGTTGAGCAAATCCACTTTCACAGCCGCCTACTCCATGCCATGTTCCGAGCGGAATATTCCATCCACCTAAGTAACGACTTGGTCCACGATACGACCAGGCATCTTGTCTGTTTCCATATACCCAATACGGCACACGATCATCCACAGCCACGTGATACATCTGTGCAATAGGTAAATTAATGTTGCGCCATGTTTTGCCACCGTTGTGCGTCATATTCAAACATCCATCATGCGCACATAATATCCGGTTGCCATCTTTTGGATCGAACCACATGTCGTGATTGTCTCCACCAGGGCCCCACTGATTAAAATCTTTTAAGAATGACTTTCCTCCATCAATAGATTTCATGATGCCCACAGAAATGGTATAGACTTCGTCTTCATTCGCAGTGGAAACACGTAAGCGCGTATAGTAACCGGCACGCTGTCCCATGGAATGATTTTTTTGCATAAGCTTCCAGCTATCGCCACCATCATCAGAACGATAGAGTCTTGGCTCTGTGTCTTCCACCAAGGCATACACTCTTTTGGGATTGGTGTATGATACATCCACCGAAGTTTTCCCTACCGGATGATTCGGTCCGCTTTCTAAACCATTTCGCAAAGGCTCCCAGGTTTTTCCTCCGTCTTTGCTTCTATATATTCCGCTGCCTTCACCACCACTATTTAAATTCCACGTGCGGATATCGGCTTGCCACATGGCAGCGTAAATTGTCTCCGGATTTTTAGGATCAATACTTAAATCAGAACAGCCAGTATTTTCATTGACAAAAAATACACGCTCCCAGGTTTTGCCACCATTAGTAGTTTTATAAACACCACGCTCTTGTTGCGGCCCATGTGTATGACCCATCGAAGCAACGTAAACAGTATTGGTATCTGTTGGATGGACAATCACGCGGCTGATGCGATACGTTTTTTCAAGGCCCATGTTCTTCCATGTTTTGCCCGCATTGGAAGATTTATAGACTCCGTTACCTACCGCATGCGCAGGACGAATAAGAAATGTCTCTCCCGTACCCACCCACACTTGCTTTGGTGAAGAAGATGCTATTCCGATCGCACCAATGGCTGAATCATCAGTATCGTCAAATACTGATTTCCAGGTAATACCAGCGTCATCCGTTTTCCAAAGTCCACCCGATGCAGCCCCGGAGTATGATACATTTGGATTTCCTGGCTCACCGGCCACAGATATCATGCGGTTGCCATCAGGTCCGATAAAACGAAAATTTAATTTTGAAAATATTTTCGGATCGAACGACTGTGCAGAAAGAGCCTGCCAACTCATCATCACCGTCAGGAATAAAAAAAGCTTTCTCATGGGAGGAATTTAAGTGAGTAAATTACCCAAGAGAAAGCTAAAATAATAATGATCGATAAATCAATCCTTCCAGGATTGTGATCAGTGGTGAATAATGAATTATTCGTAACGGAGCGAATTGACCGGGTTGGCCGTTGCCGCTTTGATGGATTGGTAACTTACCGTCAACCATGCGATCACGATAGCTGCTATTCCACTCAGCACAAATACCAACGGGTTAATGTCAATGCGGTAAGCAAAGCTATTCAACCAGGTATCGGAAACGTACCATGCTAATATTGCAGCCGGAATGAAGGCAATGACAACCAGTTTAGTAAATTCCTTCGACAACAATATCGAAAGATTAAATACCGATGCACCCATCGATTTGCGCACACCAATCTCCTTGGTCCGTTGCTCTGTGGTAAATGCAGCTAACGCAAACAATCCAAGGCAAGCAATGAAGATAGCCAAGCTCGAGAATACGCTAAATAATTTTCCCATCCTTTGTTCTGCTCGGAACAGGCGGTCAAAACTCTCGTCCAGGAACGTATACTCGAATGGCTCACTGGAAGCATTTTGCCTCCATAACTTTTCAACGTTCTTAATCACTTCAGCAGGATCACCTTCATAACGCACCAACAAGTTGCTGGAGTTTTGGGTTAATAAAATGGACAAGGGTCTCACTTGATCTTTAAACGACTCAAAGTTGAAATCTTTAATCACACCAACAACCTTGTACTTCTTAAAGGTGGATCCATTATCGTTATAGAGAACCTCCTCTCCTATAGGATTTGTAAAACCAAATTCCCTGGCAGCCGCTTCATTCAATAAGATGGCCAATGAATCTGTGGCATATTCATTTGAAAAATACCTTCCATCTTTCAACTCAAACTTGAGAACATCCTGATGATCATAATCAGCATAGTACACTCCCATGATATGATCTTGTTCTGATCCGCCTGTTTTAAATACGGTGGTATTGTTTACACCAGGAAATGTGTTATTCGTATAGCTGATTTTGGAAATGCCCGTAAGTTGCGCGAGTCCATTCCGAAATGCTTCTTTGTTATTTCCCAATCGGTTAGTATTACCCAGAATCAGTACGTTGTTCTTATCAATCCCTAGATTCTTTTTCTGCATGAATTGAATCTGTTGAAAAACCACTACGGTGAAAATGATCAGGAAAATAGAAAGGCCAAATTGAAACACAACCAGAAAACTGCGGATGCCTTTACTTTTTGCTCCTGCACGCACCTTCCCTTTCAATACTTCTACTGCGCTAAACGAAGTGAGATAAAATGCCGGATAACTTCCTGCTACCACGCCAACAAAAAGAACTAATCCAATAATGCCAACTATAAACAAAGGTGTCCGGAAAATTTCCATGCCCAATTCCTTTCCGGAAAGCAGATTGAACGATGGTAATAAATAGTAACAGGCTATCAGAGCCAGTATCACTGCGAGCAGACTATATAAAATTGATTCAGCAATAAATTGACCGATCATTTGACCGCGTAATGATCCAAGCGCTTTACGCAATCCTACTTCCTTAGCTCTGCCGGCAGAACGCGCGGTAGACAAATTCATAAAGTTGATGCACGCGATGATGAGAATAAACAATCCAATACCGCTGAAGAAATAGACGTACATGATGTTTCCACCGGGTTCAATATCTCCTTGCGAAGTAGAATGCAGATGTATGTCTTTGATGTTAGTGGCGTAATATCCATAGGCCCCTCCTGCTTCTTGCATTTGTTTCAACGAGGTGCCCATAAATTTTTCGATTTCAGGACCAATGTATTTCTCCACCAACGGAATAAACTTACTTTCCACCTGATCAATAGACGTATTCGGTTTCGTTTTGAAGTACGTAAACATGAAATTGTTGAGCCAGATACCTGCCTTCAGATTATCATTAGACACAGCAGACACCAAAATATTATAACTGAAATGTGAATTGGTTGGAGGCGTTTCAGCAATACCAGTGACCTTAAATGTTTTGTTTTCACTTCCCATCACCAGCAAGCCACCCATGGGGTTTTCTTCCCCGAAATATTTCTTTGCCATAATTTCAGTGAGCACTACGGTATTCGGTTCCTTCAATGCTGTTTTGATTTCACCTTCTTTAAGTTTATAACTAAAAAATTCGAAAAAGTTAGAATCAGCGAAGAATACTTTTTCTTCTGTGAAAATCTTTTCTCCATTTCGCACTACAGGCTGATACATCTGCACTATCCGTGTCGCTGCATCTACCTCAGGCACATCCGCTACCAAGGCCTCTGCCATGGGCGGGCAAGTGTTTGACACCCGAATGTCCTGACCTCCGATTTTTCCATTGAGTCCTACCTGGTAAATCCGATCGGCATCAGCATGAAATTTATCATAGCTTAACTCATGGGTTACATAGAGTATGATCATCAGACAGGAAGTAATTCCGATGGTCATTCCTAAAATATTGATCGCTGAAAATAATTTGTACTTCAGGATGTTGCGCACAGCAACTTTATAGTAGTTCTTAAACATAGCTTTTATTTAATAATTCATGCGCCAAAATTGTATCCTCGCTTTAAAGAGAGTTTTCAACATAGTTCAGGCAGGCATTTGTTAGACGCTATTATTCGGTCAATGGTTACAGCTTAAAATAATATTTATTTGATTTTTACTCATCACGCAATGTCTTGGTAGGATTCAAAGAAGCTGTAGTAATGGTTTTATATCCCACAGAAGCAATGGCAATAATCAGCATACCCAATATAGAAATCAGCAGTGTTAATACGCCCAGTTTCAGGTAATACTCCCAAATAGAATCCATTAATGAGTCGGCCATCATGTATCCAGCTGCTCCTCCGATAATCGTAGCGATTCCTAAATTGATTACGAACTCCAGGTTGATCACGCGAGCGATATTCAACACCGATGCTCCCAATACTTTTCGCACTCCAATCTCCTTCATCTTCTTTACGATGTTCAGTGAAACCAGGGTAAACATACCAATACCCGTCATCAGCGATGCGAAAAAACCAAGGAATCCAAACATGGTAACGATGTTATTATTGATATCGGCAGTTTCCTGAAATTCCTCATCGATCATTTGTCCGTTATACACCGTGTTGGGGAATACCTCCTTCCACTTCTTCTCCATGAATTCATTCACAGAAGTTATTTTTTTTGGATCCATCTTGACTACAAGCTGTTGATATTTATCCGGTGAAGTATAGCGAATCATCATCGGTTGAATTGGATTCCACAGTGCGCGTGCATAAATATTCTTCACCACGCCTACTACATACAACTGCACGGTGTCCATCCAAACGAGGCGCTTGCCAATTGGATTATCCGTCCAGCTAAATTGCTTCACCAATTCTTCTGTAACGAGTATTGATTCCTTTCGATCCGTCTCAGAATCTTTTTGAAAATTTCGACCCGATAGCAACTTCATATCCATCGCTTCAAAGTAACCATCACCAATTTCAAAGATGTCTACTTCACGCTCCAACGATTCATATTTTACAGGATCATTATTCCAAGAGTTGGCAATATGATGACGTGTTCCCGCAATCATATCAATATCTTTATTCGTTGACAATGCATCACGATAGGTATTGTATGCTCCTTCATTATTGACCCATACTGAAATAGCACCATGAGTAGCAAAACCCAAATCATAATCTTTCTGGTACTCGCCATTGCGATAGAAGGCAACACCCATAATGATTGACAAGAGTGAGATTACAAACTGACCACCCAATAAGATTCTAGTGAACCAATTTGTGCCTCCGAATTTTGCTTTACCCTTTAGGATCGTTACAGGCTCAAACGAAGTAACATAGAACGATGGGTAACCTCCTGCAATGAGGGCCGTCATCAATAACAAGGCACCCAGAAATAAAAGAAAGCCGATGTTTTCAGCATAACTCAATTTAAGTTCGAGCCAAGGCCATAATGAATCATACGCTGGCACCAGCCACTCTGCGATAATCAAGCCTGCGGCCAAACCCAAAACACAGAGTACAAGGTTCTCTCCGAGAAATTGAAACACAAGCTGACTACGCATACCTCCCATTACCTTGCGGATGCCAATCTCCTTCAGTCGTCTGCTTGAAATAGCAATGGAAGTATTGGTGAAGTTAAAACACGCAAGAAGCAATAGCATGCCCGCCATGATCGCTGGGAGTGTAACCGCTTCCGAGGGGATTCCGCCACGCAAAAAATCATTATTCACCCTAGGGGTGGTGCGATTGCGTTGCATCATTCCATTAAAGTTTTCCAGGTAATAGGATGTTACTTTAAAATCTTCACGGGCTTTGTTCTGTGGCTCAATGTAATTTTGAAGTTGTTGGGTCACTGACGCCACTCGTGCAGGATCATCAATTTCAAGAAATAGGGTAACCCAGCGCTTCCAACTTGTTTCATTTTGATCCGGATCAAGGTCGATGTCCCAGAAGTTATCAAACAACGTAATCACTTCAAACCGGAAACTTGAATTATAAGGCATCTGTTTGAAAACACCTCCAATGATATATTCCTTTGGTCTGCGTACGCCATCCTTCCCCAGAATAATTTGGGTGATAGGCTGACCAACAACATCTTCTTTATTAAAATATTTAAGTGCAGTTTCATCGCTGATGAATACTTTACTTTTATCGTAAAAATCTGAAAAGGTACCATACTTCAATTCATAGGTAAATAAATCAAAGAACGCAGAGTCTGCGAATGTCATTCCTGTGCCAAAAACTTCATCGCCAATGCGCATATCGCTATACGAAACCAGATACCTAACCACCTTCGATACATCTTTGAAATTTTGTTTTACAAAATTACCGAGAGGGGTGGGTGATGATCCAAATCGTTCGGTCCTGCCCTGAAATTCCCTGGTCAGTTGTACCCGGTAAATTTTATCAGCATTCACCTGCCCCTTATCCCAATCAGCAGCAAACTCCCAATTCACGTAGGCTACAATGCAGCAGGCAATGGCGATGCCCATTCCAAATACATTGATGATGATAAAGAGTTTATTCTTGGCAAGACTTCGAAAGGTAATTAATAGATAATTTTTTAGCATACGGTGGGGATTAACAGACCAATGACATGATTCGATTTTGAAGGTTGCATCCTATCTTCAAGTAATATGCCAAGAGAAAAATAATGTAATGAACAGAGAAAAGAGGCTTTACAAAGAGATCACTGTTCATCAACGAACAGGATCGTGTTCAGTTTTATTCGACAGATATAAAAAACAATGCCTGTATTGAATTAACCAACACAGGCACCATTAACCTAAACCTAAACTAAGAAGAACGAATCAAGGAAGCGAATCCCTTGAAATCTTAAATCGAACTAAATATGAAATTGTTCTTTGATGTTTTCAGTAACCACCTTACCATCGAAGAGGTTTATAATACGGTGTGCATAGTTAGCATCATAAGGAGAGTGAGTAACCATAACAATGGTCGTTCCCTCCTCATTCAATTGCGACAATAATTTCATGACTTCTTCTCCATTGGCAGAATCCAGATTACCCGTAGGTTCATCGGCCAATATTACTCTTGGCTTGGCAACGATGGCACGTGATATCGCAACACGTTGTTGCTGACCACCAGATAACTGTTGTGGGAAGTGATTTCTTCTATGCATGATATTCATACGCTCAAGAACTTCTTCTACTCTCTTCTTGCGCTCATCCGAAGGAACCTTCAAATAAAGCAAAGGAAGCTCAACGTTTTCAAAAACGGTCAATTCATCAATCAGGTTGAAACTCTGGAATACAAATCCGATAGAACCCTTACGCAATTGAGCACGCTGACGCTCTGAATATTTGGCTACTTCATGCTCACCAAAGTGATACTCACCATTGGAAGGATTGTCGAGCAAACCAAGAATGTTCAATAGGGTGGATTTACCACAACCTGATGGGCCCATGATGGCCACAAACTCACCGTCTTTAATTTCTAAATTGATATTATTAAGAGCTGTAGTCTCTACTTCTTCCGTAGTGTAGACTTTTTCTAAATTTTTTAATTTGATCATGGCCTATTCGGTTTTTGTTTGAGATGATGTGTGGAGAGATATAGTTTTAGGGATACTGCTATTTTTATAAAAGGTTACTCTTCTTTATTAAAATACATTCTATTAGACGCTTGAATTTTCAAATGGTTGCACTAATTCAAAATTAAAACTTCGTTATTTCCAAAATTTTCATAAGATGAAGTGATAACGCGATCGCCAGGTTGCAAACCTTCCAGTACTTCAAAGTTCTCTGAGTTTTTGCGTCCAAGTTTAATATTTCTACGAACTGCTTTGTTGTCGCTATCCAGCACGAACACCCAGTTTCCTCCTGTGTCCTTATAAAATCCTCCCACGGGCAATAACAATTCTTCAGAAGCTTGACCTAATTCTATGCGAAGGCGAAGTGATTGGCCTCTGCGGATATCCTGAGGTTGTTCACCATCAAAATTCATATCCACTTCAAATCGTCCGTTTTGAATAGTTGGATAAATATAGGTGATCACCAGGCGATAATCTTTTCCCGCATAACTTGTCGAAGCAGGTAAGCCAACAGAAATCTTCGGATAATATAATTCATCAATAGGAACGCGCACTTTATAACTTCCGATAATATCTACTTGTCCAAGTCGCTGTCCTTGACTTACTGCCTGACCTATTTCCCAATGGGGTGTAGAAAGTTGTCCATCAATGGGCGCGCGTATAACCAGGTTATCCAGAATTTTTGAAAGTCCATTTAAGCTGATCATCATTTTCTGTTCAGATTCAGCCGTAAACTTTAATTGGCGTATGCGGTCAATAGAGTCGGCCCTATAAGCCAAATAAGTAATTTTCTTTCTCTCGATATTATATCGGTAATTGGCTTCTGTCTGCTCGAACTCCTGTTTGGCAATTAATTTCTTTTCATACAATTGCTTCTGACGTCTGTATTGAGGCTCGAGTATCTGCAATTGATATTCAATTAAAGCCAATTGTTGTTGTTGTTCCAAATCATTTCGCATGATGACAAGTTTGGTTTCACGAGCCCGGTTGATACTTTCGTTGAAAGAAGCTTCCTGTTGAAGTACCGTTAATTCCCGGTTAAGATTCGTCAGCTCAAGAATCACATCACCCTTCCTTAGCATCTTGCCGCTTTCACTTATAATATTCTTAATATTTCCACCTTCAATGGCATCCAGGTAAACGGTGCGGCTTGGTTCAACAGTACCGGTTTGTGGAATGAATTCTTTAAACTCACCCCGTTGCACGGTGGCAATGGTTAGTTTGTCCTTATCGGTTTTGAATGTGGATCTGCGATCAGCAAAAATGAATTGATACAGTACAAAACCCACCAGCAGGGCAATGCCGCCAAAAGTCGCAATTCGTTTTATTGTCCAGGTCTTCTTAGCAATCTTCTTATCCATGTGAACTCTTTAAACTTTTTTGTCGAATGAAATCTTCCATTGCCAACAAACATGCCAACGGAGAAATCCACCGAAAAGACGGCCTTTTCCAGACAATTTTTAAAATTCTACGTTCATATGTGAACGAACTTGTCCGATTGCGGACAAGAATTACTTAACTTTAAAATCAATTTTGTTTAAATTTTGGCGATTTATTGATGTTTCGATTTCGGTATCAATATTGCCCACTGGCGGACATATTTAACCACGAGCCCCATTATGTCAGATTCAAAGCAAGGAAAAATTCTGATCGTTGATGACAATGAAGATTTGCTCAAGGCAGCGAAGATGCATTTGAAACGACATTTCGCACAGGTCGATATTGAAAAAAATCCAGAAGCGATTCCTGGATTAATGAGCCAGGAAGATTATGATGTGATTCTGCTGGACATGAATTTCACTAAAGATGTGAGTAGCGGAAGCGAAGGATATTATTGGCTCGAAAAAATACTGAGCATCGATCCTTCTGCGGTCGTGGTATTGATCACGGCTTATGGTGATGTGCAAATGGCGGTGAAAGCGATAAAAGCGGGAGCTACTGATTTTGTTTTGAAGCCGTGGGAAAACGAAAAATTGTTGGCCACCCTTTATTCATCCATGCGCCTGCGTGAATCGCGTGATCAGGTGCAAACGTTGAAAACTAAAAATCATGAAATCAATCAAAGCATCAATGAAAAATATAAAGACATCATCGGCCAGAGCCAGGCGATGCAGCGTATTTTTCAAACTATTGAACGCGTAGCTCAAACGGATGCCAATGTTTTGATCTTGGGAGAAAACGGAACGGGAAAAGAATTGATTGCTCGCGCCATTCATAGAAACTCAGCACGTAAAAATGAATCCTTTGTCAGCGTGGATTTAGGATCAATCACCGAAACGCTTTTTGAAAGCGAACTCTTCGGTCATAAGAAAGGATCGTTTACCGATGCGAAAGAAGACAGACCTGGTCGATTTGAGCTCGCGAACAACGGCACATTGTTTCTAGATGAAATTGGAAATCTTTCCATGCCGCTCCAGGCGAAATTACTTACTGTGATTCAAAACAGAAAAGTAAGCCGCGTAGGATCTAATAAAGATACACTCATTGACATTCGTTTGATTTGTGCTACCAACATGCCGCTGTATGACATGGTTAAAGAAAATCGTTTCCGTCAGGATCTTCTTTATCGCATCAACACCATAGAAGTAGAAATACCCCCGTTGCGTGAACGAATAGAGGACATTCCGCTATTGGCCAATCACTTTCTAAAACACTACGCAACCAAGTATGGAAAAAATGTAACTAAAATCAGTGAAGCCGCCATGACACGCATGAGCAAACATCCGTGGCCGGGAAATATTCGCGAGTTACAGCATTCACTTGAACGTGCCATCATCTTGAGCAATTCATCCGTATTACAACCGGAAGATTTTAACTTCTCAGTCTCCAATGTTAAAGAAGGAGATCAACAAGTGAATCTTGATCAGTTTAATTTGGAGGAAGTAGAAAAACTATTGATCCGCAAGGTGCTCAAGAAATACAATGGGAACATTACACAAGCAGCTTCTGAGTTGGGCCTTACGCGCTCATCGTTATATCGGAGATTAGAAAAGCACGGCCTATAAAATTATTGCATGCGATTTAATGACTTTCGGTTTCGAGTAGCTTTTCGTGTTCTGTTGTTAGGATCTACCATTGCATTATTGGTTTATATGCTGGGCAGACCCAATATGATCTTTGCAGCAGGGCTTACTTTTCTGATCATCATCGGTCAACTGGTCGAGCTGTATCGCTTCACCTCACAAACGAATCGCAAGCTCACCCGCTTTCTTGAGTCCGTAAAGTATTCTGATTTTATTTCTGGCTTCACCAGCGATAATAAGTTAGGCAGCAGCTTTCGCGATCTAAATGTTGCGTTCAATGAAGTATTGGAAGCTTTTCGAAAAGCGCGTTCAGAAAAAGAAGAGCACTGGCAATATCTGAATACTATCGTGCAGCAGGTGCGCACGGGGATTCTTTCATTTGACAATGAAGGTAATATTCAACTAATGAATGCAAATGCTAAGCGTTTTGTTGGTATCAGTAACATTAAGAACATTCACGAACTGAAGAAACACAACGTAAAACTCTACCAGGCACTGCATGAAGTGCAACCCGGAAAAAGTACGTTATATAAGTCCGGAACTGAATTTTTACTCACTCTACAGGCAACTGAATTGCGTATTCGAGGTAACACCGTAAAACTGATTACACTCCAAAATATTCAAACAGAATTGCAACGTCAGGAATTGGAGGCATGGCAGAATCTTACACGTGTATTGCGTCATGAGATCATGAACTCCATTACTCCCATTTCATCATTGACCTCTACCCTACGCGAAATACTCGATCAGGAACTCGTAAAAAAAGGGGATGATTATGAACTAAAAGCAGAAGGTGCCGAAGACTTGCGCGATGGATTGCAGACGATTGAAAGTCGTAGCAAAGGACTTATCAAATTTATTGATGCTTATCGTGAATATACATCATTACCTCAACCAAAATTAAAAACCGTTCGCGTTAAAGATCTTATTGAAAAGGTAACTCAATTACTAAAGCCTGATTTTAAAAAGAAAAACATCCAACTATTAATCCACTGCGATTCAGAATATCTTACGGTACAGGCCGATGAGGAAATGATTGAACAAGTTCTCATCAACTTGATTAAAAATGCCATTGAAGCCGCTGATCATTCCGATCTAGCAAAAATTGAAATTAAGGGTACATACACCGAAAATTCTGTCATCATTGAAGTTACTGACAATGGGCCGGGTATAATCCCAGAAGCAATCGATCGCATATTTGTCCCTTTTTTCACTACTAAAAAAACAGGATCCGGTATTGGCCTTGCCTTATCGCGCCAAATCATGCAGATGCATAATGGATCGCTCACGGTTGTTTCGGACCCTGATGTAAAAACAACTTTTACACTGCGTTTTTAAATCTCCACCTTTTCAATAGCACACACAGGAATCGTATAACCCCCTTTCAATTCCACAAAATCTCCACTCATTTCAATAAAGTTGCAGAGCACCTCCACGCGCTCTCCGGTTGCTAAGTGGACTATCAAACCGATGTCGTCATGATCAAGATTGGTTTCATTCATGGCGGTCATCAAATCATGTTTGCGAATTTTTCTGTCTTCAGGACTTTTCAAAACATCATGAGATGAAAAACGCTCCAATGAAACCTCATGTGGAGTCATGGTAAGAATTTTGTTAGGATGTGCTCTCCAACTTGAAATCTGTTGTCTAAACCAATCATCGGCAGCCTCTGTCCAATTAAAGTTTTTGCGAATGTAGGAAATGGTGACTTTTTCAAGATCCGTATAAACGTTGCCATCCTTCACTGCAGTAAAAATATTCTCTGCATCCTTTAAAGAAATGCGGCCATCACCCGCATCTTTTGTGGCCCGGTGAGCAATCTCAATCAGCCGATAATCCATCTTCTTGTCCTCCATGATTTTGTAGTAACTCATAATGTAAGATTTAAGTGAATGAAACCTATCATTTTCATTCCATGCATAACAATGTCTATTGTCGTTGCTAAACGAACAAATAAAATCAGTTTCTTTTTTCTAAAAAATCGTCCCACTCATTATGGGGACTATTGTTATCTCGAAGAAAAAGGGCGTATGAAGGTTTATGAGGTTTCCTTTTTAAAATCATCTGTGCTTCCTCGGGGGTGTAATCACCTTTCCTGGCGTTGCACCGCTTGCAGGCAGTGGCTAAGTTGGTCCATATGTGCTGTCCTCCACGTGAACTCGGCATGACGTGATCTAGTGTCAGATCTCTGCGTGTGCCACAATACTGGCATTCAAAATTATCGCGCTTGAAAACATTTTGTCGAGTCAATGCCACGCCTTTGTAAGGAGCATTTACATACCGGTTTAAGCGGATCACCGAAGGCATGGGAAAAGAGTGATTGATGGTGCGCAGTTTATAGCCGTTGGCCGAACGTACCATCTCGCTTTTATTCAGGAAAACCAAAACAAACGCACGCTGCACAGAGCAAACCATGAGCGGACTATCGTCTTGATTAAGCACCAATACACGATTGTTCATAGTGTAAGATAAACCCAAACTTTCGGTTTATCAAGACCATAAATTTTGAGAAAAATAAGTATTGTAATCAGCCCGGGCTGATTATTCTCCTGATTTCCTTCAGATAATGGGTATAGATTTTTATTTCTGTCCGAATTATTCCCTCGTCCGTCAGGTGATCTACACGAACCCGGCCAAAGGCATGAATTATTTTTGCTTCATCGAGAATAATTCCAACGTGAGAAATACCTCCACCTATATGGGAAAAAAAAGCAAGATCACCGGGTATGGCATCATTTAAAGAATGGACTGCTTTACCTTCTTTCGCCTGATTCTTTACATCACGGGGTAACGTATAGCCGGATATTTTAAAAATCATCTGAACCAATCCTGTTGCATCTATACCAAAGGGACTTTTTCCTCCCGGCAAATGCGGAGCATTCAAGTATTTCATGGCCGTAGTTTTTATAAACTCTACATCCCTTTTTTGGCCAAGGCTTTTGGCTTCCCCATTAAACGCAAATTGCTCTTCCATTTTAAAAAGCTCCGAATTAGAAATAGGCACGATGCTACCAAGTAAAATAGTAATCGGGCTTTTTTTGAAAAGAATGTTGCATGTAAGATCTGTTGTGATCTTAAAATTAGCATGATTGATTTGGTCAAAGTATTCTTTTGAAATGGAGTGGTGCTGTTCAGTTTCAATCCACCCTTCCGATCCATCGAAATGAATTTTGATATATACCCAATCTCCACCCTCTGCCTTTTTGAGCACTTCGTAGTGATCACCAAAAAGCAGTTGGGTTAGTTGCCTAGAATATTCATTGGCGGCATTCCGTACAGCCACCAGGGCTAAGCGACTTACACCGTAGTCTACTATTTCTATGCCGTCTTTCATTAACCTAACTTAACTCTGCTCAGCTCTCTTTTCAAATCTTTTTCTTTGATACTATCTCGTTTATCATGGAGTTTTTTTCCACGCGCTAAGGCAATCTCAAGTTTTGCCAAGCCTCGTTCGTTTATAAAAAGTCGAATAGGTATTAACGCAAGTCCCTTCTCCTCTACCCGGGCTTCTAGTTTTGTAAGCTCCGACTTCTTCATTAAAAGTTTACGCTCGCGGGCTGCTTCATGGTTATAGTGAGTTCCTTGTGCATATGGAGTTATATTAATACCCTTCACAAAAGCCTCCCCATTGGCAAAATAACAATAGCCATCTTGCAGATTAACCTTACCCTCACGTATCGATTTAATTTCTGTTCCTTTCAACGCAATACCCGCTACCATTTTATCAAGCAACTCAAACTGAAAAGTAGCCTGACGGTTACGAATATTGATATTATCAGAAAAACGCTTTTCAGCCATGTCCAAATAATTTTATTAATTTCTCCTTCTTTAACATCTTCTGACCTGTTTTGCCTGTAGCGATAATACGATCGCCCGATCGCGCCTCTATACTACAAATTAATTCGTTACCAGTTGTGGATTCTGCTGTAGCGCTGATGGTTACCTCCTCACCTATTTTAGCCGGACTATGATGTTCTATTTGAAGGAAAGTACCCACGCCTTCTTCATCATCCTCCTTCATTTCTAAAAAAAATAATCGTGAAGACCACTCAAAATCGCGCGCTAACGCGAAAGTGGCATAAACCGGATGGAGTACAACACCATGAAAAGAGGCAGTATCATCCACGGTTACTTTTTTATTGTAAACTTTAACATCGCCAGGTTTGAAAATCGCTTTCATAATCCAATAGAAAGGTTTGCAATCGGGGCTACATCAAGCGAAGTAAATCTATTTTGTAAAAATTTATAATGCGCAGCTATTGCAATCATGGCAGCATTATCTGTGCAATATTCTAAGTCTGGAATAAAAACTTCCCATCTGTTTTTTTCAGCTGCTCCACGAATGGCATTTCTCAATCCAGAATTAGCGGCTACTCCTCCTGCAATGGCTATTTGTTTTATCCCCGTTTCGTTAGCCGCTCGCTTCAGTTTTTGCATAAGCATCGTGATCAAATGCGCCTGCAGGCTGGCGCAAATATCGTTTCTGTTCTTTTCAACGAATGCTGGATCTTCCGCTAATCGCTCCCGAAGAAAGTACAAAAATGCTGTCTTTATTCCGCTGAATGAAAAATTGAGACCTTGCATAGCCGTTGCAGGAAAGGCATAAGCTTTGGCATTACCATCCTGAGCATATTTGTCTATAAGAGGCCCACCGGGGTAAGGCAACCCCATAATTTTTGCGGCTTTATCAAAGGCTTCTCCTACCGCATCATCCTGGGTTTCGCCAATGACTTCCATATCAAGATAGTCTTTCACCTTCACTATTTGAGTATGACCACCACTAACCGTTAAGCAAAGAAAAGGAAAAGACGGCTTTGGATCATGAATAAAATGAGCCAACACGTGAGCTTCCATGTGATTAACTTCGATGAGTGGGATGCCTAATGCCAGCGCCATACCTTTTGCAAATGAAACACCTACCAGCAAAGAACCCATTAAACCCGGACCCTTTGTGAACGCTATCGCATTTAAGAATGTCGGTAAAATGCCCGCGGTATTTATTGCTTCGTTCACTACATTTAAGATATGCTGTTGATGGGCTCGTGATGCCAGCTCTGGCACAACACCGCCATATTTATGATGCACCGTTTGCGAGGCTATAACATTATTAAGTACCTTGCCGTGTTCAATAACAGATGCAGAAGTTTCATCACAAGACGACTCAATGGCAAGTATAACAGGATGCATTTTTTAGCAAATGAAGCTGCAAGTTATTAAAAATAGCGTGTTTAAATGGATCAAAAAAACCTTTCTGTATGGTGCCTACACGCTTGTTATTTTATTCCTGCTTAGCTTCATTTTACTCCAATTGCCAGCCACACAAAAATCGCTCATCAATAGATATACATCCAAGTTCTCGCAAATTAGCGGATTCGATATCACCTACAACCGGATTTTTATAATCTGGTGGGATCGACTTGAGATTGAAGGGTTAACGATAAAGGACCCGGCTCAAAATGACATGATCAAAATAGATAGGCTGGAAGCCAACTTTAAGCTTTCAACGATTCTACTGGGTAAAAACGTAAACATCGATGGCGTTTCGCTGGAGGGAGCCAGTGTCAATCTGATTAAAATTCCTGTGAATGATTCTCTGCGTGACTTAAATATCAATTTATTTATAAGCGAAATCAACAACCAACTATCATCGGGATCAGGTCAAGGTAGCACAAAAGTAAATATTGGGGAGATCGTTATTCATAATACCTACTTTTCTTTACATGATCCGGATAAAGAATTAAATCACGATGTATTTGATTATAACCATATTCAACTTGCTATTGATGAAGCCGAGGCACAAAACTTCAAAGTAATTGGCGACACGATTGAATTTAACATGAAGTCACTTCTGGCTGTTGAGCAAAACGCAAAACTTCCCATTCATAATTTATCCTCCTTTTTTCGGTTGTCGCAAAGCGCGATGGAGTTTTACGGATTACAAGCCAAAATCGGTGACAGCTTTCTTTCCGATACGCTGGTCTTTAAATACAATGCATTAAGTGACTTGAGTGATTTCAATCAAAAAATAGATATTAAAGCAACATTAAAGAATACCGTAATTACACCAAAAGATCTTTCCCGTTTCACGGGCGGTGTTAGAGTTTTCAACCAGCCTCTTTATCTGAAAGGGGAAATATCAGGGAAAGTTTCCAGGCTGTTTTATCAAAATATGGAAGTAAGAATTGGAAATACTACAGTGAAAGGGAAACTGGAACTGGATGGTTTACCATCTCTCAATGAAACATTTATTAATCTGGATGTAAAGGATGGAGATATTGCTATTAGCGATCTTGCATTTCTATTTCCAAAAAATGTTTACGAGAAGCTGGAGCCACTTGGTACATTTCGACTCCATGGAAAATTCACTGGATTTGCTGAAGACTTTGTTGCGGATGGTGACTTTAGAGGCACATTTGGTCAGATCAAATCAGACATCAATTTAAAAATAAATAAGGCGCATGTTGATCGTTCATCTTTTGAAGGAAACCTTGCACTTAATAATTTCAATCTTGGTTTATTTTTAAAAGACACCACAAACTTTCAGTGGATAACCATGACAGGCAGAGTTCGTGGAAAAGGGTTAACTCAAGAAACCGCAGACTTCAATCTTAATGGTGAAATTAATTCTATAGGGATTAGAAAATACAACTATCAGAACATTGTAACCAATGCCCGTTTTGCCAAAGAACTTTTTAATGGAAAAGTAACCATCAATGATCCCCACTTACAACTTACTGCAGACGGATCAATTAATATTCGAAAGGGCGAAGAAATCATTAAAATCAAAGCAAGCATTGACACGTTGTATGCCGACAAGCTCGGCTTTACGAAACAACCTTTATTTATTCATACGCTGGCAGAAGTGGACACCAAAGGATTGGAACTTGATAGTTTGTTTGGAAGCGCAACCTTTCGAGATACATTTATCAAATACCAGGACGAGTCGCTAAAACTTGATTCCATCTATGTGAGGTCAGCGCTGTCGGAAAACCAAAGAAATTTATTATTAAGGAGTTCTTATGCCGATGTTGATCTTGTGGGCAACTTTTATTATTCAACCTTGTTCAACGACCTACCAAGGTTATTCAAAGAATTTCAATTAAATGTAAGAAATGACAAAAAAGAACTTGCTAGTTATTACACAAAAAAAACAGCTAATCAACAAGAGTACTTTGCAGCTTTTACCATTAAGCTAAATAACATTAATCCTCTTTTAAAACTTTCTAAAGCAGAGGCAACAATTTCGCTTAATACCACCATAGAAGGAAAGTTTTCGAATGGGATCACCTCATCGCTCCAGGCATTTTCAGAGATCGATACTGTATCCTATCAAGGTAAATATTTCTTTAGTAATGAATTAGAGTTTTCAGGATCGAAAATTCGCGACAGCACAGCTGCCCTGGTTATGTTTACGATTCAATCCGAAAGGCAAAATATCTCCAAGGCATTAAAAACTAAAAACTTGTTTTCAGAAATAATCTGGGATAAAGATCACATTGATTTTAATTTAGATTTTGATCAGGATAGCACTGATAATTTCATAAGACTTCAGTCTGAAATTGACTTTCTTAACGACAGCACCCGAATTAAAATTCTGCCAACCCGAATTAAGATTTTAAAAAAGGAATGGAGTGTAAGTCAAAATAATTATTCGTTAGTAAAAAATCATGAGTGGGCAATTCATAACCTGGAAATAAATCACGAAACAGAATCCATTCGATTAAATGGATTTATCTCCGATGATCCGGATCAAAGTGTCAATCTTACATTGGCTAATCTAAATCTGAATATTCTAAACTCAATAAGCACTTCAAGTTTTGGTGGTAATGTAAATGGTAAATTGCAAGTAAGGGATATTTATCGTGATCTCTACCTGCAGAACGAACTCACTATAAGAGATTTGACGGTTGATGATTTTCTCATAGGCAACTTGACAGGAAGTAATATCTGGAATCGAGAGGATAAACGTTTTGATATCGATTTTACGATCGACCGACTTGAAAAAAGAACCCTTACCGTACAAGGCTACTACAACCCGAAAGAAAAAAATCCACTCAATGTTATTGCAACACTGGAAAAAACCAACATCAAAATCATTGAACCATTTTTGAAAGGAATTTTTTCACAAATGGACGGCACTTTATCTGGGTTTTATAAAATTGAAGGGACGTTTCTCGAACCTCTTATACGAGGCGAAGGAAATATTGAGGATGGCAAAATCATGATTGACTATCTGAAAACATTATACACGTTTAATGGTGAATTAAATTTTACACCTAATCAAATTATTTTTGAAAACTTTACCCTCTACGATGCACTTAGAAACAAAGGCAATCTGGATGGCTACCTAACTCATCGTAATTTTTCAAAATTCAGAATTAACTTAGATGCAGACTTCACCAACTTTCAGGTGTTAAATACGACCGACAAAGACAACAGTCTATTCTACGGACAAGCTTATAGCACGGGTAATCTAAATATACTAGGGCCATTATCCAACATGAAAATATCAGCCACGGCACGAACCTCAAAAAACACGAGGATATTTATTCCCATAAGTGGAGGTGGCTCTGTAGAAAAAAGTGAGTTTATCACCTTTGTAAACTTCAAAGATTCCATACAGAACAAAATCAATCTAAGTAAAAAGAAACAAGCGGAAGAACCGTCAGGCATCACCATGGATTTAAATCTGGATATCACACCGGATGCCTACGCAGAAATTATTTTCGATATAAAAGCCGGTGATATTATAAGAGGTTATGGGTATGGAGATATTAAACTTCAATTGGATACCAAGGGAGAATTTAATATGTTCGGCCTGTATGAGTTTGAGCGTGGCAATTACAATTTTACCCTATTTGATATCATTAATAAGGAATTTAATATCACCAAGGGAAGCAGGATAACCTGGTATGGAGATCCTTATGCAGGTCAGCTTAATCTCACAGCCACCTATAGGCAGTTATCATCCCTGGCACCTATTTTAACAAACCAAGTTAGCGAAGCAGCACTTTCAACTCCTCAAATAAGAAAAAAATACCCGGTAGAAGTATTACTTAAATTGGATGGGCCTATGCTTTCACCTCAAATCTTATTTGATATTACAGCAAAAGATTTACCTAACAATGTAGTCGTAGAAGGAGAACCTGCCCCAGTACGATTGAAATTTTCATTTGACGCATGGAAAGCTCAGTTAAATGAACAAGAATTAAAACGCCAGGTATTTAGTTTGATTATGCTCAGGCGACTATCTCCACCTGATGCGTTCAGTACCAGTGGATCGATTTACAATTCTGTAAGTGAACTACTGTCAAATCAACTCAGTTATTGGCTGACGCAAGTGGATCAAAATCTTGAAATCAATATTGATTTAGGATCCCTTGATCAGGAAGCATTCAATACATTTCAATTACGCCTCTCCTACTCATTCATGAATGGCAGATTGCGGGTAACCCGAGATGGGACCTTCTCTAATCAGTATAACCAAACACAAATTGCCAGCATGCTTGGCGACTGGACGGTCGATTACCTACTCACACCAGATGGAAAATTTAAAGTAAAAATGTATAGCCGGTCTAATATAAATACAGTAACTAATAGCCTCGGCACTCAGTCTGCAATAACTACTGGTATTAGTCTCTTACACACGCAAAGCTTTAATCAGATTAAAGACCTTTTAAAATCAGCACGCGAAAAAAGAAAGAAAGAATTGGATAACAATATCGACATGGAACAAGCCATCTTGGAAGAAGATGAATCGAATTGAAAGGCTTTTGAAAAATCTACCATTCCATCCTATCAGAACCTTTTGCTTGCTTGCAAGCATTCTATTCTCAACCCAAATGTTAAGAGGGCAGCCAAAAGATTCGATAAACCACCAGCGACTAAATACAGTGATACTCACAGGTGGCGTATTATACACGGGTGCGATGATTGGTCTTAACTCAGTTTGGTATAGCCAATACGACAAACAATCATTTCGGTTTTTTAATGACTGGCCCGAATGGAATCAAATGGATAAGCTAGGGCATGTCTATTCTTCTTTTCAACTCTCGTCAATCGGCTCGCGTGCATTGCAATGGAGCGGTGTTTCAAAAAAGAAATCTGACGTTGCTGGTACCATCACAAGTTTTGCAATCATGTCTTCCATAGAAATTCTAGATGGATTTTCATCCGGATATGGTGCATCAGCCAGTGATTGGGCTGCCAATGCCGTTGGGTCTGGCTTTTATTTAGGACAAAATCTACTTTGGAATGAAGTGAGAATTTATCCAAAATATTCATTTCATCGCACCGAGTTTGCAAAGCAAAGATCAGGCACATTGGGCAATGGATTACTTGAAGAAATGATAAAGGATTATAATGGACAAACTATTTGGCTATCGGTGGATGTGGATAAGTTTTTGAAATTCCCAAAATGGCTAAATATCGCAGTTGGCTATGGTGCCGAAAGTATGATTTACGCCAATGATGCACAGAATATAGAACAAGGATTTTATCCCTATCGTCAACTTTATTTAAGTCTCGATTTTGATCTTACAGGCATTAAATCGAGATCGAAGGTGGTTAATACACTTATTTATTTCGCCAATATGATAAAACTTCCGGCCCCAACTATTGAGTTTTCACGAGGCAAGCCTAAGGGATATTTGTTTTATTATTGAAATAGTACGGGTAAAATATTTTCAATTTCCTAACTTAGGCAAGTAAAACCCTAAACCCACTATGGATATAAGTTCGTTTCTAAAAAATTATGCTGATCAAATTGGAGGTCAGTATGCAGCCTATAATTCGGAACAATCTATCATTATTGTACCCGTTTCAGGCAATCGTTTTCAAACTGTTATTGGCACCATCAAAAAGAATGAACTTTACAATCGCAGCATCATCACATTGAATTCAAAAGTATGCGATGTAAACCCGGGCCTTGACTATAAAATGCTACTTGAGCAAACCTCTTACTTTAACTATTGCCGTTTTATCATCAGTGGAAGTCATTTGCAGGTAGAAGCAGTTGCAGCAGTTGACGGAATCACTGATACTGGTCTGAAGGAAATGGTGCAAGAAGTTGCCAACCTGGCCGATCAGTACGAAATGAAACTTACTGGATCAGACATTCACTAATTCATTTAAAAAGTAACGCTGCAAAAGCAACAGCTAAGGAATAAACGAATTGCTTTTAAGTGAGTACCTTTGCAGGGAATGCAAGCTGGCTTATCGTGCTGACGGTTATCGTTAGTAAGGAAAGTCCGGGCAACAAAGAGCATCGTACTTCCTAACAGGAAGGTGCCCCGACTTGTCGGGGTAACAGAAAGTGCCACAGAAAACAAACTACTTCAGCCCGACTTGTCGGGCAGGGGAAAAGGTGAAAAGGCGGGGTAAGAGCCCACCGCTCCGATGGTGACATTGGAGGCACGGAAAACCTTACGAGTTGAAAGGCCAAATAGGTCACGCTCATGAAAGTGATTAGCTGCTCGCTAATAGTTTTTGACTGGCGTGATTGGGTAGGCTGCTCGATCCTTCGGGTGACTGAAGGACTAGATAAATGATAAGCACTCTGACGATTCCGTTAGAGAACAGAACCCGGCTTATAGGCTTGCATTTAATTTGAATTACATTTCTTCATTTATATTAAAGATTACGTTGTGCCCAAAGTATTATTAATCGAAGACGAGGCCAGCATTCGGGCTGTGCTCAAAGACATTTTAAAAGATCAAAAAGAATTAAAGCTAGAAGTTGACGAGGCCAAAGATGGCGCAGAAGGCCTTGCCAAATTGGAGAGTGAACAATATGATCTGGCCTTTTGCGATATTAAGATGCCAAAAATGGATGGCATGGAAGTATTACAGAAAGCAAAAGAAAAGGGCATTGCCACAACATTCATCATGATTTCTGCACATGGCACTACAGAAATTGCTGTGGATGCCACTAAACTAGGTGCTTATGATTTTCTTCAAAAGCCACCGGATCTTAACCGTCTCTTGATCACGCTTCGAAATGCCTTAGACAAGACCAACCTGGTTAAGGAAACTAAAACGCTCAAGAAAAAAGTTTCAGACAAATATCAGATCATTGGAAAATCAAAACCAATAGTAGACGTATTGGAGATGATTGAAAAAGTGGCACCCACCGATGCGCGGGTTTTAATCACGGGCCCCAATGGGTCAGGTAAAGAATTGGTAGCACGGCAACTGCACGAAAAAAGTGCCAGAAGAGGTGGTCAGTTTGTTGAGGTAAACTGTGCAGCCATTCCATCTGAGCTAATTGAAAGTGAATTGTTTGGTCATGAAAAAGGATCATTCACCTCAGCTATCAAGCAACGATTAGGCAAATTTGAATTAGCAGAAGGCGGCACACTCTTCTTAGACGAAATCGGTGACATGAGCCTGTCTGCTCAGGCTAAAGTATTGCGGGCATTACAAGAAAATAAAATAACCCGGGTGGGTGGCGACAAAGATATTCCGGTCAACGTGAGAGTACTTGCCGCTACCAATAAGGACCTTAAAAGGGAAATTACCGAGGGTCGCTTCCGAGAAGATTTATATCATCGACTATCGGTCATCATCATCAAAGTACCTTCCCTGAATGAGCGTGTAGACGATATTACTTTGTTAGTCGATAAATTTCTGAATGATATAGCCCGTGATTATGGCACGCGTAAAAAGGAAATCAAAGACAATGCAATTGACCTGCTTCAAAAGAATAATTGGACTGGAAATATACGTGAACTACGAAATGTAGTCGAGAGACTTGTAATTATGAGTGAAGGACCGATTGGACCTTCAGAAGTTAAAAAGTACCTGTGAAATCAGATCTTCTTATCCGAAGATTCTTTCTTCACTTCCTTCTTTGCATAGGTAGGGCAGGTATACTGGCTGCATGCTGTTAACATTCCTACTAAAGCTGCAAAAGCTAATATTTTCTTCATAATTATAATTTTGTTAGATACAAAGATATTAATCTTTCAATATCTCGCAAATTTTGGCGTTGAAACCACTTTTATTGCCGCCATCTTAACCTACCAATAGGTTGCAGCCTCGAATATCGCTGTTATCCATTCGCCCCAAAACCTCAAAAAAACCGCGTTCATTGATAGACCCAAGATCCTGGGTTTCAATAAAAGCACATGAATGAAAATTGGCAAGATCTATAATGTTAACTCCCCCTGTCTTGCCCGTTGGAAGAACCTCAAAAGGATCGTTGATATTGCGAACTATCACTTTCATTGATGGTGGACATTGGTATTTGCCAGAACCCATAGAATAAGCCTGTGACATCAACTCAGTCATTCCATATTCTGAATGAATAACCGCTACATTAAATCGCCTGGTGAGGTATTCATGCAGCTCTTCACGAATCCATTCCTTCCTCCTGCCTTTCATACCTCCGGTTTCAATTATAATGCAATGACTTAAGTCCAATTCAAAAGCCTCTGCCAGGTCCAATAACGCAAAGGATACCCCCCACAGAATGACTTTACTTCTATCTTTTTTTAGCTTAATTAGTTTATCGACTAATTCATTATGATTGTGCAAATAAAATCCGGAATGATCTGATTTACTTCGGATAATAAAATGGTTCATCATTTCAATTAATGACGAACCTTCTCTTTCCAGATAGGAAGGTAGAAGAGCCAGAAAATGAAAGGACGCAGGATCTCCAAAAAAATATTTAAAAATATTCTCAGAATGAAGCCTATAAAAATCCAAATCATACACCAAGTGCTTGCTGGAGATACTTCCTGTTGTACCACTGCTCGAAAACTCAGCACAGGCCTTCCATTCTCCAGATTTAAGCGATTGACTTTTAAAAAAACTGATGGGCAAAAATGGGATCTGCTGAAGATTAAAAACTTTATCTATATCACATTTAAGACACTCCAAATAGCTTCGGTAAATAGGGTTATTAACAGCTTGAAAATGAAATATCCTAAACGCAATATCCTCAAAGTTACCTTCGTTAATGTTATCTAAAGACTGCGCAAAACTTTTGAATGTCTCCAAGTGTTCAGTAATTTACAGATCGATAAAGGTAGAAAATGCATTTGATACGAGGATTTGGTCTTTTTGCAATTATTTTAATTGGCGTTACGGCATGTTTTAACCCGCCTGAATTTCCAATAGAGCCACAAATTGAATTTCTAAGTATTCAGTATAAAGAATACGGCACCGGCTTTGACACGAATTACGATTCATTGATTCTAACACTATCTTTTAAAGATGGTGACGGTGATTTAGGATTAGATGCTTCCGAAGATGGATCCCCTTACAATAATAAGTTTTACTTTATTCAACCTAATGGAAAATACATCACTTATCAGACTAAGAGAACAGTACTAGGCTATGATACGCTGCCTGCATTTGTAAAACCTTATAACTGTATTAATTGGGAAGTTTATAAAGAAAATAATATAGTCAAAGACACACTATATTTTGAATTGAATCCAGATTACTATAACATAACTGTTGAATTCTGGGTGAAAAATTCGGATGGTACATTTACTGAATTTGACTTTAGAGAAGCATTCAACTATCCGGCCTGTGGCGGTACATTTGATGGTCGGTTTCCGATACTATATAAAGATAAACCAGGGGCCCCTCTTGAAGGAAAAATACGATATGGAATGGGGTCAACTGGCTTCAAGGCGCTTTTCAGTATTAAAACCTTGAAGTTGAAAGTTCAAATCAAAGATCGGGCACTCAATAGAAGCAAAGTTATAGAAACAACTGAATTCACTCTTCAGTGATTAGATTTTCACTTCAGTATAATGACGGGAATTTAACTGGATCTACCTCGCTCATTAGAGCATAAACCTTATCAAATACATCCTCCTGATTTGGCTTGGAGAAATAATCTCCATCTGAGCCATAAGCTGGTCTATGTTCTTTTGCCGCAAGCGTAAGCGGAGGAGAATCCAAATATTGAAATGCTCCCTGCACTTCAATGACTTGTTGCATCATAAATGCCGTAGCACCACCGGGCACATCTTCATCAGCAAAAATAACCCGGTTAGTCTTTTTGATGGATTCCTTAATTGAATGATTAAGATCAAATGGTAGTAAAGTTTGCACATCAATTACCTCCACGGAAATACCTACCTTCTCAAGATCATTAGCCGCAGCCATAACTATTCTACACATCGATCCGTAAGTAACCAACGTTACATCCAATCCTTCTTTCAGCACTTCTGTAATGCCCAAAGGCAACGTAAACTCACCGATATTATCGGGCAATCGTTCCTTCAAACGATAACCATTAAGGCATTCAATAATTAATGCCGGATCATCGGATTTAAGCATCGTGTTATAAAATCCTGCTGCCTGCGTCATATCGCGCGGCACCAAAACATGAATACCGCGGATGGCATTCAAAATCATTCCCATAGGTGAGCCTGCATGCCACACACCTTCCAGACGATGACCGCGTGTGCGAATGATCACTGGTGCTTTTTGTCCACCCTTGGTGCGATACTGGAGACATGCCAGATCATCCGACATGATTTGAATTGCATAAAGCAGATAATCCAAATATTGTATTTCCGCAATCGGCCTTAACCCTCTTAATGCTGCTCCTATTCCCTGACCTACAATCGTGCACTCTCTAATTCCAGTATCCGTTACTCTTGCTTCACCAAATTTTGCTTGAAGCCCTGCAAATCCCTGATTTACATCTCCAATTTTACCAACATCTTCTCCAAAAGCCAGTACTCTCGGATCTCTCTGCAATGCTTCACGGAAGCAAGCCTGCAATACTTCACGGCCATCCACCAGAGGAGAACTTTCAGAATACTCAGCAGGCACTGGTTCCACTTTGAAAGCAGACCACTCTGAGTTACTGTACAGATAGGAATTAAAAAGATCCTCACTTTCCTTCTCTACGCGCCTTATCCACTCAATAAGAGATTGTTTTAAAGGATGAACATTTACAGACAAAATTCGTAACGCTCGCTTGGCTGCAATCATCGAATCCATCCTTACCGGATTGATTACCTTCTTAAACTCATTTCTTATTTCACGAATTTCAAGTAACTGTTCTGACACTGCCTCAAATATCTGATCAAGCAATGTTCGATCGCGTTGAATATCCGCATTGAAAGCTTTCCAGGCTTGTTCCTTTGCTGTCTTGACAATAGCCTTCGCTTGTTTCTCAATGTCACTTAATTCCTCTGTAGTTGATATTCCCTGATCAATAATCCATTCACGAAACTTTCGAATGCAGTCATGCTCAACCTCCCAGTTCAAACGCTCCTTTGATTTGTAGCGTTCATGAGATCCAGATGTAGAGTGGCCCTGCGGTTGAGTCATCTCCATCACATGAATAAGAATGGGAACATGCTCTTCTCGACAAATCTTTTCAGCCTTTTCATATACCTGGCAGAGGTCCTCATAATCCCAACCATTTGCAGTTAGTATTTCAAATCCCTTTTCCGTTTCGCTGCGCTGAAATCCTACTAATATTTTTGAAATACTTCCTTTTGTAGTCTGATATTCTTTAGGAACTGAAATTCCATAATCATCATCCCAGACGGACACCAGCATAGGCACCTGAAGAACGCCTGCTGCATTAATCGCCTCGAAAAACATTCCTTCCGAAGTGGAGGCATTGCCAATGGTGCCAAATGCAATTTCGTTTCCCTTATTGCTTAACTCTTTATATGAAGCTAGCTCTGGGTTATTTCTAAAAAGTTTTGAAGCGTAAGCAAGTCCCAAAAGTCGTGGCATTTGGGCTGCCGTAGGAGAAATATCTGAACTACTGTTTTTAGACTTTGCTAAATTTTTAAACGCTCCTTTTTCATCAATCATCCTGGTAGCAAAATGGCCGTTCATTAAACGTCCGGCCGATGCAGGATCTGCCTCCACATCAGGGTGAGCATATAACTGAGCAAAATATTGTAAAAGTGTTAACTCACCGATAGCAAGCATAAATGTCTGGTCACGATAGTATCCGGCACGGTGATCTCCATTACGAAAAACTTTGGCCATCGCAATCTGAGCAAGTTCCTTTCCATCCCCAAAAATTCCAAACTTCGCCTTGCCCATGAAGACTTCTTTTCGGCCCAGTATGCTTGCCTCCCTGCTCTCACAAGCCAATCTATAGTCTGCAATTATTGCAGCTACCCTTTTGGTGGAGAGTCCACTCACCATAGTCTTCGTTTGGCTCACTTTGTTAAAATAGTTGATCGGTAAAAATAGAGAAAAAGCTTCGAGGGTTCAAAGCAAAAAAAATTACCCCATAAAATGCCGCAAATTCGATTATTGTCCAAAGAAAATGACCCAATCACCTGAATCAATCCTCAGATTATTTGCAGCCGCTTCAAAAAGAAAAATAGTTACCAGGTCGCCCCCGATCTGAATTTTTTCAGCATAATAGCCTGCTCCAATTTCGATATCATGAATGCTCTTTTCCGTTTCAGCATTTAAAATCGCTGTCACCTCAATCAGAATTTTATGTGATGGATCAGAAGATTTTATTGCAAATGGATAGTTGCCTAATGAATGAAGATCATAGCCTTTAAGCCATACACTATGCGAATAATGAAGATCGCTTTTGAATTGGTTATGTAGCCTCATTCCTCTTCGAAGGGAACCATAAAATGCGTATAAAAACTTACTCATTTAATCTTCAAAAAATGTAAAAACACCTACTGCAATCGTGTCCGAATGCTATCTTTGCCCCGGATTCGATCTACCAACCTCAAATCTAAGCTAACAACATCAATAACAAATTAAATCATTACCAATATGATCATCGGGGTACCAAAAGAAATTAAGAATAATGAAAACCGTGTAGCTATAACACCAGCAGGCACGCAGGAATTTGTTAGAAAAGGTCACACGGTTTATATCCAAACCAAAGCCGGTGAAGGCAGTGGATTCAGCGATGAAGAATATGTGGGTGCGGGTGCAAAAATTCTGTCCACCGCGGCAGAAGTATTTAGCATTGCGGAGATGATCATCAAAGTAAAAGAGCCGATCGAACAAGAATACGGTCTTATAAAAAAAGATCAGCTAGTATTTACCTATTTCCATTTTGCATCCTATGAGCCATTAATGCACGCTATGATTAAAACCGGTGCAGTGTGTCTTGCCTATGAAACGGTAGAGCGCTTAGACGGAAGTCTTCCACTCTTGGTTCCTATGTCAGAAGTAGCGGGACGAATGGCCATTCAGGAAGGAGCTAAATATCTTGAGAAGCCATTGAAGGGCAGAGGAATTTTATTGGGTGGCGTTCCCGGTGTAATGCCAGCAAAAGTATTGGTCCTTGGCGGAGGCGTTGTGGGAACTAACGCAGCCAAAATTGCTGCCGGTATGGGTGCCGATGTGATTATTACGGATGTGAATTTGAATCGTCTGCGTTACCTCGATGATGTAATGCCCAAGAATGTTCACACCATGGTTTCAAATGATTATACATTGAGAGAATTGGTGAAGACCCATGATCTGATCATCGGTGGTGTGTTAATTCCCGGTGCAAAAGCGCCTAAGTTAATTACACGCGATATGCTGAAGACCATGAGACCAGGTACTGTGCTGGTTGATGTGGCTGTTGATCAAGGAGGTTGTATCGAAACTTGTAAACCAACTACACACGAAGATCCTACTTACATTATTGACGATATCGTTCATTATTGCGTGGCGAACATGCCGGGCGCTGTACCGTATACCTCCACCCTTGCACTTACCAACGCTACCTTGCCCTATGCATTAAAGCTTGCCAACCAAGGCTGGAAAAAAGCGTGCAACGATAATGGCGACCTTAAAAAGGGATTGAACATAGTAAATGGCAAAGTAGTATACCGTGCTGTTGCCGAAGCGTTCAACGTGCCTTACGTGGATGTAAAGGAAGTGTTAAACTAAGCAAGCTCCGGAAAATCAGGAAATGAAGTAAGGTGATTCGCTTCACCCTTTGAGGAAGGCTCAAAACAATATTGTACCATACCATTGGTGACGGCCACAAACCTAGCACCAATGGTCATGTTATACACAGCCACCTGATTGAATGCTTTTTGGGTAAGTTTAATATTTGGCGCTTTGCACTCTACCAGCATCCACGGTTTTCCGTCACGGTCATGGATAACGATATCAGATCTTTTTTGAAGTTTATTGTAGGTAAGACTGCTTTCAATTTTAAATAAAGTTTTAGGATATTTAAGATGATTAATCAGGTAGTGAATGAAGTGTTGCCTCACCCACTCTTCCGGAGTAAGCACGATATACTTCTTTCTGATCATGTCAAAAATCCATACTTTGCCCTCTTCTTTGCGGATTGTAAGATTGAAGTCAGGAAGATTAAGCTTAAACATCAGTTTAAAAATAGGAAATTAAAGACGTATGAAGACAAAACAAGAAATCGTTGAAAACTGGCTTCCAAGATACACAGGGATAAAGCTGGAAGACTTCGGAAAATATATTTTGCTCACCAACTTTGATAACTATGTCAAAAAATTTGCCGAGTGGAACAATGTAGAAATAACTGGTCAGGACAGGGCTATGCATAGTGCTACCGCAGGTGGCATCACCATCATCAACTTTGGAATGGGAAGCCCCAATGCTGCAACGATTATGGATTGTCTATCGGCCATTAAACCGGAAGCATGCGTATTTCTGGGTAAATGCGGTGGACTGAAAAAGAAAAATGACATCGGTGATTTTATCCTTCCCATCGCAGCAATTCGTGGAGAAGGAACTTCCAATGATTACTTCCCGGCCGAAGTGCCTGCACTGCCTGCGTTTGCTTTGCAGAAAGCGATGTCAACGACTATCCGCGATAATAATCAAGACTACTGGACCGGAACCGTTTATACCACGAACCGAAGAGTGTGGGAATGGGATGAACACTTTAAAGAATATCTTAGGAAAATCAGGGCAATGGCCATTGATATGGAAACTGCCACTATATTTTCAACTGCTTTTTATAATGAAATACCCACCGGTGCTATTTTATTAGTATCCGATCAGCCGATGACCGTAGATGGAGTAAAAACAGAAGCCAGTGATAAAGTAGTTACTACTAATTACGTAGATCTACACTTAAAGATAGGTATTGAATCACTAAAGCAATTAATCAACAACGGAATAACGGTTAAGCATTTGAGATACTGAGCCTAATCCCTCTTTTGTAAAGTGACCTTTATTCGTTGACCAAACTTAGGTTCGCTTTATGACGCGCTCGGGCGAGTGAAGACAGGCCGAGTATAAAGAAAATGATTAGTATCAACACGGAATTTTTCATTCCAAAGGTCTCATCAATATAAGCGAACGTAAAGATCCCTATTACGATAGCTATTTTCTCAGTGACATCATAAAAACTGAAATAGGAGGCGGTGTCTTTAGTATCAGGCATAAGCTTACTGTAAGTACTTCTGCTTAAAGATTGTATTCCTCCCATTACTATTCCAACACTGACAGCCAGACCATAAAAATAAAATTCTACATCAATGCCTTGTTCCTTCATATTGGCTACTACATAAGCGGCTACACAGACCAAAATCCAAAAGAACACAACTCCGGTTAACACACGTAAATTTCCAAACTTTCCAGATAAGGCAGACATCATCATAGCGCCCGGAATTGCTACTAGCTGAATCAATACAACCGTGATAATTAGTTTTTCATCCGGAAGACCTAGCAATTGACTACCAAATAGTGTTGCTGCCAACATCACCGTTTGAACTCCCATACTGTAAAATAGAAAGGCTACCAAAAACCACTTGAGTACTTTCAAATGCTTTACCTGCTCCCAAACTTTTTTTAATTCTAAAAATCCATTTTTAAAAACATGACCATCTTTTTTTTCAACGGGAGCAGAAGCAACTGGCAAATGGTAGAAAGTAATTTGCGCGAATACGATCCACCAAATCCCTACTAAAAGAAAAGTATAAAGCGGGCCTGAAGAATTATCACCTTGGGCACTAAAATAAAGTACCAGGCCAAACCCAACAAGTTGTAGAATTACACTACCTATATAACCCATAGAATAGCCGCGGGCACTAACCCAATCGCGATCATCTGGTTCTGCAATTTCAGGCAGGTATGAATTATAAAAAACCAAACTACCTATATATCCGATTGCAGCAAGTACAAAACAGCCAGTACCCAACAACACACTTGGTTGATCGCCTTTAAACCAAAAAAGTCCAATACATGACAAACCACCCAGGTAACAGAAAAACTGCATGAATTTTTTCTTATTACCCCTAGAATCGGCAATGGCAGACAGGATAGGCAACGCTAAAGCAATAATCAAATAGGCAAACGCCAATGCATAATTGTAAAGGGCCGTATTTTTGAAGGTTCGTCCCAACAACGGAACTGTATTCTCTCCATAAGCTGATTTCGTAATGGCAGCAAAGTAGATTGGAAAAAAGGTTGTGGTGATGACCAGGTTATATGCCGAGTTGGCCCAGTCATACATGCACCAGGCGTTTATTGTCTTTGACGTTCTTTTCAATGTCGCTGCTAACATAAAAAAATAGCCTTCCATGGTAGGAAGGCTATCAATTTACCTTAAATCAAATCAGTATTTTACTTATCTTCTTCTTTTTCTTGTAGAGTAGAGTAGAGCAATTTTCTTGCATTCGCCTTTCTCAATTCGACTTCCACATCGGAAATAATACCACGCTTCGCATCCCTATCCACTTTAAGGGAAATGGTAATTTGCTCGCGTTCGTTTTCAGGTAATTCACTTTTCTTTTCATTTACCCAACGGACAATATCCTTGGCTTCAATGAAAACGTCATCTGCCTGAATCTTTGGCTCCTTGCCGTATAGTGCAGGTTTGGTGGGCTCTCCTATGTAAAGGTTAGCTACCAACGACTTCCTCATCAGTTTTCTCAATTGAGTTGCTCTTGGAATGCCTTGCTTTACTTCAATAGAAGTTTCTCGCAATTCAGTGGTAACCATGAAGAAGAATAACAACATGAACACTACATCGGGCATCGAGGAAGTTGGAATTTCCTGCTTTACAACGTTCTTTTTCTTAAACTTTGACATAGTATTAGATCTTAGTTACCTACTTTAGTAGGGTCAGCAATGGAAATATTTAACGGTATACCTGCCCTGCCCCTCTCATAAATTTCCTTATTTTGGGGGACAGCCAAGTCAGAAGCAGCTTCTCTGAATTTAGCATTTGTTACACCGGCCTGATCAGCATAAATATCATAGTAGGCAGCCTGAATGATATCCAGAAGCTGTATAAAACGTTTATGACTGGTTCCACGGTCGGTTTTAAATGAAACAATTGCCTTTTCAGGATTATCAGAACTCTCAGGATTTTTTCCATTGTTCAACACAAATGTTTTGATCTCCTCCTTAAGGGCAGAGATATCATCTCTCGGTTCTCCCTCTATAAGCAGAGCATCAGATGAGTTAATCTGGATCTTAAACATATTACGCTCTTGAATTTTAACCTCTTCCGGTGGTTTAGCCTCCGGAGGAGGGGGAAGCGCAATACTTAATCCCGAGTTATTAGGCATCGTTGTCGTTACCAAAAAGAAGGTAAGCAACAAGAAGGCAATATCTGCCATGGATGCGTTTGGGATTTCTGGTGTCGAGCGTGCCATTATTTAAAGACTTTATTTACCTCAGAAAATATGAGCCCAAGTACTGAGATCAATAAAACAAAATAAAATAGGATCAAGCCAGCTCCAATCAATTTCGATCCAGCCTCATCAACTCCAAGTGCAATCGCCTTTGGGGCAAGTTCAGAACCTGAAAGTGAATAAGCTAGAAGGAAAAGAAGAACTAATCCTCCTATTCCAAACAGGGACTTAACCATACCAGCAGGGTGCTTTATCGCATGAAGCAAAGGCATTGCCACTGCAGAAGCTATAGCTACGCCTAGAAGGATGAATGATAAATATAAACCGATGTCTAATAAATCCATAATTTCTTATTTTGAAAGCTTATGTTTCACCAAAATATCAACCAATGTAATGGAAGCGTCTTCCATACTATTTACGAGGCCATCAATCTTTGACACCAAGTAGTTATACAATACCTGAAGCACCATACCTACGATCAAACCACCAACGGTCGTGATCAAGGCCACTTTCATACCACCCGCAACAACGTTAGGAGAAATATCACCGGCTGCTTCAATGGCATCAAATGCTTGCACCATTCCAACAACAGTTCCAAAGAAACCAAGCATGGGTCCGAGTGAAATGAACAATGAGATCCAGATTAATCCTCTTTCAAGACGTGCCATCTCAACACCACCATAAGAAACGATTGATTTCTCAACCATATCAATACCTTCTGAAGATCTCATAAGACCTTGAGTGAAAATAGAAGCAACAGGGCCTTTCGTGTTTTTAGTAACATCTTTGGCGGCTTCAATTCCACCTTTTGCTAAAGCATCTTCAATCTTGGTCAACAACTTGGTAGTGTTGGTCGTAGCAAGGTTGAGGGTAATAATTCTTTCAATTGAAATGGCAAGACCTAAAATCATACAGATTAGGATGGGCCACATAAAAGGCACGCCACCTTCAATAAACTTTTCTTTTAATGCCTGGTGGAAAGTTTGCTCAGATTCTGCACTAACTTCTTCAGCAGGAACATCTGCGGCCGCTGCTTCAACAGGAGCAACTTGTTCAGTAGCTGCTTGCGTTGTGTCAGTTTGAGCGTAAGATTGGGAGGCGCTGAATGCTATAACTCCCAAAAAAGCGAGAACAGTAAGTAATTTTTTCATGGTTTAAGGTTTAGATAATACTTGAAGTGGCCAAAATTAAATCTTTTGATCATTTCTAAACAATGTTTTTCAAAAAAAACTAAAATTCTCTTCGGAATAAATCGCGTTCTGCCATACAATTCCAAATAAGTCCGTTAGTCACACAATTTTTAGCTTTCACGCGGTAAAATTTTATTAACGATATAGCCTAACACTCCTTTGGAATAGAAGTTTTAATCTTTTTCTTTGTGAGCTTTTTTTTTGGAGAGGTGTCCGAGTGGCTGAAGGAGCACGCCTGGAAAGTGTGTATACTCGAAAGGGTATCGCGGGTTCGAATCCCGCCCTCTCCGCCATTGACTTTCTAAGCTTCTGCCAAGGGAGCTTCCCCAATTTACCACCATTACCAATTTGTTTACATCCTTAAATGCGTGGATAATACTTAATCCACCGGCTGTACCCAAAACATCGAAGATCGGTTATTAAGGCATAACCTTGGCCATTTGAATATACCAAGGACAAGCTACCACCAGAATAAGTCTTTTACTGCTCATTTCCGTCAAAAGAGAAAGCCTTTCAATTCGAGAGATATTTAAAATCAGGATCTGGGATAGCTTTTGAAAATAAACACCTCATTTAATTTCCTCCTTCGCTAAAGCTAAAGAGGACAGGCCGCCCTCTCCTCTTATATCAATAAACCAAGATTATTGGGTAATCTCGCCTGCGATAGACTTATTGATTAACTGCTTTACCCTTGAATGGTCATATTCACCTAAAAGAACCATCAGTTTTGTAACTGCCGCCTCCATAGTCATATCTCCACCGCTGATAACGCCAATTTCACCTAATGCCTTGCTGGTTTCATACTTGCCTTGCACGACCATGCCTCCTGGGCATTGAGATATGTTTAACACGATGAGTCCTTTATCAATGGATTCTTTAAGAATTTTAATAAACCATGGAAGGGATGGCGCATTTCCTGATCCAAAGGTCTCCAGGACAAGGGCTTTTAAATCCGGAGTATTGATAATCGACTGAACCGTTTTCTGCGTAATGCCCGGAAATAGCTTAAGAATTGAAATGTTAGTATCAAACTTCTGAATCAATGTCAATGCACCATCGGTCGCAACCTGTCTAATCACAGCATAATTATAATCGATCTTTACACCTGCCTTCGCTAAGGATGGATAGTTCTCAGACTCAAACGCATCAAAGTGCATGCTCTCTACCTTTTTTGATCGGTTGCCTCGGAGCAACTCATAATCAAAATAGATGCATACTTCGGGCACAATAGCCCTACCATCTTTCCTCGCAGAAGCTATCTCTAAGGAGGTAATCAGATTTTCCCGTGCATCAGAACGTGGCTCGCTGATGGGCAGCTGAGCTCCGGTAAAAATTACCGGCTTGGATAATCCTTGAAGCATGAAACTAATCGCAGAAGCCGTAAATGACATGGTATCCGTTCCATGCAGAACTACAAAGCCATCTTGATCATCATCATTTTCAAGAATAATATTCCCGATCATCTTCCAGTGGTCAGGTTGAATGTTCGATGAATCGATCGGTACTTCAAAAGAAATGACGGTGAGATCCAGGAACAGATTTCTAAGTGTAGGCAATTGTGAAAGAATCAACGAGAAATCAAAAGGCACCAACACTCCGCTGGCGTCATAGGTCATTCCAAAAGTTCCGCCCGTATAGATAATCATTATCCGAGACCGCGGTTTTTCAGGCGTGGCGGTGTTGATGTGTATTCTTTTATAGCTCATCGTTCCTGAACAAATAAATTCAAAGCATTCCTTGTCGTGATCAATTTTACTTCTTCCGGTGTGATTTTTTTTATCTCCGCTATTTTACTTGCAATAAGAGGAATATATAAAGGACTATTTCGCTTTCCGCGATGTGGCGTTGGTGCCAAATAGGGGCTGTCGGTTTCCAACACAATATTTTTAAGTTCCAAATCTGGAAGTATCATATCCAAACCGCTGTTTTTAAATGTTGCTACCCCTCCTATTCCTAAATAAAATCCCATGGAAATAACTTTTTTTGCCTGCTCAAGATTACCCGAAAAGCAATGAAAAATTCCAGTCAACCTTTTATCCAGCATTGGCTCCAATAATTCTATGGTCTGATCCATGGATTCCCGACAGTGTATAACAATCGGAAGCCGATACTTCTTGGCCCAGCTAACTTGAATTTTGAATGCCTCCTGTTGTTGATCCCAAAAGGTTTTATCCCAATGAAGGTCAGTGCCCATCTCGCCTACTGCCGCAAATTTTCTTTTCGATAGCCACTCTTCTACTCTATATAGTTCGCTCTCAAAATCTTTTTTCACAGAACACGGGTGAAGCCCCATCATGGAAAAACATTGTTTGGGATGCTTGTGCTCCACTTCCAGCATATCATCGATAGAAGTGTGATCAATATTAGGCATGTAAATCCGCTTGATATCTTGTTCATCACATTGCCGAAGTATTTCTGAACGATCTTCTTCAAATTCCTTTACATATATATGCGCGTGTGTGTCGGTCCAATAATTCATAGTAAATGTTAAATCTGGTGAAGCAGGTCATGAACAGCTTCGCTCAGCAAATTAGTGCGATGCAGGCTTGCTTCAAAACCATTGTATTCTTTTGATCTTTGGATGGCCTCTTTCAAGTTGAACTGATTTTGCCTTTGGGCATAGGCTATCTTTCTTTTTTCCAATTCCTTTGCAAGGTACTCTTGCTCCGTCTGGCCGGGAGTTGGAATAAAAATCACATGCTTCTTACCGATAGCCTGCAAATCCATAATAGTAGTATAACCACTTCGCGAAATAATGAAGCCTGCTTTGGAAATAATGGATTGTAACTCTTGAACAGGTGCATGGGCCCTTAAAGTGATGTTGCCATCTTGGGTTTCATTCTGCATAACATTTGGGAGCCCTCGAACAATTAAACAAGGCTTATTCAGTTTTTTAAACTCTTTAATGAGAAGTTTTTCAAAAAATTCCCTCTGTGGTTCCGGGCCAGATACCAATCCCACCACCAGGTCACTTTCTTGAACAATATCATTTAATTGAAATCTTGACAACATTCCAATAAGTCTTCCATTCACTTTTTTGGTCTGAGAAAGTTTACCTGTAAAACCAGAAGGAAAGTCAGGAATCCAGCAAGTATTGAATTTTTTAATTAATCGATTATTAGTAAAGTCTACCATAGGCTTGCTCCACGTAAGTGATGCAGGTAGCTGTATATTCAATTGATGCGTAATCAAAACTGAAGGCACTTTGCCAGAATAGCATCCATAACGATTATCAGAGATGATTGCATCAATATTATTCTCACTAACCAGTTTTTCTATTTGTCTTCTCTCCGTGCAGATTGCCCTAAATATTCGAGGTGATTGAAATAATAAATGAAGAAAGAAAAATCCGCTTAACGGATAGGTGACTTTGTAAGAGGCTAACTCAAAAAAAGTGAGCTGAGGAAACTCCTGCTTTAGTAGTTCCAGCGAAGATCCATTTCCCGCAATAGAAACTTTACAATCATTCGTCAACAGACAATTAATAATTGGAATGCATCGTGTTGCATGACCAAGGCCCCAATCGAGCACGGCCACCATTATATGTTTCTGCTTACCTGAATGCATTTGAGGGCAAAGGTATGAACAAAGTAATTACAAGGGCAATCTAAAGAGCTTCAAAGGAAAATCCTTTATCAGAAAAATGTTCGAGGTATCGGGGTAGTGCATACATCATATTGCGCTCAGCCTTGACGCTATCATGGAAAACCACAATGGAACCAGGTCTTGTTGTTTTTATAGAGCCAATCAAACATCGCTCTGGTGAATACGATTTTGCGTAATCATGAGTAAGTACATCCCACATAATAATTCGATAGTCAGGAAGTGCTTTGATCTGATCTCTTTTAATCCGACCATAAGGCGGCCTAAAAAGTTGCTTGTCATTGGAAGCTGGTTGTCTGATTCCTGCTACTTTAAATTGATCGGCACACAACTCCACATTACGGATGTATTCCTGAGTGGAGTAGTTCCAGCCTTTAAGATGATTGAATGTGTGATTTCCTATTGAATGACCAGCTCCAACAACCTTAGCAAATACATCAGGATGCTTTCGAACATTATCCCCAATACAAAAGAAAGTTGCCGTGGCGTTGAATTTCTTTAACGTTTGCAATACAAACTCAGTCGCGCCAGGAACAGGTCCATCGTCAAACGTGAGAAATATTTTCTTTTCCTGTGTATCTGCTTTCCAAACCAATTCCGGATAAAGCCATGGTAGAAAAAAAGGCGTGCGGAATATCATGATTCAATACCTAGGTTTGTTGCACTCGGCAGGTAAGCATCGTAATGTCATCGCGATAAGCATTCTTTCCTTTAAACCCATCCAGGGCAACAATGATATCCTGATGAATGGTTCGAATATCTTTATCAGCATTCTTCTCGAAATAGTCTATCAACGACTCCATTCCAAACTCTTCATTATTTTCATTAATGGTTTCGGTAAGGCCATCGGTGTAAGCAAAGAGTGTGAAGTCATCAAGGTCGGTCACGAAGCCTTCATTCATAAAAGGTAATGGATTCATTGCCCCCAGAACTGTTGATCCTTCCTCCAATAATCGGATGCCATGCTTTTTATCCATTAGAATTGGGGCATTATGTCCGGCATTCACATACACCATCGTCTTCAGACTTATGTCGTAGATGGCCCCGAAGAACGTAATGAACTTCTCTCCCTTCGTGTTTTCCATTACCTGATAGTTCAACGCCTCAACAATCTCTTTCAGATTGGGTGTCTGTCTTAGCAAGGTTCGCAACGAAGCCTGAAAGTTTGACATCATCAATGCGGCTGGTATTCCTTTTCCACTCACGTCAGCAACACAAATTAAAAACTGATTTTTGTTGATGGGAATATAGTCGTAGTAGTCGCCTCCTACTAAATCATGTGGGAGATAACTGGCCTCCATCTTTAATCGTTCAGTAAAGGGCAATCGCTCGGGGAAAAGAAACTGCTGCACATCGCTGGCGATTTCCAGCTCTTTTCTAAATGCTTCTTGTGTCAATTGTTTACGTACTAATTTTTTATTCTCAACAGCAACTACGATGATGTTGCTTAAAGCCTGTATGAATTTTATGCTATCACCACGCTCATTGTTATTGTTTAAGCCTCCCACAAATACCAAAGCGAGTGTATCAGACTTATGTGATACTGGAATGACTAAATCAAATTCATGAAACTCACATTCCTCAAACTCATCCATGCGATGTACATTCTTAATCAACGCAAAGCGATCGTCCAGCTTGAGTTTATTAAAATTCTTTTGAGTACCAAAATTTACCTTACAGTTCCAGGCCTCATCAAAAACAAACAGTGCGAGCTTCTTGATATTCAGGTTCGACCGCAATGTGAAATTGAAAATCTTATAAAGTGATTCTTCTGGAACATTATTATTAATGGACTGGGTAATTTCCAGTAAAGCGTTGAGCTCTAACTCTTTCCGTTCCAGCTGTGCTTTTAATTCCAGTTCGTCCATATTCTAAGAAGGGTAAAGATAAAAATAAAAGCAGCGCTTTCTGCAATTTAACAATCTCTTAACCTATGGACGGTTTACGTCTGCCTTTCCACTCATAATCAACTAGTTGGGAAAGTATTCCTATGATCAATACGTAGAAGGGATAAATTAATTGAAGTATTAGAAATGCAGAAACAGAAAATCTTTGATGTAACGTCCTGCCAACATGGAAAAGGAAATATCCTTCCAATAGAAATTTTAAACTCAACAGTATGCCAACACCTACCAGATTTTTTCCGGAGAAGAGAAGGCCGAATGCCACCATGCTAGTAAGCTGAAAAATCAAAATAAACAACGCCAACACCTTTGGTATTAGGGAATCATTGACGCTCCATTTTCCAGCCCATCGAAGCCGCTGATGAATAAAACTTTTTAGTGATGGCTGAGACTTTGTGGCCACTACCACCGTTGGCCAATAATTGGATTGTATCGAATTTGGAAACTGCTTCATTAATTTTCTCATCAGGAACTCATCATCCCCGGAAGGAATATGAAGGTTGTCTTGATAGCCCTTCACTGCTTCAAAACTTTTTTTACGAAATGCCAGGCTTGCTCCATTACACATGATTGGAAAGCCGAGTTCAAGCAATGATATACCACTACCCATTAAACTGCTAAACTCAAGAGCCTGAAGTTTTGAAAAAAGGGACCCCTCTTGCTGGATTTTAACCAAGCCTATTACTAACGTTGTTTCATCATTAAATGACATCACCATACTCGAAATCCAATCGTTAGGAAGAACGCAATCCCCATCCGTGGTAAGGATGATTTCTCCTTTCGCTATCTTAATGCCATCCGTTAAAGCCTGCTTCTTTCCATTGCCGGTCGAATGGATATGGTAACACTGCGTTTGCGGGTTATCTTTTATCCAGTCAGAAATAATGCACGCAGTATGATCCGTAGAGTGATCATTTACAAAAATCAGTTCAAAATTACTGTGTGGAAAATCCTGAACCATAAGTGAAGAAAGTAAAGGAGAAATCGAATTCTCTTCATTGCGGACTGCCACGGCAACTGAAACAAATTCTTTTTTTTCAAGCACCGGTCGCTTTGGCTGTCGCATATATTTTTGCCAGCCAGTTATGCATATCAGCAGAAATCCAAAATAAATGCTAAAGATGAGAATGAGATAAATAAGCATTGCCTGTTTCTCTGTAAGTTTGAGCCGTGAGCAAAGTTGAGAAAAAACCCGTCATTGAAAAGATCATTCTTGGGCTAGACCCCGGAACCAATGTAATGGGTTACGCTATTATCTTAGTACAATTGAGTAAAGTAAAGCTCATTCAGTTTGGCGTTATTCAAATGGGAAAATTCGGAGCACATGAGTTAAAACTAAAAAAGATTTTCGACCGCGTGCTTACCCTCGTGGATGAATTCAAACCTGATGAAGTTGCGCTGGAGGCTCCTTTCTTTGGCAAGAACGTGCAGTCGATGTTAAAATTGGGTCGTGCTCAGGGTGTGGCTATGGCTGCAGCACTCTACAGAGAAGTGCCTATTACGGAATATGCCCCTAAAAAAGTAAAGCAATCAGTAACCGGTAATGGAAATGCTTCGAAAGAGCAGGTGGCCAGAATGCTGATGCAAATATTCAGTATCAAAGAAATGCCAAAGCTATTGGATGCCTCCGATGCATTGGCTGTGGCCGTATGTCATCATTACCAAAATGGAATGTTGAAGAACAAGAGTAAATCGTGGGAATCATTTTTGAAGGATAACCCCAATAAACTTAAATCAGTTGTTAAAAAGTCTTAACAAAAAAAATCAATGTCCGCTGACACCTACCAACCCTCACCAACTAAAGCAAGGCGCTATAAAAAAACGTGGACGTTTATGGAGCCTGCGTTGTCACAGGGAGTAACCATTTTGGATCTGGGGACAAAAAATCCTTTTTCAGAATTCTTATCAGAGAAGGGCTATAAAGTAATCAATACCCAAGGCAAAGATCTGGATGAGTTTCCGGAATCTGTTTCTCAATATCAATCGGATGTAACTACC
>JANOUH010000006.1:0-7328 GCA_031416795.1 Cytophagales bacterium | reverse complement strand
GAGTATTACACCTACTTCCGTGTGCTCGAAACAGGCGATGAGTATTTTGATTATTACCGCAAGCGTCATGCGCATTGGAAAATGTATGGCTTGGATCTTCCAGACTCTGTACTGCGCAAAGTGTATTATGAAAATGCCATCAACGTGATTCCAGGTATTGACAGGAGTTTGTTTGCTAAATAGTAATCACAAGATATGTTATTTAGAGCCAACACTGCCGATATACGAGAAACTTGGATGTACGATATTTTGTTGAGGAAAGTATTCTAAAACAATTTTTATTTAGTTGATGAATGAATATGCAGAGATTACCTATCCATGCAATAGCTGATGTAGAAGAAATAGCATCGGACTTTAATATTTTCTATGCATCTATTCAGCTCTGAGTATGCTTTCTCACTCACTTCCAGTTCGAGTGCATACGGCATTTCAATAAATATTTTTTCTTAGTTAAAACTTTCATAAAAATTTACAAACTCAAACAGTAATATGCCAATTTTTTAAATAATAAGAATCTTTACTGATTGATGCCGATGGCGAAGCCAATATTAACCATTATGAAATTATTAAAAGTGGTATTTTTAAACAGATTCTGGTTTGTAGAAGTACCTGCGGAAAGTCCCTTCTTTATTTCGGCAAAGAAGCCAATGAATCCATGATCCTGATGAATCTGATATTCTATGCCCGCGCCACCCACGATATTCCAACTTAATAGGTTGCCTGAAAATGTTTCATTATCATTAATGCAGGTTGAGGTCTGCCCTTCAGGCAAGTAGGATCCGTTAATTTTATATTTTGCACGTGCAATTCCACCTGTTAAGTAGAGACCTGGAAGTCGTGAAGTTTTACCTAATAGAAGCTTTAAAGGATATAAATTGAAATGCGCTCCTGATTCAATGAGTTTTATTGAAGTGGATGAATTTGTATAACTATTATAAAACCCAATAGGCTTTATTTTAGCTTGCCAATAGTCCTTACTGAAACCAAAGCCAATTGCTCCTCCAAATTGATCTATCTGCAGTTGATTAAGAGAAGCAAGATTACTCGACAACTGGAAAGATTGGACTCCACCAGATGCTTCAAACCCGATGGTAGAAACGACTTTTTTGAGCTTCTGCTGTGCGTAGGCCTTGTTCGAAACGAGGGAAGTCAAGCTTATCATTAGCGTTATCATCAATAAGAATTCAGGCACTTTATGTTTCATTTTATTTAAGCCTTTTAATTTTATTGTTAAGATAATTAGTGTTTGCACGTTGTTTAAGAGAACGATTGGTAATTGTTTTATCAATGGCTTAATTAAAGTAGTAGTTTTAGCGGATGCCGTTTTTAAATATTCTGTTATGACCATTTAACCCAATAGCAACCCCAAAACTGATAGCAATATTGTTTTTTGTTTTTGTTTCGTTCATGGAGGCATTTTGTGTTGTAACAACAATTGGAAGTCCATATCGCGCCTCTCCAATCATGCTAAAAAAGCGTCCATTCATTCGGAAGGTATACTCACCCCCCAAACCGCCTACTAATTGCGTTGATGTCATCCGTGACGTGTTAATTTCCACGACAGCAGCACCTGGAGCTTCTGGCGTTGTTGTTTCTTCATCCCCAGGGTTTGGAGGTGGAGGAGGAAGGCCTGCAGACGAGACGTTATTAGAACCTGGAGGTGGAGGAGGAAGGCCTGTGGACTGAGTTAATTGACATGTGCAAGGTGCTAATGGATTTGAAAGGACCAGTCGTGATTTGGGAACAAATGTACCTGTGAAGGAGGTAATATTCACTCCCAGGCCAGTGATAGCATAGGGACGAAAGTGTTTAGTCATGCCTGGCACATAAATATTAACCATTCCGCTAATGGATGATCGTTTAATTGAATTCACGTCACTCAATTCGCTTTTAAATAGTCCAAAGCCAGTTCGTACCCTTACATTATTTCCTCCAAACATCAATGCGCTTTCCCATCCTGTCAGGGATGCTTTCATGTTGTTGATGTAATCGATATCACTTTTAATCAAGAACGAGTGAGTACCTAATCCAAACGTCAACGCTGCTATTGGGTTGGAGGATCCACGATTGTAATTGCGTTTGTGGAAATTTTGAGCATGTGAAGCCGTGAGGGCGAATGTGGTGATTACTATTACTAAGACGATAGTAATTTTTCTAATCGATTTTTTTGTGTTTTGCGCTTTCATTTTGTTTGAATTTATGATTCAAATGTCGAATAAAATAAAGCGCCATGAATCAGGATAATTCTGATTTTGAAGAAATCAGGGAATGCCTTACTATCCGTATAAGATGGCTAAATGGTGCCAATGAAAGCTTTAATAAGGTAATCATGCGATAGCGAGGATGTTAATACCTTGCTGATGAGGGTGGGTTGAGAAGGAGGGGTGAAATCAATAATTCTCGTAATATGTAAGTCTTCTGTAGAGATTTATTATTTCCTGTTTGCACACGCTTTGAAAGGACTGTACCAAAAGCTGGTCCTGTTCCGAAATGGATTTTACTTTTTGCATTTTACTGATCTGTTCAGCTCTTGCGATTAATTTGTTATTGCCGATTAGGATTAAGGTCATCTTTGATTGATGGAGATTTTTCAAAAACCCGGAAAGATCATTGAGGCTAACTCCCCTGTCCAGTTCTTCATTTAATTTGGTTAGATTTGTGATAATTAATTCAGTGATTTCTTTAATAAAAGTAAAATCATATGCACAGTATTTTTTGGAATAAATCATACTCGAATTTCAACTGGGTGGTATAGTTTCAGGATCTGATATTTTGTTTCGCCTGTGTTGCCAATGGGGCAGGCATCTGTTAATAATTAATTTTTAGAGACACATGAACGTCATGAGGAGCCGGCAGTGTGCCCCCAAAATAAGGCCATAGCAAATAGTAGACTCCTGTTTTGCAGGTGGATCCACGGGAGATGGTGACAGGGGGCTCGTTATTCAGTGTAAACCAATATTCATTTTGTAATCTTCGTATTTCAAAACGATTCATTTCATCAATTGCCACTACGCCTACAAATTTTTCAATGCGTTCTCCATCTACATAACAATAGGCATAAATCTCTAATCGATCGTGAAGCCACTGCCAACCAAAGCGGTCACTGTTTTCATGATGCATGGAGTTGCAATCTGCGATCCAAAGGAGCTTGTTTTTGGTTTCCTGGTATCCTGTTTCTTTAAAAATGTACTGGCATGAAGGATGAAATTTTGCTTCAAAAGAAAGTCGCTCTGATTTCAGGGTTTCAACTAATCGAGGTAACGAATAATGATCGCCTTCTTTCATAACAAAGTGCCGAAATAAATCTGGTTCCGGCTCGCAACTCAATATTAGAAATGACATACAAATTAGAGAAAGCATAGTCTGCATTTTCATTGTTTGTGGCTATTAAATGGTCGGAAGGTGGTTTTTAATGAAAAAGCCGGATAGGAATATCGGAAACTGCTTCCCAGGCTTACGCTGATCAGCTTTGTAACATTAATGTTTGTTTCTATTGAAGGAACCACCACAATGAATTTGTTTTCACTGATTCCTGTTTTTAGCTGCAGCAAAACGTTGATTTTTTTCGTGTTTGCAAGCGGAGCATTGATATATAGGCCATACCAACTTGTTTCTCGCTTGCGGTTGTCGCTTTCAAAAGTAATGCTTGTCATTTTTGACTGGTGAAATGCGCCTAATGCCCAATTATTCTTTGTGAAATACCCGCTTGAAAAATGCAGTTCTGTTCCTACCACCGTTTTTTCCAATCCAGTGCTTATGGACAAACCCTGACTATACAATGGTGAAATAAATGAAGTGAATATTATTACCAATATAGATTTCATAATGATGGGGTTAAATGAGGAATCAATACCGTAACAGTAGTACCAACATTCTCTTCGGATTGGTAGCTAATGCTACCGTTTATTTTGTGCAGCAAATTGTTGAGCAGGAAGAGACCCATGCCCAATCCTTTTGATTCTATTGATGCCTTGAAGAAGGGACTGAATATTTTTTGATGGTAGATCGTTGGAATGCCAATGCCGTTGTCTTTGATCTGTAGATTTATGCAATTCTTTTCTGATCGTATTTCAATATCAACATACCCGTTTCTCTTTCTGGAATCCTGAAATGAAATGGCATTTTCGAAAAGATTTTTGAAAAGATGTTTGAAGATTAGTGGATCAGTCATTATAGGTTGGGAGGTATTCATTTTTTTATTGGTCACAATGCATTTACTCGCAATTTTCTTTCTAGATTCTTCTATCACGGCATCCGTAATAGCATCACAATTAATGTTTTCAACGGTTACTGCATAGTGATTCATGGTCATGAATTCTTCCAGTGCATGGATAAGTTTGTCCATCTTTTCGGTGCAGTCTTCAATCATTCTGAAGCAGTTCTGGACATCTGTGCTTTGTGGGTAATATTCCGCGACAGTAACTAACCCTTTAATCGAAGTGAGTGGTGCGCGCAAATCATGGGAGCAACAGTGTATAAACTGCTCTACTAACTGATCCGCGCTTATATTTCTGGTAAAAGTGCCTGGAGTCATGATTGCAAGAGATTTTACTTTGAATTATTTATTTCAGTAGCGATTTAAACCAAAGCTCACACCAACATTGATGCTCAACTGATTGGAAATATGAGTGTTACTAAACAACTCGGAAGAGTTTTGATACCATGCACTATGATAATTTACTTCAGAGAATAATTTCACGAAATCATTTTCATTTAGAAGATTAACTTCAACGCCAGCACCTATTGAACCGAAATAGCTGATTACATTTCCTAAGTAAGGTTCAATGGATTTGCTATAATTTGTGTTACTCTCTGTGCCCGAGTAATACCCGTACAATTTGTAGTTATTGCCAGAAAGACCTGTAGTCAGATAGGGCTGAACTTTCTGTATTCCCTTGCTGAAGGCTTTAAGTGGATAAAAGCTGAGGGAGGATTCTAAGTTAACGAGGTCAATGGTGTGCGGCACACTCGAAGCCGAGTAGTAGTATCCAATGGAGATTTTGGTTTCCACCGCGTCCTTGCCCCACACCAAACCAATTGAAGCACCTTCTTCCACCAGCTTCACATTGTCTATAGCCGCATGGTTACTGGTTATTTTATTAAATCTTGAACTAAATGAAACAGAGAAACCAAGATGGTCTTTCTTAACATCATTTGTCTGAGCCTGGCTCATGGTGAAATTAAGAGTGAATAACAGGGTGATAAGACCAGAGATCACGTTGAGTAGAAATCTATTTTTCATTTTTATTTTTGTTTTGTTGATACAAAAGTGTGTTCATGACCAATTCAATCCGACAGTGGATTTCTGATTTAAAAAAAATCAGGCATTCAGCAACTTGGTAAGATGAAGTAGAGAAGAAAGTCCTAAACTGAAAATGTTAATTCATTTTTGACTCAGAATAATGGGTAAGAAGGTTCTTTACATCAGGAAAACCCTTACGAAAATGGGATGGCAAAATTGATCAATGAGAAAAGCCACGCCTTCCTCATGATGGCAAACAGAAGTTCAGCCATGATACCATGCCGGTAATGTAATAGTCAAATTAGGTTTGGGGTTATCCGCAAATGAATAATTAATTACCCTTTTCAGAAATCAGTAGCCCATGCTAGGGGTTATGCTGATTTTTATAAATTCATCTATTCTCTGTTTGATAGAGCGGGTATAAAACCAAATTTTGAGTCATCATTTAACAGATCGTTGGATGAAGAACGATAAGTGAAAACACAAACTAAGACTTAATTATTTTAATATGATTACTCACTCAATTTTCCGTTTCAAAGCTACTCTTTCGTTAACTTATTTAATCCTTTACACCACCTTAGGGATCTATTTTATGTTTACTAGACCAGACCAGGCAATGGATAAAGAAAAAAAAGTTGTTGAGCATCATGCCAGATTTAGTGCCTCTCCAAGGAAAATGTAGAAGACGTGTAGTGTAAAAGATAAACTTTGCCGCGAGCAGCGTTTACATGCTATCTATCGAGATAATCTTATTTTTGATAGCATATTTCACAAGCTCGGTGGTATTTTTGAGCCCCAACTTTTCCAGGACGTGGGTTTTGTGAGTCTCCACGGTTTTTATGCTGATGAAGAGCGTTTCAGCCACTTCACGATTGGATTTACCTGAAGCTACGAGACCTAATATTTCGTACTCCCGTTTGGTAAGCTCATGGGGGAGTTTCTTCATGGGGTTCTTCAACTTTTCGTGCGAATAGAAATCTTCGAACACCAGTTTCATAATCGCATCATTAAAAAAACGCCCACCCTGATGTACAGTGCGAATCGATTGAATCAACGTTTCTTTATCCACATCTTTTGGCAGGTAGCCATCTACGCCACTCTTTATGGCTGCGGAAACATATTCTTTACTGATCTCCATCGTAACGATGACAATTTTAATGGTGGAATCATTTTCTTTTATCCAGCGGGTAGCTTCAATTCCGGTCATGCCACCCATGAGTATATCCATTAAAATTACATCAGGACGATTACTTCGGGCTTCATTGACAGCTTCTTCACCCGAAGCTACAGAGCCGATTACTTCAATATCGTCTGTGCCATGCAGCATGGATTGAATACCTTCGCGGATGAGTTTGTGGTCATCGGTTAGTAATACTTTAATTTTTTTAGTTGCCATAATGTTTATTTTGATAGGATGGGGATGGTTACCAGCACGGTTGTCCCTTTATCTACTTCGCTGTCGATTTCTATCTTGCCCTTAAGTAGTTCAATGGCTTTCTTAACGATGGAAAGCCCCAGCCCAGAACCTTGAATTCCTTCCACCGACTGACCGCGGACAAATGCTTCAAAAACGCGATCATGATCCTCTGGTGGAATTCCAATTCCTTTATCGATAACAATGATCTTCATGTTATCACTGGTTATTTCTGCCTCAAGTAGTACTTTATTTTTACCAGGCGAGAATTTAATAGCGTTGGTAAGCAGGTTGATCAATACGTTTCGTAACAACTTTTCATCGGTTTCAATTTCAGAAACCTCACTCTTCAGGCTGAGTTTGATTGTATGGGTGCCTTTCGTAGCATGACCAACATCTTCAATTATTTTTTCCAGAAAAGGCTTAAGATCAATTCGGGAAACAATCAATTGAATCTTACCCGCTTCACTTTTCCCATAGGTGAGTACATCATCCAACAGAAACATCATGTGCTTGGATTGCCTCTCGATGTCTTTCAATTTCCCAACCAACTCGTGATCGGCAGCCCAACGTTTATTTTTCTGAATGAAATTGGTATTGTGCTGAATGGAGGATAAAGGCGTTCTGAATTCGTGAGAGGCAATGGCAACAAACCGGCTTTTCATTTCAACC
>JANOUH010000005.1:0-3594 GCA_031416795.1 Cytophagales bacterium | reverse complement strand
TCATACATTCCTTTTTTTCTTTCATTCTTCGCGGTGTCGCTGTGTTGATACTCAGCTATGATATTAGTCATTGGATAATGGAAATCGATTAAAGAGACGCGGGAGTCCCCGAGGCGGGAGACTCCGCTTGGAATGGATCCTGCATACCGTCCTCCCGTGCATTGGTTTCCCGTTAAGGTGCCCACCACGGTGCTAAGTGGGTTGGTTGCCAACAAAGTTTATCCCAATCCCTCAGGGGAAGATGAAAACAAGAAATATTTTCGAACGACTACGTGATGGAGAAACGATTCACTCCAACGACCCCGAAGGATTTAAATTACGGGACGCTTAAATTTGCAACGAAGGTATTACTGGTTCATATGAATAATTCCTCAAACCCGGCAGAATCAGAGATTTACTAAGTCAAATTACGGGCAGTGAAATTGACAAGAGCGTTGACGTATTTACTCCCTTGTACATCAATTACGGCAAGTATACCAAAATCGGAAATAACGTATTTATCAACTTCGATTGCACTTTTTTGGATTTGGGCGGAATTACCATTGAAGATAACTCTTATTGCACCTAAGGTCAGCGTATTATCAGAAGGACATCCAGCATCACCCGGAAACAGACATCCCCTGATGGTTGGCCATATTCGCATCAAGAAAAATGCTTGGATTGGTGCCGGAGCAATCATTTTGCCAGGTGTCACTATTGGCGAAAATTCAATCGTAGCGGCAGGTGCGGTTGTTTCAATAAGCGTTCCTGACAATACAATTGTAGGCGATATCCCAGCCAAAGTGATTAAAGAAATATAATGAGTAAAACCATTCGCTTAAGCACGGTACCACAATGAAACGTTTGCACGTAATTTATTTAACCTTTATTTCATTACTTATAATAGGTTCATCATTTAGCGACAAAGACGATGACATTGTCTGTATTCAAAACAGTAACGAAAATGGCCTGAAGGTCTTAGATGGTGATAAATCATTGGGTTTGCTGCCTGAGATTACACACAAAGCGTGAAAATTTAATACACGATGTATTAACAGGAAACAAGCGTCTTATATTTACCTAAATAAGAAAAATGAAAGGACTAAGGATAATATTACTATTAGGTATTGTACTAACCATTGGGGACATTTTTTTCACAAAGACTTAAATTTGAGTTGTTAGGCCGACACAATCACATGAAATAAATCCAGACAATTACTGACTTAAATTATGAAGAAGAAGATAAAGATTTTTGCTTATAGATTATTCTTTCTGGGCGTTTTATCACTTGTTACTATTAGCTGTAAAGAAAGTATTGTACCAGAATCTGTACCCTTTACAGAAATAGCTATCGGTGAATTTTATTCATTGGCAATAAAGTCAGACGGTACACTCTGGGCGTGGGGACACAATAAATACGGTCAATTGGGTATTGGCGGTGGATTGGATGAAGCTCATATACCTGTACTGATTGGTAACGGTTACTCAGCAATTGCAGCAAGCGAATTTCATTCCCTGGCATTAAAAAAGGACGGCACTTTGTGGGCATTCGGAGGCAATAATTCAGGGCAGTTAGGTGATGGCACATTGGTGGACAAAAACATACCTGTATTAATAGGCACTGGTTATCGAACGATTGCAGCAGGTGGTCGGAGATCATTAGCTATAAAAACAGATGGGTCTCTTTGGGCGTGGGGAGATAATGAAAATGGTGCGCAGTTGGGCAGCGGTAAATATCCAGTTCAGGTAGGCGAGGGCTATGTAAAAATTGCGACAAGCACCACTCATTCCTTTGGTCTGAAATCAGATGGTACGCTATGGGGATGGGGAGGTAATGGTGATCGACAACTCGGAGACGGCACCTATATTCTAAAGAACACACCTGTACTGATAGGATCAGATTATACAATGATTTCTGCCGGGGATAGATACACCCTGGCTTTAAAAGCAGATAGAACCCTTTGGGCCTGGGGGGATAACAGCGTTGGTAAGTTGGGAGATGGCACTGAAGGGGGTAATAAACAACCCACACTAATAGGTGCTGATTATTCAGTAATTTCTGCTGGTTATGCACACTCATTAGGCTTAAAAACAGATGGAACTTTATATTCCTGGGGATATAATTTTTCCGGTCAGTTAGGCGATGGCACCAATGTTTCGAAGAATTTACCTACTCTTATTGGGCCTGGTTATACGGCAATTGCAGCTGGGAATTATCACTCAATAGCACTGAAAGCAGACGGAACCCTATGGACGTGGGGATACAACAGTAGTGGCCAGCTAGGCAATGGTACACGGGTGAATATGAATATGCCCGTAATGATAAAATAGGATGGTGTGGACTTCTCAAAAGACTTGCCTGACATCTAATTGCAATTTGGTTACAGTGGTTTCAGTTTAGCCGTTGACGTGGCAGCAGGCGTTGAAAGAAAGCGATTCACTTAGATCTAAAAACCCTGGATTATTATGATTTTAAAATCACAACTTACTGTTGGTGATCTCACGTTCGATCTGCGAACCGCAGGTGAAGAATCTGATGAAACAGTAATTCTATTGCATGGCTTTCCAGAGACCAGCCATATGTGGACACCCTTAATAAACGCTCTGATCAAGGAAGGCTTCTACTGCATTGCACCCAATCAACGTGGGTACAGTCGGGGCGCAAAACCAAAGGGTAAAAAGAATTATTCCATAGCGAAACTAGCTACTGATATCATCCAAATCAATAAGGCCTTAGGCAGAGACAAGTTTCACCTTATTGGTCATGACTGGGGTGCGGTAGTGGGTTGGTATTTAGCTAATCAATATCCGGAGTTGCTTCTTAGCTGGAGTGCCTTATCTGTTCCGCATGTTCAGGCTTTTGGCGAGGCAATGGTCAGCGACCCCATACAAAAACGTAAGAGTGCCTATATCCGTCATTTCCAACTGCCATGGTTACCTGAGTTTAACATAAAAAGGAATGATTATAAACTTCTTAAAAGGTTTTGGAAGAACAGTAGTAAAGATGAGGTAGATGATTACTTATCCGTTTTTCGGGAACACGGAACGGTAACTGCGGCTCTTAATTACTATAGGGGTAATTATCGAATGTTAAAAAGTGCTGGTACCACTTCGATTCTGGGCGATGTTCATGTGCCTACTCTATTGATATGGGGAGAAGCTGATCCGGCTATAGGATATTATGGCGTTGAGAAGTGCCAGGATCACGTTAAAGGTGACTACCATTTTGTAAAAGTAAAGGGCGGGCATTGGCTGGTGCAGACCAATTATGATGAGGTAGCTTCATCGGTAATTAACCATTTGAAAAAATACAGAAAAATTCTTTCCTAGGTTTTCGGATGACGCGGAGTCCTCGGGGCGGGAGACTCCGCCTGGAATGTGAACGGTGTGCGTCATGCAGAGAAAATTAAAAGCATGGAGCATATCAAAATTTCAAAACAGTAAAAAATATACTTTCCTAGCGGAGTCTCCCGTCTCGGGGACTCCGCGCAAAGTGAAAGAGGAAACGTATAAGTAAGACTGTGTTTTAAAAAGACATTCAAGTAGATTGAGCACCGTCATTCAATCAGGTTTTCGGATGACGCAGAGTCCCCGAGGCGGGAGACTGCTGGGAAG
>JANOUH010000004.1:0-38355 GCA_031416795.1 Cytophagales bacterium | reverse complement strand
GAAAAAGTATGATCGTGCTTCATACGCTTTGGCGCGGACAGTTAAAATCACATTAGAAAGATGACTGCATTAACATCCTGTGTTTGTTGGCGAAGAACACCATCAAAGACAAGATAAACCCCGGAGGGGTTAAATATGAATAGCCCCGGGTTTTAACCCGGGGCTATGAGATAGAAAAAACAAATCGCGCCACAGGAAAAAGTATGATCGTGCTTCATACGCTTTGGCGCGGACAGATAAATGATAGTAGAATGATGATGTAGGGTTGGTTATGGTTCGGTGATAACACCTACTTCATGACGCTTTAAAATCCTCCACACCTTACGCAACGCGCAAAATCTTCTCCATCTTCTTTCCTTTCGCCAACTCATCAACAAGCTTGTCTAAATATCTTACTTGTTGGGTTAGTGTATTGGTGATTTCTTCTACGCGATAGCCACAGATTACACCGGTGATGAGGTGTGCATTGGGATGGATGGAAGCCTGCTCAAAGAATTTTTCGAACGTTACTTTTTCTGCGATGAGTTTGGATAGCTTCTGATCATCATAACCCGTTAGCCACTTAATAACCTGGTGCAATTCTTCTTTCGTTCTCCCCTTCCTTTCAACTTTTGCGACATACAGTGGATATACCGAAGCGAATGTCATTTTTGCGAAGCGCTCATCGTGGCTGGCCGACTGGTTCATACGTGACGTTTAGTGTTGATCCTGCAATTTATTTCAACCTTTCTAAATGTCCTCTTCTCTTGACAATGTTTTTATAGTCCCACTGAATTTCCCACGATACTCTATTTCACTCCTTTTTATTTCTTTTATCTATTCTGGCTTTGGTCATCCGCTCCCGCAAGCCACCCTGGTTGATGAAGGCGGTTTCTAATTGTTTTAGTTGTTGCTTCAGTAGATAGGTGGTAATGGTGATTAATGTGATCATGGTGTTGGCACATATCTCGAGGCTTTCATGCTCTATAGCTTTTTGGAACGTAGCGTAGTTGGCTTGGGGTGTTTTGTTTAGTTCGCGCAGGCGTGTTACCAGCCGGTGTTCTTTATGCCACCTGGGTAGTTTGTTTGTTCTCAAAAAATCTTCGTAGTCTATTAACAGTTCTTCGAGGCTGGCGCGGGCTACATTGGTCAGTTTTATTTCCGTTTCTTTTGATGTGGCTGAGGCCATGCTGGCTTCGGCTATGTTTTGTTTGCCACTGCGCGCGGCTTGCACCATCTGATCGATGGTGCGGTCATATTTCTTAAAAAATCTTTTGGTGAAATATTGTGTGCCATCATACACAATCTCTGACTTTTGATAGGTGATCAGATTACGATAACCTCCATGGATGGGTATAAAGCCTTCGCTGTTGGGGTTATCAGTGGCCATGGTGTTTTGTTTTTATTGTTTTGCTTTTGTGGGACTCTTGCGACTTGCACGACCGCGCGTCCCAAGAGGTCCCACAAGTCCCACAAAATACTCTAATAAAAAAAAACCCACCAGCACATTGCTCAATTTCTTTTATTGTTGTGCGGCAGGGGTCTTCTTTTACTACAGCATTACTATTACTATGAGACCGTTATGCTGGCCACATCGCTCCACTGCCCTGCCAGCTCATCGGCTATCAGGTGGATCCTTCGCTGGGCTGGACTTAAAAATAGCTATACCGATGCTATTACCATCGACCATGAACTACAGACTACCGGCTCTCCTTAATCCACCGATCAATTTTCTCCTCCAGCAACACCAACGGCAAGCTACCGGAATTCAACACCTGAGTGTGAAATTCTTTTACATTAAACTTATCACCCAGGGCTGTTTCGGCACGGGTGCGTAGCTCGCGGATTTTGATTTGGCCTATTTTGTAACACAATGCGGCTCCCGGTGTGGCCATGTAACGTTCTACTTCTACGATGATTTTGTCTTCTGGCTCTGCTTCATTATCCAATGAATATTGAATGGCTTGTTCACGCGTCCAGCCCATGGTGTGGATGCCGGTTTCCAACACCAGCCGTATAGCGCGGTGCATTTCCATGCTCAGCATACCAAAGTATTGATAGGGATCTTCGAACAAGCCCAGCTCTTTGCCCAGTGACTCGGCATACAGTGCCCAGCCCTCTACAAACACGCTCATACTTTCGGGATGCAGAAACTCGGGCAGTTCATTGTTTTCCTGCTGTAAGGAAAGCTGATAATAATGACCGGGAATAGCTTCATGCAAAAACAAGGCTTCGTCTGCGTATTTACTATACGTTTTCGCATCGGGAATGGGAACATAGAAAACACCAGGTCGGGAGCCATCAATGCTGCCGGGTAAAAATTCTGCACTGGCGGATGCTTCACGAAAGGCTTCCGTGCGCTGCACCACAAAGCCACCCTTCGGTTTGATTTCAAAAATATTGGTGACGTTCTTCTCTACTTTTTCGCGGATGTTATTGAAGCTGGCGATCACCTCTTCGGGTTTGGTGAAAGGCATCTGCTGTTTGCTTGTGCGCACGTGATTGAAAAAGGCTTTGAGGTCGCCCTTAAAATTCAACTCGGCTTTTACCTTCTCCATTTCGCCAAGGATGCGGGCCACTTCATTTTTTCCGAGCTCATGGATCTGCCCGGCTGTCATGTTGGTGGTGGTGTGGTAGCGAATGAGGTAGTCGAACGTTTCGCGTCCATTGGGCAATGCGCTGATGCCCGCTGTTTCGCGCCCTGCATGTAGATACGTTTGGAGCAGGTAATCCTGCAGCATCTTGTACTTCGGAATAATTTTATCGCTGACCATACTCGTGTAGGCTTTTGTCAAACGTTCCTTTTCTACGGCAGGAAAATCCGCAGGCATGAGTGTGATGGGTGCAAAGAATAAATGGTGTTGCACCGGAGTATTGACAAAGGCATCGAGCTGGGGAATCATTTTTTTAATCAGCACCCTGGGCATCACTATTTTTTTAGCAATACCTTGATTCATCTTCACGATACAGGTATCCAAAAAGGGCAGGTAGGCATCCACACGCTTTAGCCACGTGTCATAATCCTGCACGGTTTTAAAAGGTTGCAAGCCCGTGCCGCTGGCCAAGGTGGCAAAATACAAATGCAGCGATTGGATCTGCATGAGCGGAAACAATTCGAACGTGGGCATGTCATACATGGGCGAAGCAATACTGGCAATGGCATTGTTCAGTCCTTCACGCTTGATGTTACAATCCCATTTCATCACACGCAGGCTCATCCATTGTGAGGGAGTGAGTTGGGCCGAGTCGTACTTTTCGATTTCGATCAGAAATTTTGTGTAGGAGTCGTTTAAGTCCTTTATATAAGGAGTAGAAACATAATTGGCAACCTGATCATTGTATTGATTGAACCCTGCCTTTGTTGCTTCCAGTGGATTGATCCTTTTTTTAAACTCCGTGTATTCGCGGAACAGGCTGTCGATGGGTTTGATGGTGGTTTGTACTGTGGTCGTGTTTTTTTCGCCACAAGACGTCAGTAAAAAGCAGCAAGCGATGAAGAGGTAGAGCAGAGATTTCATGAATGAAGTTTATTCCCGTAAGGTAGGGAGAACGATGGATTCTGATCGGACCATCCATCAAAGAGGTGATGCAGTTGGTTTATTGAAGCATAAAAGAAGGCACAAGTCTCACCACGCTACTTATCAAAACACCAGACCTGTGCCTTTCCTACCTCTATTTGAAAACCTAATGGATACATGACGGACAAAAAAATAAAAGGGTTGCCATGGCGATTAAATGGATTGGTGATTACAATGTGCGTCAGGTAGTAAGACCTAACGCCAATGGAGAGAACTGACGCCAGGCTGAAAGTGAGTAAGCTTGCAGGAACTTCATGGGGATTCTGGTTCGCGCCAGACTTCATAAACTACTTTTCCCAAACACTGCCCGTGTTTATTTCAACCAACCATTCTCTAGCTTGACCGGAATGACAACATTAATTCAGTGCGTGCGGCTTAACAAATGATGAAGGTAGTATCCTCCTCATTGAAGCTGCCATCAAATAGCAACAAACTATCAACCATGGTCCATGGACTATCGACCATCGACCAACAAGTGCATTAGTTAACATCAGCTACGCACCGGAAGCCCACGGTTGCATTTCGTTCGAAGCCCTGAGATACGCGCAGTAAGAACTGACGGTAATGTAATTCGCGCGGGCCACCTTGCACATACCACCAACTGGATGAAGGCTTAAAGTAACTTCCCCCTTTCATCATGATGTAGCGGTAGCTGCCGTTTTCATATACATCGTTGGTCAACTGCCACACACAACCAACCAGGTCATGCAATCCATAGGGGTTCACTCCTTTCTTATACTTGCCTACAGGATATAACTGGCCATCGCCCAGGTTAGCATTCTTTACATCGATGCCTTCAATGTTTTTTACGGTGAGCGTTTCGGTCACATACGTTTCTTTGCGTGTCACGGGCGTGAGTTGTTTCCACGGCCACTCGTTATGAGCAGGAGTTTGCGCTGCATTTTGCCACTCCAGTTCGGTGGGCAATCGTTTCCCCGCCCAGGCCGCATACGCTTTTGCATCTTCGTGCGATACATAGGTAACCGGAAAGTTCTCCTCTCCTTTCGGGATTTGTTTGTTGATCCAGTGTTTTAAAAAGTTGGCTGTATCAGAAGGGTGATAGCCACTCACTGATAAGAAGCGCTTATAGTCTGAGTTGGTAACAGGATAGCGTTCCATGGCAAAAGTAGTCATGGATACTTCTTCGTTGAGGTGATCTTCAGGATATGGAATGAATTCATCTCCCTGGGTGTAGTGTACGTTGAATTTCCCTGCGGGGATCATGACCATATCGGCAGGTAATTTTTTGATGATGGTTGTCCTGGAGACTTCAGATACCAGTCGCGGTGTGCCTGGCTTAAGGATTAAGATCTGTTCATCGATTAACTCGTCCTGATAAAAAGCCTGCACCACTAGTTTGCCTTCATAGCGTCCCAGTTGTTTTGAGAGCGATAGCGTGAATTGATTTTTGTCAGAAGGCTGAATGACGATGGGTTCTTTATCATATCCAGGATTTCCTTTCCATACGTTGATGGTGCAACCCGGTTTGTATTGTCCACTTAATACATCACGCTCGATCTTCACGCGTAATGTGGGAGTAAACCGGGCGATGCCGGATACATTGCCTTCGTTGTTGGTACCTAAATTGCGCACGTCAAAACCATCAATGTTCGCCACGGCATAAGCTTTAGCTCCTATTTTTTTTACCTGTACTTCTTCATGCTTCCACACATCGATCCAACGTGAGGCGCTTGCATCTTCTATTTCGAACAACGCACCATGAAAGCCTTCGGGCTTAAGACTGAGTATCGTATAGATGGTTTTATCGTTGCTGCTCCAGGCATTCACCCACACACTATCGCGCACCGTAGCAATGAGAGGCGTATAGTCGGACGTGAATAAGGTAGTGTTCTCTCTGAGAATTCGTGTCGTCTTTCCGAGATATCGATACTGCTCTTCTTCCCACTCCGGATGGCCCGGACCGAATTGATTTATTTCAGTGCCGTAGCCATTAAAAAATGCTACCGCATATTCCCGTTGAATCGGTTCTTTGAACACTTCGGCCACGCGAAAGATGGCAAAGTCGGGGCGAATGAATTTATTTAAGTTGAGCATGGGAGGATAGTACAGTGCGTTATGCACTCTGCCGCTGATGATACCCTGCATATCGTTGGGCACGGCCATGCCTTCGCTATACATCACCACACCAGCTCTTACTTTATCAGCTGCATCCTGCAACTCGCGGCTCGATTCTCCTTTGGTGTCCAGCACTACACCATCGGCTGATGTTTCTTTGATGAGATAAGCCAGGCCCGTCAGGTGACCTTCATGGCGTGTGCTTTCATCCCAGGGGTTGTAGGCTACAAAAAATTTTGTTCCCTGTGCACGGGCCGAATCAGCAACCGCGCGGATTTGTTTTAATCCTCCCGGAAGATCGCGATACAAATCAAACTGATTGCGTTGATCAACCCCAAGTGTGGGCCACGTGGGCCAGATGCACACCACATCATCGCCACCAAAGAGTTTCTTTCCGCGTTTTATAAATTCATTCAGACGAAACTGCGATTCTTTACCATCATAAAATTCTTTGTCCCACCCCATCAACAAGTGCATGACATAGGCTTTGTTGATCCACGCTAAATCCTTGCGCTCAAACAAGGTGTTATCAAATTCATTGACATCATACAGGTATCTTTTTTGAAAAGCTTCGCGCACACCGGATTGCCAAACGCCCGAATAGTAGTCGGCATAGAAATGATAAGACACCGATCCTCCTGGAGCAATCACCGTCACAAAGCGCTTGCGTGTGGCTTTCACCAGGTTGGTAAGATCACGTCTTACCAACGCAAATAGTTTTTGGTTGCCATGGAGTGACAAGCCGGCATAACCCAACTCCCACGCATTGTCGGGCACGATCACGTTTACCGGATTCTTGCCCGGCAAAAATAAATGAGTGCGTGAAAGACTATGATTTCCAAGACCCGTGATATAAGCCTCATTTCCATCTCTGCCTAAAGGAACTACATTGGAAAGACTGACCGTGTCTTTCGAGGTATTTGTAAAGGAGAGCACACCTTTGATTCCTTTACCGGAGAATAGTTCTTGCTTAAAGGAAATTTGTAATGCAGTAGACTGATTTGATGTAAAAGGAACGTTGTCCATCTCAAAGGATACTAATGGCCGGTTGATACTGTCGGCTTTGCCACCCTCACCTTTTACTGAAGTGACCCGCAGTTTTTCAACCATTAATTCATGGACATGCTGCTGCGCCTGCGATCGTTGTGTGAATGTGAGGAGTATTAAAAAAAATGCAACGGCAAGTTGCCGGGTACTGGAATCAGTGCGAGGTTTTAGCATCAATGGTCAATCGTTTAATCATTTCTGTACTGAGGGATTCTGAGTAAGCTCCGTAGGCATCCACTAAGATTCCTTTTATGCCAACGGGTGATTGGATGGCAAAAAGAATGGAGCTGTCATCGGGATTGTTCATTCCTTCAAACCGATATATCTCATCCACATGAAAATCGGCAGGCTTCAGCTGCACATTGAGCGACTGACATTCAATCCACTCGGACCGTAAATTGAAATCATGCTCGTAACCCCGCCTTTTTAAATCGGCTATCGCTTCGGTGAGTGTTTCAAAGTTTTTCATATGGATCATTGTGGATTCAATTTACAGGCATGTATTTGAAATAAAAAGCTATTTTTAGAGATCGATCTCAGCATGAAACGCCTCCTTTTAGTCATCGTCAGTACTTTTTTGCTTTTTTCCTGCGCCTCATCGGGGGAGCGCGTAGTGAAACCACGGACGCATAAGATGTGGGCGAAAGGAAATCGCTATGTAATTGATATACCGGTTGGCTCCAGACATATCAGGATGTTTGAGAGGAAGAGGACGAGGATGGTGAGGATGAAGTAAGCTTAAAGCGGAAAGCAGAAAGCTAAAAGCATATTAAAGGTTAGTTTGGAACTGGCTTTACGCTTTCTATAAAGCGGAAAGCTCAAAGAAGAAAGCTCAAAGCTTAAAGTATGTTAAAGGTTAGTTTGGAACTGACTTTAAGCTTTTCGCTTTAAGCTTTAAGCTTAAACTCTACTGCAGCCCTTTCAGCGTCATTTCAATATTTCTCTTGAAAAAGAATTTCAGTTGATCTAATTGAAGTAAGTGGGCAGTTAGGATGGAACCGTAGAACATGGACGTGAATAGGTTCGTGAGATCACGGGTGGAAGACGACTTGGTGATCTCCTTCTTGAAGATGGCTTCCAGCGCAAACTTTTCAAACATCTGATCCAGGGTAAGAATCTCTAGCGCTTGAACATCCTTAACATCGGGAAACAAAAACTTTTTCTCTTCTGGCTTCATGGGGAAAGGCTTAGGTGGCCTTCTTAAATCAGCCATGTAAGCGAAGAGACTTAATATAATCCCAGGATACATTTCAGCTTCCTCGCTGAGCTTATCAAAAAGATACGTTATTCCCGTCATTCCCTCCCTGGGTTTATCGCGTAACTCTACAGCACGCTTAAGGCACCAAACCCTAAAATAGTACAGGAGAATGTCTTCCTTGGTGGGAAAATATTTGAACAGGGTTACTTTGGATATTTTTACCTTCTCGCAAATCTCATCCACATATAAATCATCAAACGATTTCTTTCCGATTAGACGAATGGTGTGATCAAGAACGCTCAACTTTAGACGGGCAGCTTTTTCTTTACGTAGACTCATATTTTTGTTATGGCGTAAGTAATGTATTTAGGTCCATATTATCAACGTTAACTCTGTGAAGTGCTCCATATATTCTTTTGCAGGTAATTATCAACTTTGCCTGTAATACCCCAGCAAAAGAAATAAGTAACCCAAACTTAAGACTGTACGGTGAATTGCCAGACTTGATTCCTCGCAAAAAGAATAATGAACTCTCCTTAATTTTTCAAAATCCTGAACTCGACTCTTCGATTCAGTTTGCGTGCTTCCTCGGTGTTACTGGTAGCAATAGGTCGCGAGCCACCAAAGCCCTTACCTTTGATCCTTCTGGCGCTTATGCCTTTTGACACAAGATAGGATTTTATTTTATCAACACGCTGCTGCGAAAGCTCCAGGTTTTTCTTCACATCGCCACGATTGTCGGTATGCCCCTCCAGTTCGATTTCCACTTTTGGGTTGGTTTTTAAAAAATCGACCACCACATTGAGTTCACTATAAGACTCTTCAATGAGGTTGGTTGTACCCAATTCAAACAGCACACTTTTTAAATTGATCACCGCCCCTACTTCAATGGGTTGTAGTTTGAAGTTCATCTCCAGGCTGGTCACATCGATGGATTGAATGTTCAACCTCTCAGACAGGTTAACAAAACCGGCTGACTCAATCTCTATAGAATAAGCTTTTGAAGGCTTCAAGCCTATTAAATAAGTTCCTTCTTTACTTCCGCTGGTGGTGTAAACGGAATCCGAGCGGAAGATCAACCGGGCAGGAATACCTTCACCTGTTTTTGAATTGGTGACACGTCCTGAAATCTTAATCAAGTTGTTTGCTATCACAACGGGCGCCACGTCAACGACCGGAGGTTTAATTTCTTCGATAGGGTTGTTCAGCGTGTCTTTAATCATGTGCACGTCACCATAACCATCGCTATTGCGTGTGGTGGTATATAATGAAAAAGCCAGCGAAGAAAATTCTCTGTAGTACAGTTCTCTTCCATCGGAATTGATTTGCGAGCCGAGGTTAACGGGCTCCGACCATGATGTCCAGGTGTCATCGAGCCTGTTAGAGACATAGATATCAAAACTGCCCAATCCACCTTTCCTTCCGTTCGAAGCGAAGTAGAGTTTGGTTCCATCCGCGGTGAGCGAAGGACTCATTTCCTGAAAGGATGTATTGATGACACTACCTAAATTGATCAGCTCCGACCATTTTCCTTCCCGGTTAAATGAAACATACAAATCCTCCGCACCCTGGGTCGTGTATGACTCGGCCGAGAAAATAAATACCGATTGCCCTTCTTGCCAAAATCCATCCAGCGTGGCAGAACGATTAAGAAAATAAGGGATTGTAATATTTTGAGGGACTGACCATCCCAGCTTTGTTCTTTGTGAAACCGAGATTCCCTGCGAAGATGGGGAGCTGCCATTTGCTTTGTAGTGACTCAGCAGATAAAGTGCATTTCCGTCTTTGCTCATTCCGGCAACGGCATTGAATGAGCTGTTATTTAATACACTGCCGCCATGAACGGGAACAGACCAAGTCTCTCCTTCCTTAACGGAAATCCAAATATCACCCGGATCCTTTTTGCCACCAATATTTTGCGGATGCCTGGCAATCGTTAAGAAAAGCATTTTGCCATCCGCACTCACCACCGGATGTTGTTCGTCATAGGGAGAATTAATGTTAGCAAGAGGGTCGACAGACTGCGAATAAGAAAAAGTACTTATGACTACCAGGATGCAAAGCAGATACTTCATGATGCTCGATTCAAAGCGCAAGATTACAAATTAAAACCAGTTACTTACTCACCCATGGGTTATCCCTGATTGAAAATCGCCAGGGTAACAATGCATCGTCACCAGCATAATCGATGCCAATGCGGGCAGACGCTATAATTTGTTTTGATGATACCTTCACTCCTTCTTCAATCCAAAGTTCGATACTGTTCAGCTCTTTACCATCAAACGCTCTGTCAATGCCCAACGCTTTCGTCAGTTTGCCCGGGCCGGATGTTATTCGTTTTAGGGAGGTTGTATTCATTCTGCCTAACATCCACTCCTCGCCCTCAACAGGCTGAAGGGCACGAACCAAAACGGCATCGGCAACTCCATGTTTATTCGTGACCACATTAAATAGATTGTGGATGCCGTAGCACAGATAGACATAAGCTACGCCACCGGTTTCAAACATCACCTTGTTGCGATTGGTCATCTTATTATCATAGGCATGACAACCGCGTTCGCGAAATGAGTATGCCTCGGTTTCAACAATAATACCTCCTGATTTTTTTCCCAAAACATTGGTAACAAGCTTTTTGCCCAGTAATTGCCTGGCTATGTGTGTAACATCTTTGCGGGTATAGAAGGAATCGGGCAAAACACTCATTAGTCTACTGATCAAGTGGGTTTTTAAACAAACAAAATGATCCTATTTTTACAGTCTAAATTTAAAAAGACAAACAATGAAGAACGCATTTTTGATTGTATTACTGGCTGTGGGTCTAGTGGCAAACGGCCAGATTCAAACGCCCCAGGCAAGTGCAACGGCCTCTACCTCTACCACGGTAGGTTTAACCGATGTTAAAATTGATTATTCTCGTCCGAGCGCAAAGGGAAGAACGATTTTTGGCGATGCTGCCACCGTGTTAGTTCCTTATGGTAAAATATGGAGAACAGCTGCAAACTCAGGCACTAAAATTACGTTCAGCGATGACGTTAAGGTGGAAGGTGTTGCCGTACCCAAGGGTGAATACACGATTTACACATGGCCGGGAGCAACGGAATGGACCGTGTCATTATACAAAGACATTAAATTAGGTGCCAACACGGATAAGTATGACAAGGCACAGGAAGCTGCAAACTTCAAAGTAAAGTCTGAGAAACTTACTGAGAAAGTAGAAACGTTTACCATCAACATTGGAGACATCGCTGCCGATAGCAAGTCTGCAAAAGTTCAGATTGCATGGGAAAACACTTCGGTGAAATTCACGATCACGGCTGATTACGATGCAAAAGTGATGAAGTCGATTGAGGCGAGCACCAAAGTAAATCCAAATAACTACTACGCTGCGGCTGTATACTATATGGATAATGGTAAAGATGTGAAGCAGGCTTTGGAGTGGATCAATAAATCATTCGAAGGAAATGCAACTCCTCAATTCTGGCAGTTGTATCAGAAGGCAAGAATCCAAAAAGCAAATGGTGACAAGGCTGGGGCATTAGCTACATCGAAAGCATCATGGGAAGCTTCTAAAGTTGCGAACAACAGAGATTATCAATTGATGAACGAAGAACTTCAGAAGTCTTTGAAGTAATTCGTCAGGTAACTTTATCTAAGAGGGGCAACGATTTAATTCGTTGCCTTTTTTATTTCCTCGCCCTTATCAAACAGGTGGGCGATCCAAGCCACGACCACCACCAACACGCAGCCGATGATGTTGTAATACAAGAAGGCGATCTCATCATAAAAGAAGAAGTAGCATGCCAACACCGCCAACTCCCCGATCACCGCAGCAATAAATACCGAAGTGCCACGAATAGGCTTCATATAAAAGGCTACCAGGAAAATCCCGAGGATGGTTCCGTAAAATAACGAACCTACAATGTTTACAAATTGAATTAAGTTCTCCGCCATGTTAGCCAGCATGGCAAATGCCATCGCAATCAATGCCCACATAATGGTGAAGAAACGTGACGCCTGTAAGTAATGCAGAGGCGAGGCTTCCGGTTTGAATGATCTCTTGTAAATATCCACGGTAGTCGTAGAAGCTAACGCATTTAATTCAGAAGCCATCGATGACATAGCGGCTGAAAACATCACCGCCAGCAACAATCCTATAATGCCATGTGGCAGATAGCTCAACACAAAATTGAGAAACATGTAGTCACGATCTTGCGTCTTCGCTCCGGGCAATGCAGAAGATATGGTCTTCTTCACTTCCGTGCGAATGCTGTCCTCCTGCTTCTTCAATACATCATATACTTTTTTGGATGCATCGATAGATGCTTCATCTTCGTTCCGTATACCTTCCAATAAGTTGGTGACCGTTTTTTGCTTTTGCTGATATACCGAAGTGTAGCTGGTTTCTAATTCATTTAACGTACCGGCATATTCTGTTTTGGCTACTTTATTTTTTAATGTCTGATTGTGGAATACCGGAGGCTGATTGAACAAATAAAACACAAATACCAACACACCGATAAACAGAATGATAAACTGCATCGGGATTTTTAGAAGACCGTTGAAGATCAATCCCATTCTGCTTTCTGTTAATGATTTACCTCCAAGATAACGCGACACTTGTGATTGATCCGTTCCGAAATAAGAAAGAAAGAGAAACGTAGAAGCAATCAATCCTGACCAGATATTAAAGCGATCGCTCATACTAAAATTAGTCGTGATAATATTTAATTTACCGAGCTCCCCTGCGAGCTGAACCGTTTCACCGAACGATACATTTCCAGGCAACATGCTATATGCCATGACGCCAGCCAGAACCATCCCCCCCATAATGATGGCCATCTGTGTGCGCTGCGTCAAACTCACTGCACGCGTTCCGCCAGACACCGTGTAGATGATTACAAAAACTCCAATCATGATGGTGGTGGCAATAATATTCCATCCTAGAATAGAAGAGAGAACAATGGAAGGTGCAAAGAGCGTAATCCCTGCGGAGAGACCCCGCAAGATCAAGAAAAGGCCTGCTGCAAACGTTCTGGTCTTCAGGTCGAAGCGTGTTTCCAGATATTCATAGGCGGTGTATACTTTAAGGCGGTAATAAATGGGAACCATGGTGAATGAGATAATCACCATGGCTAAAGGCAAACCAAAGTAAAACTGAAGGAAGCGCATGCCATCTTCCATGGCCTGGCCTGGAGTTGATAAAAAGGTTACTGCACTGGCTTGTGTGGCCATGATAGAAACTCCAATCATCCACCACTTCATCGTGTTGTCGCCTTTCAGGTAGCTCTCTATGTTTTTTGCACCACGGGTTTTCCAGGTTCCATAGAGAACAATCGACAACAGAGTGCCAAATAAGATTGTCCAATCGAGTAGATTCATGAAAACCGCTGAGTTATCCAGGTGAATAAAAGTACTTGTGCCAGCATCACACCCAGCACGATCCAATACCAGCTGCTCCAGTTTTTAAATAAGGGTGGCTTATGTTCGTCAATCATTTTGCTTTTGATTTTACTTTGGTAGTCAGTGGTTTCTTTGGCTTACCCAGCGAGACAATATTAGTAAAAAGTTTATACGCTCCTGGTACTCCTTCCGGCAGTTCTCTGAAGAATGAAAGTCCAGTGTACACATAGTGACCTTCTCCATACTTAGCCACCAACAGACTTCCGTTGCGGGCTGGCTCACCTTTATCATTCATGGAAAGCACTGCATCAAATTGCTCGCCCCAGGCGGAAGGATAATAAAGTCCGCGTTCCTGCACCCAGCCTTCAAAATCTTTGGAACTAATAGTATTCGGGAAATTCAATACCGGATGCTCTGGTTTCAAAATTCGCACTTCACTGTTTTCTTCCGTCACACGATCGCGCGAGAGCGTAAGTGGATAAGGAGAAAATTTATCTTTGTCAACTTCAAGATCATTGTTCGTATTATACTGCACGATCATGGTGCCGCCTTCCTTCACATAATTTAATAAATCAGGCATGACGTAGCGGAGGCGCTCGTTCGTGTTTAAGGCACGTACACCCAACACGATTGCATCTACTCTCTTTAAGTTGGCAGCAGTGACCTCTTCGTTCTTCATTTCCCAGACCTCATATCCGAGGTTGCGAAGACTACCTGGAATGTCATCACCGGCACCACGAATGTAACCAATGACGGCACCTTCTTTCTTCAAATTCATTCGCACTAATTTTGCCTGCGCCATTGGCAACAAGGTTTGAATAGGAATATGATCGTACTGAATGGTGAGCAGTGAATTTGAAAACTTCTTTCCTTCGGATTCTACGATCGCATTCATGTTGCCATCCAACTCGTGTTGTCCGGGGAAGACCGTGAAGTTAAAGGTCTGCTCCTCGTCTTGTTGCTTCAATTCAAAATCAAAGAAAGAAGGTTCCGTTCTCCAGCCTGCTGGTAAATCTAATTTCAGGTTTCCTTTTCTCGCTGCGGCTGAAGCTGATTTGAGAAGCACACTGATTTTCTTGGGAGATTGATCGGCAAACACATAAACAGCCTGTGGGAAATTAATAAACAAGGGAGGCACCACTTCAAAGGGACGCATTAATTCTCCTTTCACAGGATCCGTCCATTTATAAATTAGTGGAACATCGAAGAATATCGGTTCTCCCTGAACGGAAAAATTCATGGTGATCGAAATGGCGGCATCATTTTCTGGTTTACCGATCAGATTTTTGTCGTTCACCGTAAACAAACCCTGGCTGTGCTTTTCTTTTAACCAATAGGGCGATGAGTATTCTTTATCATTGATAATATTCTTTGATGATTTAAATGTTATCAATGCATTATTCTTAAGTGGCAATGAAAAAGCCGAGTCAAGGGTTAATGATTCGCTTTGTATTTTATCTAATGTGATAGACGCCCCAGAACGATTAATGACTTCCAGCTTGATGGTCACCTTCTGTCCGGGTGAAGCCCAATAATGACTGGCAGTAGCTTCGGCAAACAGGCCGGCACAGTCGCGTATCAGTTGCTCTGTCTCTTTTAGTTTGCGCGTGCGCCAAACAGAATTTTCCAGTGCTGCAATTTCTTTGCGGATTTGCAAGAGCAATGGAGTAGAAGCCGAAGGATTTTCATCGCTGAATTCGGCAACTGCCTTATCGACTAATGCTTTTACTTTCTCACCACCTTTTATTTTACTCCACGTGGTATTGATTTTCGCAAACACATCTTTCTCTGCTTTCTCTCCTTTTACAAATTCAAAAAACTCGGGGGCATCACCTCTGAGGCCGGCTGAGCCAAAGCCCTGGCTTTTATGTTGTGTGCGACTTTCCGCTGCAATCTCGGAATAGGATTTTCCAAGTAATGTATTGTAGGTGCCTACATTCATCGACAAAATGCCGGGTGTGCTTTCATTGATCGTTTGATTCCACCAGCGGCCCGTGTTGGTATACAAGGCACTCACCTGCCAGACACCAAACTTGGCTACCTGATCAGGATAAACCGTTGGGTTGTTCGTTAAGTCAAATGCCTCCTGCGCTAACATCCCGGAAGCGGTATGATGACCGTGCCCTGCCCTTTCATCCGCTGGAAAGCGAGTAAGAATAACATCTGGTTTAAATTCCCGAATGACGCGCACCACATCCGATAAAATCTCTTCTTTATTCCATATCTCAAAGGTCTCTTTATAGTTTTTTGAAAAACCAAAGTCATTGGCACGGGTAAAAAACTGTTGACCACCATCGATTCTTCTGGCTGCCAATAATTCCTGTGTGCGAATGAGGCCCAGAAGATCTCTGATCTCCGGACCTATCAGATTCTGACCTCCATCACCCCGGGTCATGGAGAGGTAGGCGGTTGCGGCCATTCGATCGTTGGCCAAATACGCAATGGCCCTGGTATTCTCGTCATCCGGATGAGCGGCCACGTAGAGCACGGAGCCGAGGAAATTCAGCTTTCGGAGTTTCAATTTAATTTCAGAAGAAGCCGGCTGGTACTGGGCACTTCCGGCTATGGAAATAAAAAGACAAAGTATAGCAAAAACGAATCGCATAGGGGGACGCAAGTTTGATGGTAAGTAACGAAAAAAAACAGTTATGGATTAAAAACTATGAATGAGCGGTTTAACGGGATTGTTAAACGGGTAATTAAAATTTGCCTTTCTTCACATCATTGACCGTAAAGGTGCCATCTTCCATAATAATCATCTGTATACGGCTGGTACTTTTCCTGGCATCAGAATATAAAACAGCAGTAAATTCATAGGGTGTTATGCGGTCCTTAACATCGTCACTGAAGCCAATATCGAGTGTTATAACAGTTCCTTCCGTGGCTTTGCGATGATACATGGTATTACCACCGGAATTAACCACTTTCACTTTAACCTCATCACTGCTCAGTTTCAAAAATTTAAGTTGAAGTTTAAGATAAGGTAACGGGCCTGTCTTCCTGTTTTTCTCATCTGGTGTGGCCTGGTATTCTTTCGAATGGTCAATAGGTGGACGTTCCTGGAATTTATAGTCGATGATCACTTCAAACTCATTGGAAGGTTTATAAGGTACCACTTCCTGCCATGTTGTAAAGGCTGCAAAAAGCAAAATGGGCCAGGCTGTAGTCATTTCAGATCTATTAATATAATCCAATCAATTTATGAATACATCGAATCATTCCCAAATATGATTTCCCGCTCACAAAAAAGGGAGATAACCAGTGCTATCTCCCTTTTTTTAATTACCCAGGTTTTATTAATGCTTAGGCTTTTTCTTATTATGAGATTTCATCTTTCTCGCTTTGCGATCCTGTTTTTTGGCACGTTGCACTTTTTTTGAAATATCCGCATTGCGTCCGCCATTCTTATGCTTCGCATTACTTTGAACCATGCGCTGCTCTTGTGTGAGGGGTTTCTCAACATTTGTATGCTGAGCAGAAGCATACGAGAACCCAAAAACCAAGAATAACAAAGTGATCACCAGTTTTTTCATATCCATCAATTGTCTTATCGTATTCCTAAAATTATACACGAATATACAGGATTTCTATAACACCAGTAAGCCAGTTACCTCCAGGAGTTGTTGATTAAACGAATGAATATTGAATTAGACTTGCTGCGTGGTTCGCTTTTGCGCGTGCTTCATCAATGGATGAACCTTTGGCAAGACATACCCCCATTCTTCGTTCACCATTCACTTCCGGCTTGCCAAATAAACGCAGCTGAGTGTCTGGTTCTTTGAGGGCTTCTTCCATCCCGCTGAACTCAATGTTTTGTGATTTCCCTTTCACCAAAATCACCGAAGATGCTGAAGGACCAAATTGCCGAATCGTGGGAATGGGTAACCCTAAAATGGCGCGCACATGCAACGCAAACTCAGATAGATCCTGTGAGATCATCGTGACCATTCCGGTATCATGTGGTCTTGGTGACAATTCGCTGAAATACACCAGGTCACCTTTCACAAAAAACTCTACACCAAAAATTCCATGACCACCTAACTCATTTACGACACTTCGGGCAATTTCCTGTGCATCATGCAAGGCTTTTTCACTCATCGGATGTGGCTGCCATGATTCCTGGTAATCGCCATGTTCTTGCCGGTGACCGATCGGCTCGCAAAACGATACACCACTTTTATGTCGAATGGTGAGCAAGGTAATCTCATAATCAAAGTCGATGAATCCTTCCACAATCACTTTGCCTCCACCGCTGCGGCCTCCCTCCTGCGCATATTGCCATGAATGATCAATCTCATTCGTATTTTTTATTACACTCTGACCTTTGCCAGACGAACTCATAATGGGTTTTACAACGCAGGGTATTCCAATAGCATGAACCGCTTTAGTAAACTCCTCTTTGGTATTAGCAAATTGATAAGGTGAGGTTTTAATCTTCAGCTTCTCTGCCGCAAGCGTGCGTATGCCTTCACGATTCATGGTAAGGCGGGCAGCGTTGGCGGTTGGAATAACACAAAATCCTTCGCGTTCCAATTCCACCAGCGTTTCTGTAGCAATGGCTTCTACTTCGGGCACGATGTAGTCAGGTTTTTCTTTTTCAATCACACCCCGAAGTGCTGCTCCATCCAACATAGAAATAGTATACGAGCGATGCGCCACCTGCATGGCTGGTGCATGTTCATAGCGATCTACTGCTATTACTTCCACTCCATAGCGTTGAAATTCGATGACCACTTCTTTGCCCAACTCGCCCGAACCCAACAACATGACCTTCACAGCAGAAGAGGTAAGCGGTGTGCCAATTTTTATTGATTGATTCGTCATACTTATTTACCTGGATTATAGGTTCGTGTAGCATTTTTCACCACATCCTTCTTATAAAATGAAACCTCTTTAAATTCTCCTTTACTGTATCGCTCCGCCTGATCGATAAAATGAGGTGACGATGGATTGTTGCTGACACCACCAGCTAATAATGATTTTGCTTTTATCTCTTTACCAAACTCCACTACAGCTACAAAGCTATTGCCGACATAACCATACATTTTCTTCGTTCCCGGAAATTTGCGACTTCCGAACGCTGCCAGTGATCCCCAGAAAGAAGAGGCAAAGGGAACGGCTAAGCTTGGCTTGCTATCATCATACGTCTCAGTAACTTTTCCTGTAAGGCGTTGAAATCGATTCACCTCACCCCATGGCATTTTCCAGGTGCCATAATCGCGTTCTAATTCATCCACTACATTTTCCAAAGCCTTCACTTTTTCGTCAGGAGAAGTTTTGATGGTCATGTAGTTGATGATACCCAGTTGATCAGTACCTGGAGGAATATTCGGCATGACGTGCGCCCGTAGCTCTTGTCCCCAATACATGGCGAGTGTAGCCGCCACTGATGATATCCCGTAATTCATGTCCCAGTTTCTTATCAACGACATGGGTTCATCCAATTTAGAAATAATAGCATCATCCAACTTCGAAACTTTTTCATACTCGGTCACCAATGCCGGAATGAGTTCTTCAAAACCTGTAAGATGAGGATCATAGGCGGCTCCAATCAACTTATCCAAGGTAAAAGAGTTCTCTCTTTTTAAAACCCGAACTGCATTGATGCCACGAGAATTCTCAGCGTCCGGTGCCATGTAGTTTGGGTAACGATTTTTATCGGGACTATTTTCGCCCGACACGGTAAATGGTGTAGCGTTACAGTTTTGAATCCATCCGCTGGCAGGATTGTATACATGTACAATTTCTTCTATTGAATGTAACCCATTCCACTCTGTTTTAGGATTATTGCCATCAACGGGGGCACCCCAATTAAATTGTGGATCACGCTTGGGCATAAAATCTCCGTGCCAGTAAGCAATATTACCTTTCCCATCTGCAAACACTGTGTTGTTGGATGAATTCGCCTTCAACTCCATAGTCTTTTCAAAACTGATAAGGTCTTTGGCCTTCGTGCGCATGTAAGATTGCGTTAATGCCTTCAGTGGTTCATGCATCATCTTAGCGGTGATCCATTGATCGCCTTGCTTTGCAATAACAGGACCGTGGTGGGTATAAAATAACGTGAACTCACGATGGCTCAACTGGGCTCCTTTTTTAAAGGCCAATGTGATTTTTTTTGAGCGCACAGGCTTCCATTCTTCTCCATACTGATAATACAAGGAATCATTTCGTTTGATGATTGTTTCTTTATACTCATCAATAACATCAGCTCCGCTGGTGGTGTGCATCCAGCCGCAATTCTCATTGAACCCCTGGTAGACAAAAAACTGGCCCCACGTGACCGCCCCATAGGCATTTAATCCTTGCTCGCTCACGACATGAACTTCCGGACGAAAATAAAATGACGTGTGAGGATTTATGAGCAAGAGTGCATTTCCACTCGCACTCTTTGAGGGCGCAATGGCAAAGCCATTCGAGCCGCGTGGTTCAGGTTCGGGATCGTTATGATCTTCTTGTTCGACCTTGTCAATCGTATTATCTGAACTATAAAATGCTGTTATTCTATTCACAGAAATAGTTGAAATATCTCCACCAATACTTCCTTCCGTAAACAGCATTGGCATCCATGGCTGAAAGCGATGAAGTAATTTCGGCTTTGTCTGTGGATGCGTGTGTAAATAATAATTCACTCCGTCAGCAAATGCATGGCATAATTTTTTAAGCCATGCCGGACTTTGGTTATAAATCGTTATGGCCTGTGCAGTATCATAGAAAAGCCTCATTCGTAAATCCTCATATAATTTAGATTCACCTTCCACTTCGGCAAGCCTGGCCATGGCAGTAATATAATTGAGTTCCACTCTTTCAAAATCATCTTCGCATTGAGCGTAAAGAAATCCAAAGACCGCATCCGCATCCGTCTTTCCATAAACATGAGGAATACCCCATTGGTCGCGGATAATGGTGACCTTAGAGGCCTGCTTTTGCCAGCGTGCGATTTCATCTTTGGTAAATGGTTGGGCATACAGCGTTCCCGATAAGAGAAGAAGAAAAATGATTTTTTTCATTTAGATGGTTGGGTATCCAGACAGAAAAATATTCAAAATTCCATCCGATTCATATGTCTTTCTGATAATCGGCAATCATACTGCTGATTCCTAGCCATCCGACAAACATGATAAAAACTGAAGATTGATAAATATCACCTCATGGAATGATTGTAATCAGATTTTTGCTCACGTAATGGGGCTAATATTAATGCAGCAAGTAATCGCTAAAGGCCATGAAAAATATTCTTATTCCTATCGATTTTTCGCAGCATTCACTCAGTGCTGCGCGCACAGGTTGTTTTATTTCTAAAAAGTGTGACGCAACGGTACACCTGGTACACATTGTGAAAGCCCCTGAAGATTGGGAGACTTTATCGGAAGCCCAGCAAAACAGAAACCCGGAGATTCAAAAGAAAATTGCGGAAGCAGAATTGGAAGCGAAGAGTTTTGCCAAGCTGCCCATATTCGAATCCTTAACAGTTGTTCCCCGGATATTTGCTGGCGTTCCTTACAAAACGATTTTAGAATATGCAGAAGCCTATAAAATTGATCTGATCATTATGGGTGCACACGGCATCAGCGAATCCCCTCAACTGTTCCTTGGCTCAACAGCGCAAAAAGTAATAAGAGATGCAGGGTGCCTTGTCCTATCTGTCAAAAAGAACTTCAAACCGCAATCATTAAATAAAATTCTTTATGCGTCAGATTTCGCTGCAGATAGCATAAAGAAATCCGTTAAAGCCGTTTGTGAGTTTGCTGAAGACATGAATGCCAAGCTGGATTTTGCCTACATCAATACACCGGCCGAATTTACAGACAGTTTCACCATTGAGGAAAGAATTAAAAAGTTACAGGGGATCATTAATCCCAGGAAGCACAAACTTTTTATTCACAACGACTTTCATAAAGATCAGGGTATTCTCAATGTATCGAAGAGAATAAAGACAAACGTTCTCGCCCTGACTACACACAACAGAAAAAACAAAAAGAACTATCAGATCGGAATCGCTGAAACCATGCTTTTCAAGACTGATATGCCCGTGCTCAGTTTGATGATATAAAGGAGTAATCACATATTCAACCAATAGGTCAACTTCACTACCAGCGCCCTGTTTTTAGGTGTGAAGTTTGAATAGGTACGAACGTCATCAAGCGTGTAATAGTAATTGTCGGTATAGACGATGAACAAATCGGACACCGGCTTGAATCGCCATTGAAAACAAGCCGTGTAAATACATAAAAATCCAGAACTACGAAATAACTATGGGATAGCAGGTAAATGCAGCTGGATACCTATTCCTCGTAATAGTAGCCAAAAATAATTCCCATCTCGTCCTCACTGGTTAATCCAAAATACACAGTCGTGGATTTCGTATTGTTATACGTTATCTCAGAGGTAAGCCCTTCGCCAGGATTAAGAACAATCGGATTTGAAAAATTTGCGATGGAAGGATGATGCCAGTCGGTGTTGGTATATACGATCTCTCCATGGCGAGTGCCTCCGGTAATCTTTATGATAAACTTTTCTCCCAGTTGGTGGGTATGGGAAGTCAGGGTAAAGACGTATGTCTTTATATCTGCTGTATAGGTTTTACTGATCGTAGTTTTTTGTTTGGGGGGTAAACTGAAATTCGTGTTCCCCAGATTTAATGTTTTAGCAATCTTCTTAACAGATGCCACTGGCATCGTATGCAAATTCACATTCACCTCTCCTTCAATTGGCACATCCTGTTTGTTTACGTAATGAGCATTGAAGTCGAGTGCTGCACCGGCAGGAAATTTCAAAGCTACTCCTTCCGGAAACTGATAATCCATGTAGGGGGTTTGCGCGCCTGCTACATATACATGATAAAGCATAGGAAACATGTTCTGATAATTCATTGATCCATTTGCATTTCGAATGTCACGCACCACATCCAGGGCTGGTTTAGTGGTAATCTCATCATTGAAATCGTACATCAAAAAGTGATGGCTGTTTTGACGCATTTTTATTTCAACACGGTTCACGTAAATATCTTCGGCATTGCCCAACTTCTTGTAGACAAAAAATTCACGTTCAAAATGGGGGGCCACCTCAAACTTCTCCAGATTAATTTGGATGCCAGAGGCTGGTGGGGTCAATGGCTCAAAATCCTCGGGTTGGAGTGTGGTGTCATCCAACAGGCTGATATCAGCCACCACCGTTCCTTCACGTGGAGCGCCAGCTTCAATCCAGCGCCTGATAAATTCTACCTGTCCTTGCGAGAGTAGTTCAAGGCCGAGTGGCATTGGCAAACCATAATCACTGTTATGATGTGCATCTGAATTGGAGTGAATCTTATGAAAAAGAAGGCTCAGGTCTGAGGAAAATGGCTTTACCAACAGCATCCCATCATTTCTTGCATTTTGATTCTTTGGAATTACGTTAACCAGATTATTAAAGGCAACGGATTTTTCAAGCACCAAGCCATGCTGCAAAAACATGGGATCACTTTTTGAAAGATGGCATCCACTGATAGCGCACGATGTGTCTACTATATTGGATTGTATGAGGCCGAAAGTAGAATTACCTTCCTGAAGGCTCGCATCGTTGCAGGAGTATATTACCACTATAAAAAACATGGCCAATATGATCCTTGTCTTTAGCGAAGATTTAATAATACCCATGAATAAGAATGCCTGGCCCAAGCACGCAAAGTTGGGAAAAGGGATCGGATAAAGCAATTACTGGAAAAGCACCTCCGCCATTGGGTCTAACTCATAAAATATTCACCATTCCTAACCTTCAAACAATACATCATCAACAATTGGTAGTATTTGTCTCTGGCTATTAGTAAATTTGTTTAAATCTACATTCATTCGTTTAAACCCTTCCTTTCTATGCACACTAAACATAAACCTCGTAAACTCACCTTCCACCCAACAGAAAAATGGGTATCCGTAAAAGGCTACAAAGGTGCGGATGGCCAACGTTATGCTATTTCTAATTTTGGAAGAGCCAGCGCCTATTGGGATGACTTCGACTTTGGCTATTTTCTGCGCTACAGTTATATAGGAAAATACCCAGGTGTCAACCTCCGTAAGAATGGAAAAGGCAAAGCATTTTTTATTCACAGACTGGTTGCCGAACATTTTTGCAAGCGTCCTTCGAGCGCATACAAGTATGTCATTCACCTCGATTACAAAAAAGAAAACAATAAATACAAAAACCTGAAATGGGCCACCCGCGAAACATGGGGCGCTCATATGCTGGAAGATCCTAACTACAAGAAAACCCGTGCTGAATTCACTGGCAAGGGACATAAACTCACTACCGAAAAAGTGAAAGTGATTAAGCGCAAATTGAAGGATGGGAAACTACGCATGAAAGTAATTGCCAAACAGTATGGCATTTCTGAAATGCAGTTATATCGCATTAAGGTGGGCATCAACTGGGCGCACGTGAAATAATTGCTTTCAATTTTCATCCGTTATCCACTTCCTGACAAAAGTCATTCTTTGGGTATGTATAAAGTTGTAGTCTTGACTATAAACCCAAGGATATGAAACGAGTTTTGGTCACCATTAAGAAACGAGTTGATCCGACCCACAAACTGATTGCCACAGAGTGGATAACGGATGATGAGCTCAAAGCCATCCGAAAAAAATATGGTAATCAGTTCGATCCGGAAGAACCCATCATTCAATATCTGAGTGATCAGTTAGTGATGGTATCGTTTCTTGTGTGGATGAATGAGTAGTCTTAATGCATTTGAAATCAAAAACCTCCATTGCTAAGAGCATAAGCACACCGAAAATTTGAAACTTATCTAAGCACATTTCGTTATCTTGTCAACTCACAGCTAGTGCTGCCTGTCGCAAAACATATAATAATTTTTTAAACTGAAGCGACACCAAGTTTTATTCTGTAAATCATCTACAACACGGAATTAATTACATCACCTGTGAGTTTGAAAAGAAAACTATATGAGTTGGAATACAATATATATCACCGGTAAAGCCGGATTTAAAGAAAAAGTTTTAGAAAGTTTGGAAGGTTCTGACTTTCCTTTCATGCCCGGAAACACCGGTAATGAACAAGACGTGAGTCTATTCTGGATCGATGACAGTCTTCCATTGCGTGATTTTAAGAAAGCAATCGGAGGCGAAATCGTATTCAAATATCGTTTACAGTTTTTTAGTAGCCTGGAAGAGCTGCAACGCCAGCAAGAAAAAAACACTTCTTTAACACCGCGTGAGGAAGCGATGATTCGCGAGATGAATGAGTGGCAGAATACACAGAATTATCTTCACAGCGCGTAAGGCTTGGTTAACTCCTCCATTCGTTAGGTGTCAACGTTTTGCTTCGTTGAATTTTTACAGGGCATCACACCCTCTTCTCCAACTATCATTTAAGGTAGCCTCTACCTACTTTAGAGTATAGTTCCTGAATCAATCCAGCATGATTTCCAAAGTGCACGCATCCCGCACTGCGCATTTTCAGTTTTTTCTAACTAAATTGTTTGCCATTGATCGTTGTTCTTAGCAAACTCCAGCTGATTGCAGATTGCTTGAATAGCATTTAAAAAAGTACCTGACCTGATTTACTCTATAGTTAAAATATTTCAGTATGATTAGCTCTATTAAGTCCCTGATCTTTTTAATGACGTGCTCCCTGATTTCTTTGCCTTTAGCAGGACAGCAGGATTCGACAGCCCTTTCGGAAGAGTACTATCGCATGGGCATGGAGATTTTTGATTATCAGCATAGAAAACAGGCCAGCGAAATGTTTATTCTGGCAGCTCAAACCAATCCAAAAAACGCGAAAGCTTTTTTTATGGCGGGCCAATTGATTATGCTTAGTCTTCGTAAAGAAAGATCACTTCCCTATTTCAAAAAGGCTTATGGGCTGGATCCTAAAGTTGATCAGGATATACTATTCCACCTCGGCCAGGCCTATCACTACTCGGAACAGTTCGATAGCGCCATTCACTTTTACAATCGCTACAGTAGATTACTTGCCCGATCCATGGATTATGAGAAGGTGAAAAAAATCAATGAAGTGAACCGCAAAATATTTGAATGCTACAATGCCAGGGTTATGATGGAACACCCGGTAAATGTTTCCATCACTCATCTTGGCGACAACATAAATTCAGAATATCCGGATTATGCACCGGGGATAAACGCACAAGAAAATTATATGATTTTTACTACACGCAGGCCAGAAGGTAATACCAACGTGCGCGTAGCAAAGGATCATGAATATTATGAAGATATTTTTTATAGCACAAAAGTAAATGGAGCGTGGGCGCCAGCACAAAATATGATCGGTCCGCTCAACACAAACTTTCACAATGCCAGTGTTAACCTTTCGTCTGACGGGAAAGAAATGTTGTTATATCACGATTCAAATGGTGGCGATTTATTTACGGCCTATCTTAAAGCTGATGGCGCATGGACAGAACCTGAAGATCTTGTTGGTATTAACACACCCTATATTGAAAATTCAGCTACTCTTACTTCTGATGGTAAAACCATTTACTTCACCAGCAACCGGCCGGGAGGTTTAGGTGGCACTGATATCTATACCTGCACAAAAGATGTAAAGGGTCGCTGGGTGAATCCTCAAAACCTGGGGAATATTATCAATACTGAATTAGAAGAAGATGCCGTATTTATTTCAGCCAATGGCAAGCATCTCTATTTTAGTTCTGATGGTCATGCCGGCATGGGTGATATGGATATTTACCGATCAACCTATGATGAAGAAAAACAAGGATGGGGAAAACCCACTAATATGGGCTATCCGATCAACTCAGTTGAAAACGATATTTACTTTGTTCTTACCGGAGATGAAGGCATTGCTTATTTCTCTTCTGTAAGAGATGAAAGTCTTGGTGAAGAAGACATTTATAAAATGGATATTAGTAAGTGGGAAGCTGGCGTTTACACAAAACCCGAATATGCAGAAGCTGTCATGAACGAAATCATTCCAGTCTTTAGTAGCACCAAAAATACAGTAGCGATATCCACAATGAAATTCAATCTCTATGTAGCTGATGCCAGTTCACGCAAACCAGTTGCAGCGACCACGTCCCTTACTCCTTCAAAAGGTGAAGCGATTTTCTTAAAAGAAATAAACCCAGGAACCTATCATGCCGAGATCAAAAAGACTTTAGATCAAGGTCATTATCAATTGCATGTATCCAACAGCGAATACCTGCCAAACACTGCTTCCTACTATTTCATGGGAAGTAATTGGAACGATCCGGTCATTTCAGACACTGTTTATCTCGATAAAATTGCCGTTCATTATAACCGGGTATTGAATGTATATTTTGACATCAACAGTGATGTACCTAAAACATTTGAGGACATTCATTACCTGGAGCAAATCCTGAAAACCTCACCTGCCATTAAAGTGGAAATCAGTGGCCACACGGATAACACCGGGGCGGCTGATTATAATATTGGATTAAGTCAGAGGCGTTCAGAAGCAGTAAAAAAACACCTGGTAGGAACTGGCATTGATCCAACCCGCATTTCAGTAGTTGGTTATGGCTCAGAAAAACCAATTGCCGATAATAGCAAACGCGAAGGGAGACAACTCAATCGCAGAACTGAATTTACCATCCTGGAAAAATAATCTCCGGCCTACTCCCTATAATTATGAACGTATGGCTGAAAAGATTTTTAAGCACAATTGCAGTCCTTGCCGTTATTTTGTTCTCGTTAGTTAGTCCCATCGACCGTACTCCTCTTTCGGATCAATCCTTCTATCAGGAAATGAATGCACAACTGGACAGTTTACAATTTGAAAAATCAAAAGACAAAACAGCCTTGTATGCAGGATGGAAAAAAGTGGCCATCACGCCTGATCATCCGATGCCCATGGCAGGATACCTTATTCGTGATAATTTCGAAGCGGTACATGATAGTTTATATGCACGAATCATTGTGCTGAATGCGGGTGGCAAGCCTTGTTATCTCATCAGTGTGGACCTGTTATTATTTCCTCCAACATTGAAGCAAAAACTCATAGAACATTTCAGCAAAAAAGAAATACAACCATTCCTTTATCTTAGTGCCACGCACACGCACAATGGCATAGGCTGCTGGCATGATAGTGCCGTTGGCAATGTAGTATTGGGTAGCTATCAAGAAACTTGGGTAGAAGAAACGGCAAAAAAAATTACTTCAGCAATAGAAGGAATTGAAAGTAAACTACAACCCGCGTCTCTTTCTTATTGGGAATCTGACGCACACGAATATGCAGAGAACAGATTAAAGCCAGAGGCTCCTCATGATGGTTTATTGCGTGGTTTAAAGTTGACAAGAACAGATCGTACTACTGCCCATCTTATTTCGTTTAGCGCACATGCTACCAGCATCAGTAAAAGAAGTAAAAGTCTCTCCGGGGATTATCCGGCTGCGGTGATGGATTCACTGATGAAGGCAACAAATTCATTTGGAGTATTTATGGCTGGGATGGTGGGTAGTCATCGGCTGGCTGGCATAAATGAAGGAGAATTTGATCTGGTGGCAAAGGCTGGAGAAGTATTGAGTGAAAAAATTATAGCTGCACCTTCATTACTAAAAACCGATTCGGTAACATTGATTGCCGCGCACATCCCTATACAATTTGGTCCTTCACAATTAAGAATCACAAAAGACTGGAAACTCCGAAACTGGGTTTTCTCCTGGTTGGTGAATCCTTTGGAAGGAGAGCTCACCTACCTTCAACTTAATCACATTATTCTTATTGGCACACCGTGTGATTTCTCAGGCGAAATTTTTGTAAACCATATCGCTGAGGTAGCGGCTCAACAAAATAAAAAAGTAATCATCACCAGTTTCAATGGCAACTATACCGGCTACATCACCGAAGATGAACATTACGAAACGCTGCAAAAAGAAGAAGTGATGGCGTTGAATTGGGTGGGACCTTATTATGGCAGTTATTTTACAGAAATGATTACCGCCTTGATAAAAAAATAATCACCCTTCGATAAACTCAGGGTGATAGATTCAGTTAATAATAAAAAATATAGTTAGGAACGAGGCCGTTGATCAGAGCGTCTCTTCCCTTTAAACGCTCCCTGTTTTCCTGAACTTCTCCCCTTGCCTTTTCCACCACTTCCGCTACTTGAATGCGTTCTTGCTTCAGGGTTATACAATGGACCTGCACCTAATTCTACAGGCATGGGCATTTTAGGGACTTCCTTTCCAATCAGGCTTTCAATGCGGAAAAACTTACGCTGCTCCATCTCATTGATAAACGTGATGGCCGTGCCTGTAGTGGCTGCGCGTGCTGTTCTTCCAATGCGGTGAATGTAATCTTCCGGATCGGGTGGTACATCAAAGTTTATGACGAGATCAATTCCCTCTACATCAATGCCGCGCGAGAGCACATCGGTACCAATCAGAATAGTAAGTTGTTTGTTCTTGAATTCTCTCAGCACGCTTTCACGCTCATTCTGTTCAAGGTCTGAGTGAATGGCTTTTACCTTCAACCCCAATCGCTGAAGATTACGATCGAGTTTCTTTACATTTTCTTTAGTCGATGCAAAGATCAGCACGCTATTGAATTGCTTGTCTTTCAACAGGTAGTCAATCAGCTTTTCCTTTTGCTCGTTGTACACCATGTAGGCCTGCTGCAAAATTCCTTCAGCCGGTTTTGACATGGCAATGTTAATCTCTACAGGATTTTTTAAAATGCGATTGGCCAACGCCCGGATTTTGGGTGGCATGGTAGCTGAGAAAAATAGTGTCTGCCGTTTTGCAGGAAGTTCTTTGATGATGCGCAAAATGTCTTCATAAAAACCCATGTCGAGCATTCGGTCGGCTTCATCCAACACCAGGTGCTCCACATGATCAAATTTGATAGTGCCCATGGCAATTTGAGCCAATAGTCTGCCGGGTGTCGCGATGATGATATCGACTCCACCTTCCATAGCCCTCTTTTGCTGATCCCAGGTAGCGCCATCGCCACCTCCGTAAATCGGGATGGAGCTGACTCCTAAAAAATAAGAGAAGCCTTCAATCTGCTGATCGATTTGTTGCGCCAGTTCGCGCGTTGGAGCAATGATCACCGTATTAAGGTGCCTCTTTTCAGAGGCTACAATGTTGTTTAGGATAGGGAGCACGTAAGCTGCTGTTTTCCCTGTGCCGGTTTGTGCGCAGGCAATCAGGTCTTTTTTATCCAGAATTACCGGTACAGCCTGTTCTTGTATGGGTGTTGGCTTTGAAAAACCCATGGCATCCAATCCGTCAAGTAAGCGCGGATGGAATTTAAAATCGTGAAATGTCAAATTGTAAGTGTTATAAATAAGTCTAAAAAAACAAAGGCACCGGGCCTTTTGATCTTGCAAGATACAATAAGTTAGGCAAACTAATTTTAGGCTATAAGTTGCATGCTGTACCTTGTGCATCACTTCATTTTAAAGGAGTTTCAGATGTCTCAAGCTCGTCCAAGCGAAAAAGACTTTTCAATAACCTTCTCTGTCCAAAAAAGTGACATTGATGAGTTAGGTCATGTCAATAACGTAGTCTATGTGCGATGGGTGCAAGAGGTGGCCGCTGCACACTGGGATTCCCTGGCATCATCCGAAATCAAACAAAAATATGTGTGGGTGGTACTACGACATGAAATCGATTACCTGAACGCAGCCTTTGAAAATGATACCATCACTGCTACCACTTGGGTGGGTGAATCCAATGGGGCACGCTCCGAACGCTTTGTTCATATCACCAACACGAATACTGGAAAGCTCATCGCCAAAGCAAAAACAACCTGGTGCATGCTTGATGGTGCTACCATGAGACCAAAGCGGGTGGATGAAGAAGTTGTTAACTTATTGAGAAGCTAAGGTTTTTTTTAGCCACAGATTCACTGATTAATACCCAAATGATTCAATCTGTGAATCAGTGGCAAAAGGGAAAGATAAATAAACTGACAAAAGTCACCTTTTTCATTAAGTTTAATCATACTCAATTCATGATCTAGGATGTTCCTTTAACTCATCGAAAGACGCAGAAATCATAAGCGTTTTCAATTTGAGATTATGGAACCCTACGCATTACTCACCTTCTTTCTTACCGCTGCCGTTTTGGTAGGAGGCGCTATTGCCTTCGCCTATTACGCTGCGCCCAGTGCGCCTGGATTGGTCAAATCAGAACCCTATGAATGTGGTATTCCCACGGAAGGACCCACGTGGATTCAGTTCCATGTGGGTTATTATTTGTATGCGATCATCTACCTCATCTTCGATGTAGAAACGGTGTTCATCTATCCATGGGCCGTGGTGATGCGTGAAATTGGTCTTACTGCTTTTATTGAAATACTCATCTTCTTCACCATTCTGGGTTTAGGCTTGCTCTATGCCTGGAAAAAAAATGCACTTACGTGGGAGTGAGAAATACAAATAGGCAAAGGGCAATCCTGACGCTAGCGGTCAGGATGCTAACATTTATCATCAGCATAGGCAGTAGGCAAGTAAAATGACCAATATGAAACCTGATATAAAATCAATACCCTACGATGAGTTTAACGACAACGAAACGTTGGAGGAACTCAAAAGATCCAGAAGCCCCGTGATCGTTTCCACACTTGACAATATCATCAACTGGGGCCGGTCTAATTCGGTGTGGCCACTGACATTCGCCACGAGTTGTTGCGGTATTGAGATGATGGCCACTGGTGCACCACGACATGACTTTGCGCGCTTTGGTATTGAAGTTTATCGCGCCTCACCACGGCAAGCTGATGTGATTGTCGTTGCCGGAACCATTGTCAAAAAAATGGCACCAGTGCTTAAAAGACTTTATGATCAGATGGCCGATCCGAAATATGTGATCGCTATGGGCGCGTGTGCTGTTTCGGGCGGTCCGTTCTATTATAACTCATACTCGGTTGTCCGTGGTGTTGATCAGATCATTCCTGTCGATGTGTATATCCCCGGCTGCCCTCCCCGACCTGAGGCCTTACTATATGGAGTTATGCAGCTTCAGAGAAAGATCAAGATGCAGACCATCGCTAAAGAAGCTGGCGTTGAGTTGATCAGTCATCATATTGATAGTACGACAGCGGATCTTTCAAGATATGTTGAGCCTGCTGCTGAAAAACAAGAACCATTAACTGAAGAAGGAGAATGCAAACCGAAGAGCTAACCACCCTGATCACTGCACTGGCTCCGGATCAAAAACCTGGAATTAGCAAGCAATATCCGGAATTCATAATTCCGGCAGTACAGCTTCATGAAGTGGCGAAAACGCTAAAAGAAAATGCACAGACTAAAATGGATTATCTATTTAGTCTTACCGCTTCTGATCGAAAAGATGGATTGAATGTAATCTACCACCTTACTTCTACGGAATATCATCATACGGTTGTGCTAAGAGTTATTCTTGCCGATAAGGAAAATCCCATGGTCGCTACCGTGAGTGATTTATGGAGTGCCGCTGAATACCTCGAACGTGAAGTGTTTGACTTGTTTGGAATCAAATTCGAAAATCATCCTGACTTGCGCAGATTATTTCTGGATGATGATTGGGTTGGCTTTCCGCTTCGCAAAGACTATAAAGATTCTTTCATTTTTGAACGTTAACTATTATGGAAGAGACTTTGCTTGATTTTGACCTGAGAGATAAAGAAGAGTACATCATTAACATGGGGCCTCAGCACCCCTCTACACACGGTGTATTGCGTTTTGAAGTTTGCCTTCAGGGTGAACAAATAAAATACCTGAGACCCCATTGCGGCTACATTCATCGCGGCATTGAAAAAATGAGTGAATCCCTCACCTATCCGCAACTTGTTCACCTTACGGATCGCATGGATTATCTCTCTGCCCACATCAACAATGAAGCGGTGGCACTTTGCGTTGAAAATGCGATGGGTGTTGAAGTGAGTGATCGTGTGAAATACATCCGAACTATTTTTGCTGAGCTCACACGCATTGCCTCACACCAATTATGGTGGTGTGCATTCGGTATGGACCTGGGCGCGCTTACTACCTTCTTTTACGGCTTACGCGACCGCGAACATATCCTCGACATCTTCGAAGAAACTACCGGTAGCCGACTGACACAAAGTTTTATCACCCCCGGAGGATTGATGGCCGATGTGCATCCCAATTTTCAAAAACGCATTAAAGAATTCATCACCTATTTCCGCAAGAAACTTCCTGAATATGATCAGCTTCTAACTGGCAACATCATCTTCCGTGAACGCACCAAAGGTATTGGTGTGATGAGTAAGGAAGTCGCCATAGATTACGGAGTAACAGGCCCAAGTGGTCGTGGCTCAGGCTTCTCTTGCGACATCAGAAAGATTGCACCTTACAGTGCTTATCCTTTTGTGAAGTTCAATGAAATCACTTTCCCGGAAGGTGACACCTATGCACGCTACGTGGTTCGCATCAAAGAAATGTGGGAGTCATTGAATATTCTGGAACAACTGGTAGACAATATCCCGCAAGGGCCGACCATGCTGGAATTGAAAGCCGTGAAAGCTCCTAAAGGAGAATATTATCAACGTGTAGAAACAGCTCGAGGAGAGTTAGGTGTTTACATCGTGAGTGATGGCGGCCCTTCACCTGCTCGTATTCACTACAGGACTCCGAATTTTTCGAACCTGTTCGTCATTAATAAACTCGCCAAGGGTCATAAGATTGCCGACCTCGTTGCCATCAGTGGTTCATTGGATTTAGTTATACCCGACATAGACCGATAATTGTATGTACGACTTCACCCCATTCATCGAATCCATCACCGGCTATCTCAATGAGAATCTTAGTCCCTTTTGGGCAGGATTAGTTTCTATGGTACTGCTAGGCGTTGCTGTCTTAGCTTTCTATGCCGTGTTGGGATTGTACCTGGTGTATGCCGAGCGGAAAATTTGCGCACGCATGCAAAATAGAATGGGTCCTAACCGTGTTGGCCCAGGCGGAATTTTCCAAACCATTGCCGATTTGATCAAACTTCTATTGAAAGAATTAATCTACATCCGCAATGCAGATAGTCTCTTATTCAACATCGCACCTTTCATTGTTATCGTAGCTTCCATCATGGCGATTGGTGCCATTCCTTTTGCGAAAGGATTGCAGGCAGTTGATCTGAACATTGGTGTTCTGTATGTCCTTGCCATCTCTTCGATGGGTGTGATTGGAATTCTGATTGCGGGTTGGGCCAGCAACAGTAAGTATTCCGTGATAGGTGCCATGCGCAGCGGTGCCCAGGTAATTAGCTATGAATTGTCTGTGGGATTAGCCTTGCTAGGTATCATCACCTTCGCAGGCTCCATGCAGTTCTCCGAAATCATAGCATCTCAGCAAGACGGATGGTGGATTTTTAAAGGACACATTCCTGCCATGATTGCGTTTGTGATTTTTTTGATTGCAGGAACTGCCGAAACTAACCGCGGACCGTTTGACTTAGCCGAAGCTGAATCTGAATTGACAGCCGGATTTCATACAGAGTATTCCGGTATCAAGTTCGCCTTCTTCTTCTTAGCAGAATACATGAACATGTTCATCATCGCTGCGGTTGCTACTACCCTATTCTTAGGAGGATGGCTTCCCTTCCATTTGTTTCAGTGGCACGGATTCAACAACGTGATGGATTTTATACCACCTGTGTTCTGGTTCTTTGGTAAAACTGCTTTTGTGATTTACCTGATGATGTGGTTCAAGTGGACATTCCCTCGCCTGCGCATTGATCAGCTATTGGCACTGGAATGGAAATACCTCCTTCCTATTAATCTTATGAACTTAATTCTTATCGCATTCTTAACCCTCATGAAATGGCACTTTTGAAAACGATAAAAGCTATAGGCAAATACTTTTATGACATCTATGATGGTGTCACCTCGTTGGCGCGCGGCATGAAAGTAACCGGATCGTATTTTGTAAAACCCAGTACGATCGTCACACAGAAATATCCGGAGAATCGGGCAACTCTGAAGATGTTCGATAACTTCAAAGGTGAGTTGATGTTGATTCACGATGAAAATAATAAACACTCCTGCAACGTGTGCAACACCTGCGCGCGCAGATGCCCCAACGGTTCGATTGAAATCATCTACAAAAAAGTTGAAGGCGCTGACGGCCGCACCAAGAAAGTATTAGACAAATATGTTTATCACCTGGAAACATGTTCGTTCTGCGGACTGTGTGTTCCCTCTTGCGATGAGTTTGCTCTTAAGTTCGATCAGGAATTTGAGCACGCTGTATTTGATCGCGGCAAACTCACGAAAGTGCTGAATAAGCCAGGTTCATCCTCTAAAGCAACGAAAGAATGACAGGCCCTAAAATCATATTCATTATACTCGCTGCTGCCATTGTAGTATTCTCCATCCTATCTATTTTCAGTAGAAGAATTTTACGTGCAGCGATTTACCTGCTATTTGTGCTGGTAGCCATGGCAGGTTTGTATTACATGATGAACTTCCAGTTTCTCGCTGCCGTGCAACTGATGTTGTATGCAGGCGGTATTGTCGTGTTGATCATCTTCTCTATTTTATTAACGAGTCAGATTGATAGTAAACTTCAGGCACCAAAGGGAAGTCACTTGTTGGCCGGTGGTATTACTGCTATTGCAGGCATTGCGCTCTCTGCGGTCACCATCCTTCAATTTACATTCAAGCCATCACAAGAGACTGCGGTTGGCACAGACATGCGCACTATTGGTCTTCAGTTGATGAACACCGATGTACAGGGCTATGCGTTACCCTTCGAGGTAATCAGCGTTTTATTATTAGCTGCCTTAGTTGGCTCCATCTTTATCGCACAAAAAAAGAAAGTATGAACCTGCAAGCTGAAACACAACTTAATCCATGGTCTGTATCCTTCGCACCATGGTCTGTGTCCTCACGGACCATCAGGGAGATTTCGGTCTGTGAAGACACAGACCGAGGACAAGGTGACACAGCCCAAGAGGCAGGTGTGTTGTTAATGAACTCACTCCATAGCCCCATAATTATCATACAAACATCAAGAACATGAACCTGCAAGCTGAAATACCACTCGACTATATGATTGTGTTAAGCACGATTGTATTCTTTGTCGGATTGATGGGCGTGCTCATCCGCAGAAACCTGATCACGATGCTCATGGGCATTGAACTGATGTTGAATGCTGTGAACATCAACTTCGTTGCCTTCAATCACTACTTGTTCCCAAACCGGTTGGAAGGACATTTCTTCGCATTGATTGTAATGGCCATTGCTGCTGCCGAGGCTGCTATAGCTATCGCCTTAATCATAAATATTTATCGTCAGTTTAATACGGTGAGCGTTGACGATGTAGATGAATTGAAATTTTAAAAGTAGGCAGTAGGCGGGTGCAGTAGGCAGTACAGCACAAACACTGCTAACTGAATACTGTCAACTCAAACAATAAGGACTATGAATTACTCATACACGGTACTGATCCTCCTTCTCCCTATCCTGATCTTTCTCTTCATTGGGTTGATGGGCGATAAAATGAAGCCACAACTTTCCGGATTGCTTGGCACTACAGGATTGCTGGTCATCACACTGCTCTCCTACTTCACCGCATTTAATTATTTTGGTCACCGCATTGGCGAAAGCTTTCAGGCGATCGAAGCATTTCAATTGCTCTGGCTGCAATTCACCGACTCGCTGATCATTCACATTGGTATTTTACTTGATCCTCTTTCTGTGATGATGTTAGTCGTGATCACCACCGTGTCGTTAATGGTGCACATTTATAGTTTAGGTTACATGAAAGGTGAGAAAGGGTTTGCACGCTATTACGCATTCCTGTCACTCTTTACGTTCTCGATGTTGGGATTGGTCTTGGCCACCAACATTTTTCAGATGTACATCTTTTGGGAATTAGTGGGTGTATCTTCCTATTTATTGATTGGATTTTACTACGAACGTCCTTCTGCCGTTGCAGCCGCCAAGAAAGCATTCATCGTTACACGCTTTGCTGATTTAGGATTTCTCTTAGGTATTCTGATTCTCTCTTTCTACACCAACACCTTTGATTTCAAAGCACTCACCGATTTAAACGGACTCGCAATTACACAGCCCACTACGGCAGTGTTCATGGGTTTGTCTGTAACCACCTGGGCAATGTTGCTCATCTTCATTGGTGGTGCTGGTAAGTCAGCGATGTTTCCTCTTCACATCTGGTTACCCGATGCGATGGAAGGTCCTACGCCTGTGTCTGCTTTGATCCACGCGGCTACTATGGTTGTGGCAGGTGTTTACCTGGTTGCCCGATTGTTTCCTTTGTATAGCTACACTTCTCCGGATTCACTTGAAGTCATTGCCTACATAGGAAGTTTCACTTCTCTGTTTGCGGCAGTGATCGCCTGCACACAACTGGATATTAAACGCGTGCTGGCGTTCTCTACGCTTTCGCAGATTGGCTACATGATGGTGGCATTAGGTGTATCAGGTTATGGAGTGGAGGGGTTAGGTTATATGGCCTCCCTCTTCCATTTGTTTACTCACGCTTTCTTCAAAGCATTACTTTTCCTTGGTGCAGGTTCCGTTATCCATGCCGTGCACAGCAATCTCATGACCGACATGGGTGGTTTGAAAAAACACATGCCCATCACACACATTACCTTCCTGATTGCATGTCTTACCATTGCAGGCATACCTCCTCTCTCCGGATTTTTCAGTAAGGATGAAATATTAGTGGCAGCCTTCGAGCACAACAAAATCATCTTCGTAGTACAGTGGCTCGTAGCTGGTATTACTGCCTTCTACATGTTCCGCTTGTACTTCAATATTTTCTGGAACCACACTCCCGAATATCATCATGCACCACACGAATCGCCTGCAACAATGACGATCCCTTTGATTTTTCTTGCAGTGGCTTCGGTATTCTCGGGTTTCGTTCCTTTCCATGATTTAGTAACGAGTGATGGAAATCCATTGCATACCGAATTTCATTGGATGATCGCAGGGCCTTCTATTCTCATAGCTGTCGTAGGGATCAGTGTTGCCTACGTGCTCTACGCTAAGAAAAATTCAAAACCTGAATCCATCACTACCAGCCTGAAAGGTTTGTATACGATGGCCTACCACAAATTCTATATCGATGAATTGTATTTGTTCATCACCCACAAAGTGATTTTCAATTTCATCTCAAGGCCTGTTGCCTGGTTCGACCGACATATTGTAGATGGAACGATGAACCTGATTGGAAACACTACGGTGTATTTCTCGGGTGCCATTAAAAAAATGCAATCCGGACACATGCAATGGTACATCTGGTATTTTACTTCCGGTGTTTTGCTTTTGGTGTTTCTTGTCATGTATTTAAACTAGCGACCGATCATGAACCCTCTACTTATATTATTGATCATCCCGCTGCTAACGATAGTTGGTATTGCCTTCGTCAACGATTTAACCAAAGTACGTTTGGTATCGGCCATCGGCATGAGTGCACAGTTGGTCTTCGCCTTTATTCTGCTCTATCTCTTTTATCAGCAACGAAACGCTGGTAATAATAACGAGATGCTGTTCGTCTCCACCACCATGTGGTATGAATCGTTCAACATCCAACTAAAATTTGGTATCGATGGCATCTCAATGGCGATGATCATGCTAACTGCGATTGTAACCTTTGCAGGAATATTTGCCTCGTGGCAGGTAGATCACCTTCCTAAAGAATTTTTTATTTCTCTGATTATCCTCGCTGGCGGAGTATTCGGATTTTTCATTTCACTCGATCTGTTCACCATGTTTTTATTTTACGAGATGGCCGTGATCCCGATGTATTTACTCATCGGTCTATGGGGTAGCGGACCAAAAGAATACTCAGCGATGAAACTCACACTGATGTTGATGGGTGGATCGGCTTTACTCTTAGTAGGTTTATTGGGAATCTATTTCAACTCGGCACCCGATGGAGGAAGGTTAACGTATGATCTTACCGAAATTGCCAAAGTCAATATTCCACTGGATGCACAACTGTTTTTCTTTCCACTCACGTTCATAGGATTCGGTGTGTTGGGCGCTTTATTCCCCTTCCACACCTGGTCACCCGATGGTCACGCTTCCGCTCCTACTGCCGTGTCCATGTTACACGCAGGCGTTTTGATGAAACTCGGTGGCTATGGATGTTTTCGTGTGGCGATGTAC
>JANOUH010000003.1:0-3331 GCA_031416795.1 Cytophagales bacterium | reverse complement strand
TAACCACGGCTTGCTAAATAATAGCAGGTGGACGATCCCATGGAGCCGACTCCTAACACGATAACGTCAAAGTTTCTATTCATATCCTGGTGATGACTTGCTAATGTAGAAAAAGTAAAGAAGATTCTAAAAACGATACTCTTGTGCACTTTATTTTCTTCTAAAGTATCTATCTTTCAGGCAACCAATTTTTCTAATTATGAGTGATGCAACATTTCATCTGTACGATCTGAAGGTAGAAGTGATTGAAGGAGATAAGCCTTTTGTATGCAGTCACCAGCTTGGTGATGCCTTCGAAGTGAGAGGAGAAAATCTTCACTTTAAAACAGAACGTCCCTTCTCACTGTATGCATTGGCAGCACTCCTGCCGTTACTTACACCCAAGCAACGACCTTTAAATCAATATGATTGGATGGCAACGGATCACATCATCGCTTGTCCTGATCCACACTGTGGAGCGAGATTTAGAATTAGCCGAATGGGCAAGCGCATGTATGAGCGATCAGCTGCTACGATAGTTCCTTTACCTGAACAAAACGACTGGATCGAAAAAGAATGAGCATCGAACGAATAGAATTAGCCCCAGGGTTTTCCATATCAAGAATCATAAAAGGAGGCTGGCAATTATCGCAAGGCCATAGTGAAGGAAATAAAGATCACGCTATTGAAGACATGTCTTCTTTTGTAGATCAAGGTATCACTACATTTGACTGTGCCGATATTTATATTGGTGTTGAAGAATTGATTGGTAAGTTTTTAGCTGAGCGCAAGAAAAGATGTGGTTCGATATCCGATGTGCAAGTGCTTACCAAGTTCGTTCCCGACTTCAATATTCTTTCACACATCGACAAATCACACGTAGAAAAAGTGATTGATCGTTCATTGAAACGATTGGGTGTAGAGCAGCTTGATATGGTTCAATTTAGCTGGTGGTCATATTCTCTACCAAAATGGATGGAGACTGCTTATTGGTTAAAAGAATTGCAACAGGCTGGAAAAATCAAGTTGCTATCAGGCACCAACTTCAATACACGGGCTACACGCGCTATGGTGGAATCCGGTGTACCGATTAAAACGTTACAAGTGCAATATTCATTACTCGACAATCGTCCTGAAAAAGAGATGATTGCTTTATGTAAAGAAAAGAATATTCATCTCCTCTGCTATGGCACGGTAGCAGGAGGCTTTCTCAGTGAGCGATGGCTGGGTGCTGCTGAACCCATGCCGCCTTATGAAAATCGTTCCATGATAAAATACAAACTCATGGTTCAGGAATTTGGTGGATGGGAGTTATTCCAATCGCTGTTAAAAACACTGAGTCAAATTGCCAGCGCACATCAGGTCAGTCTCACCAATGTGGCAACGCGCTACATCATTGAGCGCCATCAGGTGGGAGCAGTAATCATTGGCGCACGTGATTCAAAACATGTCGATGAAAATATAAAATTATTTGAGTTTCAACTGCGACAACAAGATTATGCGGCCATCGAAAACATAATCAGTCAGCGCAAAGGTCCTGTTGGGGATGTCTTTGATATTGAACGCATCAAAGACGGTCCTCATGGAAGCATCATGCGTTATAATCTCAACCAGATCGAAGTATAACGTCATGGCGGAAACAGCAAATAAAACATGGTCATCCAATTATCTTTTCTTAATGGCCTCCATTGGAAGCACGGTGGGCTTATCCAACATCTGGCGGTTCACATACCTGGCAGGTGAAAATGGTGGTGGTGCTTTTGTGCTGATCTACTTGTTATCGCTGGTGGTAATGGGCGTGCCGATTCTGGCCGCTGAAATGGTGATCGGTAAACGCGGTGGAAAAAGTATGGTGGGAACATTGGAAGCCTTGCATCATAAAGACGGCATTCACACAGGCTGGAAATATTTTGGTTGGGTGGCAATGATCACCGTGTTCCTCATCCTCAGTTTTTATTCTGTGATTGCCGGCTGGACGTTGGACTATACCATTACATCGTTGGCAGGCTCATTGAATCATCTCAACAACGAAGGCGCTACTGCTTTCTATCAGCAATTGCTGGGTAGTCCGTTTCGCATGATGATCGGGCAAGGCCTTTTTGTGATTGCTACGGTTTGGATTGTAGCCAAGGGTGTGCAGGATGGTTTGGAGAAATCCATCAGCTGGATGATGCCTACCCTGTTTGTGATTCTGTTATTGTTGGTTGTTTATGGAATGATCTATGGCAAATTCATGGAGGCATTGCGATTTTTGTTTGCTCCGGATTTTTCAAAGATTACACCCAAGGTGGTGTTAGCCGCCTTCGGCCAGGCCTTCTTTTCTCTTGGCATTGGTATAGGTGTTATGCTTACTTACGGTGCATACATGCCACCTAAAACGAACGTATTAAAATCAGCCGTCATCATTGCATTCTCGGATGGCTTCGCTTCCATGCTGGCAGGTTTAGCGATCTTCCCAATTGTATTTCAATACGGCCTTTCTCCTACCGAAGGACCTGGCCTCATCTTCATCACCTTGCCCGTCACGTTTGGTGAGCTACCCGGTGGTGGATTCATTGGATCATTTTTCTTTTTGTTATTGTTCTTTGCTGCACTTACTTCCTCCATCTCATTACTGGAATCTATCATTTCGCATTTAGAAGAAAGTATCAAAAGCAGCAGAACAAGGATCACCATTATTTCTGGAATTGTTTTGTGGTTAGTTGGATTAGGTACCGTGTTCTCCTTCAACTACCTCTCTGACTTTACTCCCCTGGATTTCATTACTGTACTGAAAGGCAAAACTATTTTTGGTTTGCTCGATTACTTCGGTTCCAATCTGTTGATGCCTATAGGCGGAATTCTGATGGCGGTATTGGCTGGATGGATATTATCCAAAGAAGTTGTTTTCGCTGAGCTGAATATCAAGAGCAAATGGCAGTTCATCGTGTGGAGATTTTTAGTGAGGTTTCTGGCGCCCATCATCCTACTTTGGTTGTTTGTTTATAATTTATGATTGTTGATTTCGGATGTACGAGAATGACCTATAGGTGGTGCAGCCGTGGAGGGGTTCAAAAAAAATAATCCATTGAATGATGTATGCCGCCCTTTCAGCGATGGGCTGCGTCCATCGCTGGGAGATTCCGCCCTTTCAGGGCTTGAACTTGATTCATTCTTTTAAGCGATGGGCTACGCCACATCGCTATCTAGATACCGCCCTTTCAGGGCTTGATCGGTCTCAGTCCTAAACGAGTATTATCCGAAAACACAAATTGCACCTCATACTTGATTAAGATAATCATGCCTCAGCCCTCAAAGGGCGCTATCCACAAACATGGGGTGCAGCCCCATGTTTCTTCCATGGTCATCAGGC
>JANOUH010000002.1:0-2775 GCA_031416795.1 Cytophagales bacterium | reverse complement strand
TGCCAGCAAGTAGATTGCTACATTCATATCAATATGGTAAGCGAATGTGTCCAGCCATTGATTCATAAAATACCAGGCCAGCGGCCACGCAATCAGGTTAGCTACTACTATTAATATCACAATCTCCCTGGAAAGAAGTGTGAGTATACTCGGTACCGAAGCGCCCAAAACTTTTCTGATTCCAATTTCTTTTACTCGTTGCAACGTGTTGAAGGTAGCCAGACCGAAAAGACCAAGACAAGCAATGAAGATGGCTAATCCTGAAAAAATGGTGAACAACTGACTTTGCTTCTGCTCTTCTTCATAAAGACGTTGATAGTTATCACTTAAAAACTTGTAGCTGAATGGCCGCTTGGGCAAAAACTCTTTCCATACTTTTTCAATGTGTTCCAATCCTTGCGGGATTTGGTTGCCAGAAATCTTAATCGAAATATCATTGTAAAATCCACCAGGGCGCGAAAAGAAAACAAGAGGAACAATGGGTTGATGCAGTGACTCAAAATGAAAATCTTTCACAACGCCTACCAATTTGCCTTTTGTGTTGGCGTAGCTGAAGTCTTTGTCAATTCCATCACCTGGTTTATCCCAACCATACGCCTTGGCAGCGGTCTCATTGATGATGAAGGCTAGTGAGTCATCCGTAGGAATGGCTTTAGATAAATCCCGGCCTGCTTGCATTTCCATACCATAGGTCCTGAAAAATTCATTGTCGATGGCAACATATTTTGTTGTGACGGAAGAGTTAATCAGGCTATCACCTTTTGTTATTAACGGAGGGCCAGAACTATCAAGCAATCTTCCGGTTGGAATACGGGACGAACGTCCTACATTTTCTATCGCGACAAATTTGGTAAGCTCGTTATAAAATGCCTCGTAGGTGTCGGTGATCTCATTATAATAACTGAGTGTTACAATTTGATCTTTGTCATAGCCAAGGTTGCGGGTATTTAAATAATCCAACTGTTGAAAGGTGATGGCAGTGGCAATCAGCAATACAATTGAAATAGAAAACTGAGCCACCACAAGAGACCTTCTCACAAAGCCTTTTCCTTTTGAAGAACCTTGCTGACCTTTCAAAACAAGGGCAGGCTTAAAGCTGGATAGGATAAAAGCTGGATACAATCCCGCCAGGATACCCACGACTACAGCAAAGGCAAGAAGCCCAGCATAAAGTTGCCAGTTAGTAACAGGATTCATGCTTAATCCTTTTCCGGTAAATCCATTCAACCACGCGATACTCACAAAGGCAAGAATTACTCCCAATAGCAAAGCAAAGAATGAAATCATGACTGACTCACTCAGGTATTGATTGATCAATTGACTTTTGAATGCACCTACTACTTTTCGTAGACCCACTTCTTTAGATCGCTTCGTGGCCCGTGCTGTTGACAGGTTGATAAAATTAAAGCAGGCAATCAGAATGATGAAAATGCCAATCACCGACATCATGCGCACGTTGTTGATGTTGCCATTTATCTCCAGTTCGTCATCAAGGTGAGAGAGCAGGTGAATGTCAGTAAGTTTTTGAAGGTAGAGCGTAGTGGATTTGGAGGCAACAAAATCCGGAGGCGCTCCGAAATTTGTCTTGGCAAAATTTCCGTAATGACGATTGAGAAAATCAGGTAGGCCTGATTCGATTTTCTTTGGATCCGTTCCTTCACCTAATAATAGATAGGTACCAAAAGAATTATTTCCCCAATTCGTTTCAAGTCCTTTTCTTCCATATATATTATCATCTTCTATCGTGCTGAACGAAACCAGGTATTCCGGATGCCAGTGTGATTGATTAGGAAAATCGGCAAACACGCCTGTTACTTCGAGATCAAATTGATTGTTGGCACGTAGTCGTTTACCCAATGGATTTTCATCATCAAAAAATTTCTTTGCGGATTTCTCCGATAACATGATCGTGAAAGGGCGAGTCAACGCAGTGTTTTTATCTCCGGCCTTTACTTCAATATCAAAGATTTTGAAAATGTCGGGTTCTGCAACGAAGAGATAGTCTTCCGAAAAGTTCTTTACCAACTCACCGTTTTCTTCCAGGCCAATCACCAATCCAAAGTTGATGGCTCTGGCCATCACTTCAATTTCCCCAAAATCATTTTTTAATAGTGGTCCAATGGGTGGCGCCACATTGGCCAGATGCAGGTTAGGCACTCCATCTTTATTCAGAAAATTTCGAGTCACCCGATAGGTTCTGTCCGCTTTTGAATGATACCGGTCATAACTTAATTCATCGGCCACAAAAAGATAGATGAGTATGCAGCACATCATGGCCATGGCCAATCCGGCAATATTAATGAAGGCCGTGAGCTTGTTTCTAAAAATGGAACGAAGCGCAACTTTCAGATAATTTCGAATCATGATGCGAGGGGTTTTATATTCTTAGAACTGAAATTTTCAATAAAGGTTACAGCTAATGACCTTCCTCTTTCTGTTTGGTTGCACTCAAACGATTTTCAAGTTGACTAAATCGAAAACCTTCTTAATTTACGTCCTTAAATTTTCTCAATATGTATATACTAGGGGATGCGGCCAAAGAAATGACCTATGATGCGATTGTCATCGGATCTGGAATGAGTGGAGGCTGGGCTGCAAAGGAATTATGTGACAAAGGACTTAAGACACTGGTGCTTGAGCGTGGCCGCGAGGTGAAGCATCTTGACGATTATCCGACCACCACGATGAATCCCTGGGAATTTCCCTATCGTGGTCGTTTGCCACTTGAAGTGAATGAAGCAAACCCGATTGCAGACCGCTGTTATGCCTTCGGTG
>JANOUH010000001.1:0-13400 GCA_031416795.1 Cytophagales bacterium | reverse complement strand
TACTACTTCAGTTTTATTGTAAGGATAGATACCAATAGCATCACCGGGTTGGTAGGTGGGCTGATCGTCAGTGCTTATTTCAATATGATATGTTTCTTTGCCGCTTTGTTTATCGTTCAAGTTTATATGACTGGTGATTTTCCCCTCGAAGTAAGTCTTGGTTGATGCTTTTCGCTCAATAATTACCGGTTTTGTAATCTGATCTGTTGAAGACTTACTTAGTTTGGTAAATATTTCCTCCAACCATACAGCGGCCTCAACTTCATAGTCAACATCGCATTTTTGCAAAGCAATAATTGGCTGTGCGCCAAGTTTGTTAAGTCTGCTATCAACCTCTTCGGCTGCTTTGCAAAATAGAGGATAGGAAGTATCTCCTAACCCCAGCACAGCATACTTCAAGTTGCTTAATGAAATGCTATCCTGATGAATATAGTCATAGAATTTTTTTGCAGCTACCGGAGGTTCACCCTCTCCTTGTGTACTTATCACGACAAAAAGATATTCTTCCTTTGATAGATCAGTCAGACGGTATTGATCCAACCCGGTTAACTTCACACTGATTCCTTTTTTCTTTGCGGAAGCAGCAAAGCTATTCCCCAACTTTTTAGCGTTACCCGTTTCTGTACCATACAAAATGGTCATTCTTTTCGCGGCAACTTCTAGATGACTAGATTGCTGTTTCAGTGGGGAATGTCCATTTTGAAGTAATCCGCTTAGATAGCCATTGACCCACACTAATTCTTCTTTAGAAAAAGTGCTGACGAATGCATGAAGTTGTTGAAGTCTTGCTTCTGCTAACATCTTGATCGATTTATATAAGTTGTTTAAATACGGTTCCTTCTTCCAAGCTACCAATCCAATTGAATGATGTATGTAGTTGCACCACTTTACCAATGATCATCAATGATGGCGAACTAAATGATTTCTCATAAAAGTCTATTTTGCATTGAGACAATGTGGTCGTATGCACCTGCTGATGGGGTGTGGTAGCCTGTTCAATGACAGCGAGTGATGTATTTTCTTTTGCTCCATAATACATCAGTTTATCAGCTATCTCAATGGCATGGCTGGCCGACATATAAAAAACAAGTGTGTCCGTTGAGGTTGCCAATTGTTTCCATTTGTTCGGCATAAACTGATCTTCGATATAATAGGTAAGGAACTGCACACCTTGTGCATATCCTCGGGCTGTTAACGGAATGCCAGCATAAGCAGAAGCGCCACTGGCAGCTGTAATTCCGGGGATTATTTCAAAGCGAATGTTGTGCTTTACTAAATTTTGTAATTCATCTAAAACATTGCTAAAGAAAGCTACATCACCTCCTTTCAAGCGAAGTACAGTTTTGCCTTGAAGCGCATATTTCGTTACCAATACATTAATTTCTTTCATGGTGACCGATGCGTCACTATGGCCTTGTTTTCCTGTAAGAATGATTTGGGCATTCTCATTGGCGAAATTTTCAATGATGGCGGGGTTCACCAACCGATCGGTAATGATTACGTCAGCGAGTTGTAAAGCTTTACTTAACCTGATGGTAATTAGATCCAGATCACCCGGACCAGCCCCTGCTATTATTACTTTTCCTGACTTTGCCGTGATGCTGTTTGATTTATGCTTTATCATTCAATCACACTTTAGTATTAATGAATATGTTTTTTATTCCGTGTGCATTTAAAGTATCATACAGGCGGCCACAGTTGAATTACTCGTTTCATCAATTAAAATTCCACCACCGTTGCCGTTCATTCTTGAATACGATTCGTACGGTACCAAACTTGCCGCTTTCAATGTTACTTTCACGATATCATTCAGTCTTGGCTCAGTAGGATTATATTCTTTCTCCAGCGTATTCACATCCACTTTGTATTCTATTTCTCTGACTACTATCCGTACTAAGCGACTGTTGAGCTGTAAATAATATTTATTACCGGCTATTAAAGGTTTGTTGTCCATCCAGCATAGCAGCACTTGTATTTCATTTGACACAGCGGGCTGATTGTCAGTTTTTGAGATCATATCACCTCTACTGATATCGATATCATCTTCCAGTGTCAGCACTACACTTTGTGGTGCAAAGGCTTCTTCTATATCAACACCATCCTTTTCAATTGTTTTTATTTTGCTGTGAAGGCCAACAGGAAGGATCGTAACGGAATCACCTTTTTTGAAAACACCACTGGTAATTTTTCCAGCATAGCCACGATAATCATGTAATTCTTCTGTCTGGGGCCGGATTACTAATTGTACTGGAAAGCGGGCATCATCCAGATTAATATCCTGCGATACTTCAACAGTTTCTAGCCAATCCAACAGACATTCGCCTTCATACCATGAAAGCTTGCTACTTCTGTCAACAATGTTATCGCCATTTAAGGCACTGATCGGAATGTATTTGATTTCATTTAGTCCTAATGATTTAGCCAGGGCTGAATATTCGATGGCGATGTTGTTAAATACCTCTTGTGAATAATCCACCAAATCCATTTTATTGATCGCTACAACGATGTGAGGTATTTTGAATAGCGATGCAATAATAGAATGACGTCTGGTTTGTTCAATAACACCAAGACGTGCATCAACCAAAACAATCATCAGGTTTACATTGCTGGCACCGGTTATCATGTTGCGCGTGTATTGCACATGACCTGGCGCATCGGCAATAATGAATTTTCTTTTTGGCGTTGAGAAATAGCGATACGCTACATCAATCGTAATTCCCTGTTCACGTTCTGCACGAAGGCCATCCGTGAGCAAAGCCAAATCGACCTCACCATTGGCGTTGGTTTTAGTACTTTTCTCGATCGCCTCTAATTGATCAATTAATATATTCTTGCTGTCATATAGCAAGCGACCAATCAATGTGCTCTTGCCATCATCTACGCTGCCGGCTGTGATAAAACGTAATATGTCCATAGGTGTATCGCGATTAAAAATATCCATTCTTTTTTCTGTCTTCCATGGCGGCTTCGGTTACCTTATCATCAATTCTGGTTTCACCACGTTCACTTATTCTGGTAGCCATAATTTCATTGACGACTTCTTCTAAGCTATTGGCTTCCGATTCAACCGCAGCCGTACAAGTCATATCGCCAACCGTTCTATATCGAACTCTCTTTTTCACCACCACATCGGTTTGGTCAATGCGAATGAAAGGCGACACGGCAATCAATTGACCTTCATGTACGATTACCTCACGCTCGTGCGAAAAATAGATCTTTGGTAGTGGGATATTTTCCGTGCGTATATAACTCCATACATCTAACTCTGTCCAGTTACTGATGGGGAAAACTCTCACATTCTCGCCTTTATGAATGCGTCCGTTATAAATGTTCCAAAGCTCCGGTCTTTGTAGTTTAGGATCCCATTGGCCAAACTCATCCCTAACAGAAAAGATCCTTTCTTTAGCTCTTGCCTTTTCTTCATCACGCCTTGCACCGCCAATACATGCATCGAATTTAAATTCTTCAATCGCATCTAAGAGAGTATGAGTTTGCAACCAATTGCGGCTGGCGAATTTTCCTTTTGGTTCAGTAAGGCTTTTCTTTTTGATTGTATCTTCTACTTTCCGAACGATCAAAGTTGCACCCGCCTCACGCGCGATCCAATCACGAAATTCCAATGCCTCTGGAAAATTGTGTCCGGTATCAATGTGCAATAGGGGGAAAGGGACTTTTGCAGGAGCAAATGCTTTTATCGCCAAGTGCATTAGTGTAATTGAATCTTTACCACCACTAAATAGCAATACAGGTCTCTCAAACTGTGCCACCACCTCGCGCATAATGTGTATGCTTTCAGATTCCAGTTGCTCCAGGTAGTTCAATTTATATTTGTTCATAGGGCTGTTATAATCAATACGGCTATCATTCACCTATTACGTCTATTGTACCTATAATATCTATAAGTTCAATAGACAAAAGTAATCATGTATTTTATATTTAGCATTTTTAAAGTGCATTTTTTGTGAGTTTTTAACTCAAACGGTCAATAGTAAGTGACGTATTATTGAGATTTAATACGTGGGCATTGTTGAATCAATCTCTTTGGCCCAAGCCAGGATGCCTCCTTTTAAGTTATAGAGATTGGTTAATCCGTGATTTTTCTCAAGCCACTGCACCATGTTGCCACTCCGGGCACCACTGCGGCACTGCATGATTACTTGCTTGTCTTTTGAAACCTTGTCAATATGATGTGGAATTTCACCCTGCGGAATAAGCTCTCCACCAAGGTTACAAATATCATATTCATGTGGTTCACGAACATCAATCAACTGGAAATCCGCTCCTGAATCCATCAGGGCTTTCAATTCCTGTACAGTTCCTTCTTTCATGGCCTCAATGGGGGTTGATCTTGAGATTCCACAAAACTGATCATAATTGATCAAACTTTTGATTTTTTACTCTGGGTTTTGACCGGAAATTTTTATTTGGTTGAATTCAAACGTATGCGAATCAAATATAATCGATGGGCCTGCAAAGTTTTACCCATTACCAACTGCGATTCGTTGGAACTTCTTGCTACCAATAAGGCGTCAAACACCTGCTAGTAGCAAAATTACGTCTGTGCCTGATTTGCTTTTCAATTGAAAATTATCGTCAACCCTATACTATATAATGCTTATTTTACGGTACTAAAATGAATGATCAATTATGCGAACAAACTACTCCACCGGTGCCCAATGGGAAGATATTGTTGGTTATAGCCGGGCTGTACAAGTCGGCAACACGCTTGAAGTTTCAGGAACGGTAGCCACGGATGGCAGCAATGTGATAGCCAAAGGGGATTTTTATGGCCAGACAAAATTCATCATTGCGAAAATTGAAACCGTATTAAAGCAGGCCGGCTTCGAATTGAAAGATGTGATACGCACACGGATTTTTGTTACTGACATTTCAAATTGGGAGGCGGTAGGTAAAGCCCATGGCGAATTTTTTAAAGAGATAAAACCGGTCACCAGTATGGTAGAGGTAAGTGCACTTATTGATCCGGATTATTTAGTTGAGATTGAAGTATCTGCTGTGAAAGAGTAAAACTTTTCAAATGATTCGTCTGCGGAAACACACGCTATTCATTCTGGCTTGTTTATCTGTAACCCATGTAGTGGCACAGGTAGATCAGATCAAGAGTTCTTCTTCTTCTAATTCAAAAAGTACTAGCTCTCGATCAAGTGAACGAGGAGGAGGTTCCGGTTCATCGTCCTCCTCTTCGGGATTTTTTGCCTATTTATTTGTTGATTTAATAGGCAATGGGATTGGAGCATGGCAACGCGACAAGTTGAGTAAGAAGGAAATAAATCCAAGAATTATTTCGCTTGAATTAGCCTTACAAGTAGCTGCGCAGCCCTCCAATTATTATCTGTTTAATCCGCGCATCAGAGGTAATTGGGGATTGTTTTCAACCGACTTCAGAGTTAATTACCTGATGGAGCAAGATATTGACGGACCAAAAGATCTCACCACATTTGATTGGCAAGTTATCCAATTGAATTTAGTTACAGCGAAGAACGTAATAGGTCGTGTTGGCTTCGGTTTTATGAATGAGAACTTTGGAAGTAAGCAATCCTTCTTTGAATCCACCTTTGGTTTATCAATATTATCAAACGATCATAAATTGGGTGGCAGTTTAGAATATCGTGTTGCCAAAGACTATGAGACTGATGCAACACCTCGAAGGGAAATCAGTGCCTCTTTTGAGAGACAAATATTCTCAACAGGAGCCTTTCACGGATTTGCCACCCTAGGTGGAGTTTATCAGCGTTATTATAGCGATGTTGATGTTTGGGGAATTCAAGGAGGCATCATTTTTCGCCTACACCGTTCGGTCTTGTTGAGGCAGGAGGAAAACAATTAAAGCTCAGTGATCTGCAGAAGGACACATTGGTCCTTATCGCTTTGATTTTATCCCATTTTAAATTCGATTTAATCCATCTATTGAAAATTCGGGAGATCAATCTTGACATTTCCACGATTAAAAAATCGTTTCAATGTGGTTTTAAGCTTGTTTAACGGAAAGAGATGAAGCGGCATCATGATTCCACATACATTTCAAGTTCAAAACTCTACATAACATTATGAGGCTTTCAAAATTTCATTTCTCCAGAGCACGCTTTTTAGTTGCGGTAATGGGCTTCTGTATGTTGGCTTACATTGTACTTCGATTGATTTCTGATGTATAGAATGGTAAGAAATCACAAATAGGTGACCAAGAAATATTATCTGGCAGAATTCAAACGAAAAGGATAATTCAAGGATTAACTAAAACGCTTCAGAGCAAGCGTTGAAACGGTTTCTCCAATGGCTAATGATGAAGTAGCAGCAGGAGAGGGAGCGTTGCACACATTGATCACATGCTCCTTTTCAAGGATCATGAAGTCATCTACTAAACCACCCTCGCGATCACATGCTTGTGCGCGCACTCCGGCACCGCCTTCCACTAAATCTGATTGCTGAATTTCAGGAATTAATTTTTGAAGTGCTTTGGTGAAAGCTGCTTTTGAAAACGAACGATACATTTCACCGAATCCTGTGCGCCAATATTTTGATGCCACTTTTTGAAAACCTGGCCACGCCAATATTTCTGCTAATTCGGAAAGATTGATATCGGATTTTTTATAGCCTTCTCTTTTGAAAGCCAGCACAGCATTCGGTCCTGCCTCAACACCACCTTTTGCCATGCGCGTGAAGTGTACTCCAAGGAACGGAAAGTTTGGATCAGGCACAGGATAGATCAGATTTTTTACGAGGTATTCTTTTTCCTTTCTCAGCTTAAAATATTCGCCTCTGAACGGAATGATTTTCACATTCAAATCTTTTATGGTCATCCGGGCCACCTTATCTGAGTACAGACCCGCACAGTTGATCACTAATTTTGCAGAATAGCCTTGTTTCTGCGTAACGACCACCACTTTAGAAGCATCTGCCAAAATATCGATTACCTGCTCACCTAAATTGATGTCAGCTTCTTTTTGCTTAAGAAGTTCACCATACTTTTCTGATACTTTTTTGTAGTCCACAATTCCTGTTTGAGGAACAAAGATTCCTTTAAGGCCTGTTACATGCGGCTCATATTCTTTTAGTTCTTCCTTTGTGAGTTTCTTTAAATTCTGAAGCCCGTTCTGCTGGCCACGCTCATACAAGTTTTCCAAAAGAGGTAACTCTTTTTCTTCGGTCGCCACTACAATCTTGCCGCACAATTCGAATGGAACATTATTCTCTTTGCAGAAATCAACAAGAAGATGATAGCCGTGAATACAGTTTTTTGCTTTTAGACTTCCCGGTTTATAATAAAGTCCTGAGTGAATAACTCCACTGTTATTTCCGGTTTGATGTTTGGCTAATTCGGTTTCTTTTTCCAACAAAAGGACTTTAAGAAAAGGATTAGAAGTTTTTAATTTCAATGCCGTGGCAAGCCCTACAATGCCACCACCCACAACAATAATATCGTAATTCACACGCTTAGGATTTTACAGCGAAGCTAATGGATTCTGTAAGGGAAGTAAAAAAAATGACTCAATCTTTAATGGGCTTCACTCTCACATTTAAAGATTGTTCAACGATCACGAAATGATTGGCCGGAATCATGGTCCAATCTTTATCATCTGAAAGTTTTTCAGATACCACCAAAACCGCCTGGTCATCATCCTTTGGTGCTTCCATTCTGGTAATGCCATCTTCCACTACGTATCGGCTGCCTTCTGAATGATACAAGGTCAAAGGTTGTTCCTTATCGTCAGATACGTATCGGGTTGCCACCATAAAATTACCATCTGTAAATACCATGTTCAGGTAGGCAGGTTCCCGGATATCATATTTTGTCATCAGGTGCTTGATGTTGCGAAATGTATGTTCAAAAGAGTCTACCACCGTTTCGGGCGTTATTGTGTTATGATTTGATTTCAGATGGTTAAGGAGTGATGCAAAGATGTGCTCTGAATCAGTTTGCCCCTTAATCCAATTATAAAGTTCGTCACTTAACGGAGATCTCAAATGTCTTTTAATTTTTCCAAATTCTTCCACACCTCCATTATGTGCCATCAGCATGTTATTATATTGAAAGGGGTGGCAATTGGACTCAGACACTTCTCCAACACTGGCTGCCCTCACATGAGCAATTAAGCATTCTGTTTTGATTTTGGGAGCCAGGTTTCTGAGGTTTCTATTACTCCAGGCGGGGTTTACGGAAACGAATGTTACTGGCTCATTATTCACTTCGGGCACATACCATCCAATCCCAAATCCATCTCCGTTTAGTGGTTCTTCGATTTCCTTAGCATTGAAACTTTGGTTGATTAATGAATTCTTAGGTTGATAGAGAAGACTATCAATGATAATGGGGGTGCCCTTGTAGGCCATGAGTCTGCACATGGGTAACTATTTTTTACAAAAGTTACTAAATAAAAAGACCTCTGACTATTACCAGAGGTCTTCTTTAAACACTTTGCTGATTCTAAATTACTTTTTGTCTTTCTTTTCGAATTTCATTGCGGCTGAATTCATACAGTAGCGAAGACCTGTTGGTTTGGGTCCATCATCAAAAACATGACCCAGGTGGCCACCGCACTTACTACAGACCACCTCATCACGCAACATACCATAGCTGGTATCCGTTCCAACGGCAACGGCTCCGTCTTTAATGGGTTGATAGAAGCTTGGCCATCCACTGCCTGACTCAAATTTTGTTTCTGAACTGAATAATTCCTGCTGGCAGCCCGCGCAATAGTAAACTCCTTTTTCGTGATTGTCCCATAACGCTCCTGTAAAGGCTGTTTCTGTTCCCTTCTTTCTCAGCACTTCAAACTCCATGGGAGCGAGCATACTTTTCCATTCAACTTCCGTTTTATTTACGCCATACTGATTTTTCGTTGGAACATTTTTTGATTTTTCCTGACCGCAAGCAATCAATGAAAGAGTGAGTAAGACAATGGTTATGTTCAGTAGTTTCATATTCTTATGTAAGTGATATTTACGAGTTGCTATAAATACAATAACCCCTCCGCCTGAGGGGTTATTTGTAACCTAAACCTAAACCTATGAGAGTTCTTAACACTCTAAACATTCTAACGGTACCAGGGATAATATGTTTCACTTCAGTAGTCGGTTTTAATATTTTTCTAACAAGTGATCTATTTTTTCAATTTTGAAGCAAACTGCTTATTGAATTTTTCCACTTTAGGGCGTATTACATATTGACAATAGCCTTGGTTTGGATTTAGTGCGTAATAATTCTGATGATAACCTTCGGCAGGATAAAACACCGTGAAAGGTGTTATCTCGGTCACGATTCGGTTTTTGTAAACTCCCGATTTCTCCAATTGACTTTTATATTGTTCGGCAATCTTTTTCTGTTCTTCGCTATGATAGAAAACGGCTGAGCGATATTGAGTTCCTTCATCAGCTCCTTGCTTGTTTAGGGTTGTTGGGTCATGCGTATTCCAAAATACTTCCAGTATATCTTCATAGGAGATTATTTTCTGATTAAATTTTACCTGAATTACTTCAGCATGGCCGGTTAATCCTGTGCATACTTCGCGATAACTGGGGTTCTTAACTTTTCCACCTGAGTAACCGGATACAACAGACTCAACGCCATTTAATTTTAAAAAAAAGGCCTCTGTGCACCAGAAACAACCAGAGCCTAAGGTGGCTACTTGTAATTCTTCATTCATGTTTTTTGGTTTGATGGTTTGCGCCCAAAGCGCCAAAGAAGCGAAACAAAACAGTGTTACCAGATGAATCCTTTTCATATGCTGTATTAACCAATTAATGAATCAAATGGTTTTAGAAAAAACCACAATTGTCTTACAGCTTACAATACTAGCTTTAGTATTGACCGTAAAATCCCGAAATGTAGCTAGCCAGCTTATTATCCAACTCCTTTTTGGTTTGGTTCCGAAGAAAATCGCGTGTCATGTAGGGTTCCTTTAAGCCACACATTTTCTTATTTGCCTCTGGCAACGCTCTTAAGTCTCCCGTGCACGTTGCCCACCGATCAGACCAACGTTCTTCGCTGATGATTTCTGAGTTTCTTACTTCAGCATTGCTTATGGCATCTTTAATGTGAATCGTGATTGATCCGCGTGATGTGATGACCTTTTCGTAAATAGTCATTGTTGCTGTTACTTTTTCGTATACTGGTATTTTTTGATTGTTTACCGTTTTCTCGCTGACTTTTACGCTATCCTTAAAGGTTTCCATTCGTTTGGTTGTAGCGGGTCTTCCTTCTGTATACCCATTGACAGTAACCTTCACAAATTGATCTACCTGATTCAGGTTTGCATCCTGCGCTTCGCGAGGAGTATAGAATTTTACAAACTGACTGGGTCTTGATCCAAAAATGATGGGTTCGAAATTCCAATCATTATAGTTTTGAAAAGTAGGATCTACTATGACCTTGAGCGTTGCATTAAATTTTGATTGTTCAATCATCTCAATCGATTCACGATATCCTGGATTGTAGTTGTTTGCTTCTGAAAAAAGAAAGTAAGCCCGCTTGGCATCTTCGCGTGTGTTTTTAAGCATGGCTTGTATGCCCGCTTCATAGGTTTCCTCGGCTGCTTTGGTTTTTACTTCGGTGAGCTCATTATACTTATTTACCGGATTGGGAATTACCTTTAATGCTCCTGGTGAAGTTCGTATTTGCTCGTATAGATTATTGATGCTTTCATAGTTCTGAACAGCATTTTTCCATTTAAAATTAGCATTCGATGCTATTTGGTTTTGAGCGTCTGTCTCCAGATACTCAATGGCCATCTTATAACTTGTGCTAAGTACTTCTTTTGATTTCTTGTGATCAGGATTCTGTCTAAGACGGGCTACTGCCTGTGATACTGCTGAATAATAATCTCCTTGCTTAAGAGCTCCTTTACCTGAGGAGCAAGAATCAAAAAGAATTACCGAAAGCAGTGTAGCGAAAAGTAAATGTATCTTCATAATTAAACGATATACAAATGGAATGCCTCAATTTAAGTAAAATATTAAGAGGAGGATAAAACTAATTGGTTTGTGGAAAAAGATCAACAAGAATATTATCGATTAGTCTTCGCCAATTTCCCCATGAATGACCTTCATTTACTTCGCGATAATTATAGACACAACTATTAGCTTCAAGAATATCTTTCATTTTTCTACTTTCTATACTCGTGTCATTGATCAAACCTGAAGTCATAGAGATTTTCATTTTTGGATCGGCCGGATTTGAACAGAGTGAGTAAATCTGTGGCCTGGTATAAAATGCAGGCGACTGAATTCCCGCCATACCAAATACATCAGGTTTAGTAAATGCAAAATAGGTTGCTGCTAAGCCGCCCATGGAATTGCCAAGGATCGCACGATGTTGTGCATCTCTAATCACTTGGTATCCAGATTCGATATGAGGTATCAACTCTTGCGTAAAGAAATCCAAATATTTTGAATTCATAGCTAACTCTTGCATCCTACGGTTGTTGGATCTATCGATTGGGGCACGGTGATCAATGAATACAGCGATTACCGGGGTGATTTTTTTATCCTCAATCAGGTTATCCAACACCGTGCTCATGTTGCCAAGCTTAGGATGGAGATATTCATAGCCATCCGTAACATAAATGCAAGGTAATTTATCTGATTTGGAATACTCATAGGGTAAATATACCGAGTACATGATTTGATATCCGAGTATCGTGCTATTCAAGAGCACATCACTTATAATCGTTCCCTTATGATTATTTTTTCGCTCAACTTGAATTGGATCTTCTTTCCAATCAGGCATGCGCAGTTCAGAGTTAGGGCTTCCTCCGCCAACGCCCGACCATTGCTGAAATTTATTTTCAGGATCAAGAATCCAGTTGGTTCCATCAATCAGAATTTTATAGTCGAGCCGGGCATCTTTTGGAAAAGAAGCTTTCAGAATCCAAATGTCGGTGCCGGCTATTAACTTCCCTTTATTCGGAAAGTTTTTTTGAAAACCCCAGCCATTAAAGTCACCCATCCATTCGACTGATTTTGCAACTCCTTTGTATAGGAAGTAAACCGAGTCTGATGCTATTAAAGGAATTTGATTGGAAGTACTGAGTGAAGTCCACCAGGTTTGAATTTTTTCATTGGAGCCTGTCTTACTTAGTTCAGAAAGATCAGACATCCGTTCTTTTAACGGTTGATAATTTTGCGCCTCAACATTCAATATGAAGAAAAGACAAACGAAGAAAGTCAGCCACCTCATCATTTTTTGTTTAGTTCTGTTTAATAATTATTTCATCCCGATCATCTACTCTCAGGCTCAATAGTGCAGCAATGGCCATGGAAATTCCTCCGCAAACTACGATATATATGGGTTGACCATTGAAAAGGTGAGTCAGCATAAATCCTAGAATGGTGCCGGCAACAATTTGTGGAATCACAATGAAGAAATTGAACACGCCCATATAATAGCCCATCTTTTCAGCGGGAAGAGAACCGGATAGCATGGCATAGGGAATGGATAAAATACTGGCCCACGCTATACCAACTCCAATCATGGAGAACCATAACCAGAAAGGATCAGAGATAAAATAAAAAGAAACAAGGCCAACTCCTCCGCACATTAAAGCAATGAAATGTGTCATTTTTCTACTGGTATACTTTGCGATGATCGGAAGCATCAGTGCCGCCAGTGCCGCGATTCCATTATAAATTCCAAACAGCATACCCACCAGATCGGCCCCATCATTGTAAGCTTGTGATGTGGGATCGGTAGAATTAAAAATATAGCTCGTTACCGCACTGGTTGTATAAATCCACATGGCAAATAATGCGAACCAGGAGAAGAACTGAACATAGGCTAACTGAACCATAGTCTTTGGCATCGAGTTGAAATCCTTAATGATATGAACAATACCCAGATAGGCTTTGCCCTGACCAATGAAGTAAGAAGCCAGCGCATGTACTATACCAAACATTCCAAGTCCAATACCTAAGACGTATAATTCCTTCTCCAGATTGCCAAAATAAACGATCAGGAAAATCAAGACGCCTAGTACGAGAAGGATAAGTCCGATTTTTTGAAACTTAGTTCGATATGCTCCCTCATTTTCAATTTTACGGTGTTCACGATTTCTTAACTTTTCTTCTCCTACTTCGGTTGGAGGATATTCTTTTGTTGAGAATACTGTCCACATCACGGTGACAAGCAGCATGAATGAACCAATGTAATAACTGTATTTGACGGAATCAGGTATTTCACCTTTCGCTGTGGATGAATTGGAGATGTCAAACCAATTTGTAAAAATGTACGGAAGAAAGGATGCCACAATGGCACCGATTCCAATAAAAAAACTTTGCATGGCAAATCCTGTTGTGCGCTGCGATGGTGGAAGCATATCACCAACAAATGCTCGGAATGGTTCCATGCTGATGTTAATGGAAGCGTCCATCATCCAAAGCACACCAAC